>JBEQSW010000322.1:0-29960 GCA_040348565.1 Myxococcales bacterium | reverse complement strand
GCACCGCGGCGATGCCAAGACCGACGATCAGCGAAAGCGCGGCTCTGGCGGCGAGCGCACGACGAGCGGTAAGGAGATGACGCATGTTGAAGGAGCGGCGGGTCTCGAGCGAGGCGGCCGCAATCAGTGAATATACCACCAAGGCGTTTGGGCGAGTAAAGCGCCACGGTGGTAGGGTTCCGTCCGCTTTGGAACGGCCGTCCCCTTACTCTCGCCCTGCCGCGCCTGCGGCTGCGTCGGCCGAAGCCGAGGGCCCACACACACCCACCCTCAGCCGCGCGGAGGCGGCGCGCCGAGTGTCGCGGGTGTTGTGGATCACGCTCGGTCTCAACGTGCTCGTAGCCGCCAGCAAGATTGCTTACGGCCATGCGACCGGGGTGCTGTCGATTCGCGCTGACGGCTTTCACTCGTTGACCGATTCGGTCAACAACCTGGTCGGGCTGGCAGGCGTGTACTTCGCCTCCCAGCCCGCGGACGACGGGCATCCTTATGGGCACGCCAAGTTCGAAGTGCTGGCGGCGGGCGTGGTTGGCCTGTCGCTGCTCGGCATGGCCTACGACGTGCTTACCAGCGCGTCAGCGCGGCTGTTGGGGCACGCGCCGGCGCCTCACCTGGACGCTTTGGCTTTCGTGGTGCTTGCCCTCACTCTAGGCGTGAACTTGCTGGTGGCCCGCTACGAGCGCCGGCAGGCCGAGCGTCTGGGCAGTCCTTTTCTTGCGAGCGACGCGGCGCACACCAGCTCCGACGTCCTGGTCACGCTGGGCGTGATCGTGACCGTCGGCTTGGTGCAGGCGGGCTTGACCGTGCTGGACTCGGTTATGGCCTTGGGCATCGCCGGCTTCATCGCTTGGACCGGCGTGCAAGTCTTGCGGCAAAATTTGCGCTACCTGGCGGACGCCGCGGCGCTGGAGCCCGATGCCGTGCATGCAGTGGTCTTGCAGGTGGCCGGGGTGGCCAGCGCGCATAAAATTCGCACACGCGGCGCGCCCGGCGACATTCACGTCGACCTGCACGTGCAAGTCGCTCGCCACCTCGACGTGGTGGAAGCGCATCGCGTCACGCATTGGGTGATCGACGCGATCAAGCGACAACTGCCGGGCGTTACCGACGTGGTCGTGCATACCGAGCCCGCCGGTGAAGGCCAGCCTTTCAATCCGTTGCCCGAGTCCGCTACGGGCCGAGCGGAAAAATAGCGTTTACGCGGGCTTGGCACGAGCCGTGCTTCAGCACCGCTCATGTCAAACAAGCCGTACATCATCGTCGTTGGTGCGGATCTTTCGGACGCTTCGGAGCTCGCGGTTCAAAAGGCGTTCGAGCTCGGCGCGCAGCAGCCGAACGCCGAGGTGCATCTGGTCAACGTCGTGCAGACCTACGGCCCTCAGGTGGCTTATGAAATGCCCGTCGATTCGTCGGCGCTGGCGGTGCTGACCATCACCGAAGCGCGCACGCGCTTTCGGAAGTACGTGGACGACGCCTACGAACGGTACTTGAAAGAGAACCGAGCGCGGCCGGTCGGGCGCGTCGTGGCGCACGTGCGCTTCGATGCGATTGCCGAAGAGCTGGCGCAGCTCGCCGCCGATTTGGAGGCTGATTTGGTGGTGGTGGGCACGCACGGCCGGCGCGGGCTCTCGCGCGTGCTGCTTGGCTCTTCCGCTGAAGCCACGGTCCGGCTCGCGCCGTGTCCGGTGTTGGTGGTGCGGCCCAAAGCGCTGCCGGAGGCGCCGCCTGCCATCGAGCCACCCTGTCCACGCTGCGTGGAAGAGCGACGCGCCACCAATGGCACGGAGCTGTGGTGCGCTCAGCATCGCGAGCGCCATGGCCAGCGCCACACGTATCACCAGGGCGATCGCGTCGCCACCGACGCCGAGATGCCGCTGGTCATGCGACAATAGCGCTGTAAGAAACCGCCCGTTCGCGTTGGTTTTGGCGGCCCTGGAGCGGCGCGTGGGCTTTCGGGCTCTTGCGCCCGAGGCCGTCATGCACGGTGGGGCAGAAACGCTACTGAGCTAGCGGCAAAATCTCCGCGCGCAGAGCCTGCACTTGCTCGAAGGCTTGCTGCTTCAGCCGCGGAAGGTCCGAGGCGGTCATGCCGGCGGTGGAGATAGGCGTGCCGACCCGAAGCACGCCTTTGGCGAACCCGGGACGCCAGTCGTGCTTCGAAAGAGCATGCTCGGTACCGGCGACCGCCATCGGCAGCACGTCGGCGCCCGATTCGATGGCCACCTTGAACGCGCCATCTTTGAAGGGTTGGGTCTGACCCGTCTTCGACCGCGTACCTTCGGGGAAGATCATCACCGGTACGCCGCGCTCGAGCCACGACTTGCACTCGTCTAACGCCGCCAAGGCTTTGGCCGAGCCACGGTCGACGCCCACGTCGCCCACCAGCCACATGCCCCAGCCGATGAACGGCAACTTGAACAAGCTGCGCTTGGCCAGCCACTTCATCTCCCACGGCACGTGGCAGATCAAGAACACGTCCGTGTGTGAGCAATGGTTGCTCACGCACACCGTCTTCGGGGACAGCTTTTTCGGCAGCGCGCCGTGAATTCGAAAGCGCCACATCGGGCTGAACAGCGCCGCCGAATGGGCGACCATCCTCAGCGCCTTGCCGGAAATCACCCGCCGCGAATCGAACGGCCTCGTGAAAACGTACACGACCGCGACGAACAAGAAACCGAGCGAAGCTACGAGAAATAGCTCGATGCAGGTGATGATGGACAGGAGGGTGCGCACGGCGACTGGAAACGCCTCTTGCCGCAAATTACGCTTCTTTGCAATGATGCCGCTCGATGGGACCCGAGCTTCGACGCCACGCGCGCCTGCCAGTCGTGCTTTTGGGCCTATTGGCGGTCATCTCGCTTTTGACGCTCTGGTCACCGCCGGCAGGGCGCACCAGCTGGTGCTTGGAGGTCGGCCCGGGGTTGATCGAAGTGGCAGTGCTGATCGCCGTGTACCGGCGTTTGCCGCTGTCGCACCTCGTCTACGTTTGCGTCTTTCTTCATATCCAGATCTTGATTTATGGCGGCTACTACACGTACGCGCTGACGCCGCTCGGCAATTGGGCCAAAGAGACGTTTCATCTCGCGCGCAACCACTACGACCGGATCGGGCACATCGCCCTCGGCGTCGTGCCCAGTCTGCTCACGCGCGAGGTTCTGCTGCGTAAGACGCCGCTACCGCGCGGCGGCTGGCTCTTCTTCCTGGTGTGCTCGGTGGTGCTGGCCTTCGCCGCGTTTTGGGAGCTGCTGGAATGGTGGACGGCGGTGTTGGCCGCGCCCGACGTCGGTACCGCCTTTCTTGGCTCTCAAGGCGACGTGTGGGACGCCCAGTGGGACATGCTGCTCGCCCTGCTCGGTGCTCTCGTCACGCTGCCGCTGGCCGCCGCTGCTCAGGACCGCTCGATGGCGAAGGTCCCGGCGCCGGCAGTCAAAGCGTAACGGCGTCTCGCCCAGCGCCGGGTGCGCGGGGTGGCTCCGGCCCTGCGATTTAGCGTCGGTTCTCGGCGATGCGCGCGCGGCCGAGGAGCTTCACGAGCGACGGCGCGAGCGGCTGCTCCGGTGAGAACTGAATGCTGCCCTTGCTGGTCTTGAAGCTGCGCAGCTGCCGCTGGTGAGCGGCGATGGTGCTGCCGCTCAGCGGGTAAAACGCACAATGGGCTTTGGTGGCGCCGAAGCCAACCAGCAGCTTGCCGTCGAGCCGGAAGGCGGCCAAGCCGTAGCTGATGCATTCTTCGGCGGCGGGTGCGACCGCGCGAATGACGCGGCGCAACCGTTCGAGCACCGGGCGTTGGGCGGCGCTCACGCCGTCCAAATAGTCGTCGATGCTTTGCGCCTTTGGCTTACGTCTCGCGGAGTCGGCGGTTGCGTGCTTGGCTCGTTTCGGGGCGGCACGTTTCGGGGCGGGTTGCTTCGGGGCGCTGGTGGTGCGCTTGGAGCGGGCCGATTGGGATGTGGGGCGCTGGCGGGGTTGGGGCATGGCAGCAGGCAGGGTCTGAGCGATGTCGATAGCAGGTGGCGCGACGGACGTTGGGCGCTAGCAGCGGGGGACCGAGCGGGTGGTGCCGTCGAGCGTGAGCTCGAGGCCGTTGGTGGTCGTCTCGACGAGCAGCCCGGGAAGGGCGGTGGTGATCATGGCTGCGAAGTGGGGAGCGCCGGCCGCGTAGGTGTAGCCGTGAGAGATGCGTCCGGTTTCGAGGCGCGCTTCGCCGGCGGAATGGCAGTGAGGGCAAGTGTATGAAACGCAGTCGACGGCGGCGAACCAGCTGCGGCATGCGTTCAAGAACTCTTCGGCTTCGAGCGGTTGCTTGCAGCCGGGGCAGGTGACTTGGCTCGGCATCGTCGCGCAACGCTAGGCGGGGCTTACGCGCGAGACCACCCTTACCGTATTCGTCCAGCACGAGCCGACTCCCGACACTGAACGAATACGCCGCCCCTCAGCGATAGCCGCCGTGTGCTCCCCGGTGGCTCTAGGCGGCCGAAATTGCGCGTGATAACGCTACGGTATGGACGACGTCCAGCTCGGGGAGTTCGTTGCGAGTTGTGTGCAGCGGCTGCAGCAGAAGCAAAGCGACCTATCGGCGAGTGGGCTGGGCGCTTGCGACCGCTTCGAAGTCGACTTGGCGAACGGCAAATTGCGCTTTTACGACGGCTCGCAGCTGGCGGTCGAAGCCGACGTGACGCCGATTGGTACGCACGCGGCCCGAGACGAAAGCTGGCAGTGGGCTTGGGCCAACAAGTCGTTCCCGGACGACGTGCGCGAGCGCGCCGCCAAGCTCAAAGAGCTGGCGCAGCAGACCGCGCTCGAAGCTTTCAACGAGCGAACGCTGGAAGTCGACGAAGCGCAAACTTGGCAACTGGTGGCCATGGCCTGTGAGCACTTGGGTGCGCTCGGGACCTACGATTTTCCGACCAAGAACGCGCGCATGTACGTGGCGATCGAGCGCTTGGCCGCTTCCGCCGCGCTCGAAGCGATTCGGTAACACCCCCGTCGCCCGCGGGGCTTGCTTTGGCGTTGTCGCTGAAGCTTCCGCCGCGGCGGTCCTTCTTGACTACGTCCTGCGAAACGCCAGCAGCGTCACGTCGTCGTCCAGCTCTTTGGCGTGCGCGACTACGGCGCGGTAAACGCGCTCGATCAACGCCGGCATCGGCAAATCGGCCGAGTTTTCGAGCAAAGACGTCAAGCGCTCCAGGCCGAACTGCTCGCCGCCGGCGGCGCGCGCTTCCGTCACGCCGTCGGTGTAGAGGAGCACGATGTCGCCCTGAGCCAGCAAAAGCTCCGAGTCGACGGTGTGCTTTTTAACGTCGCGGACGGCGCCCAGCCACGTGCCGGGGGTCTCGACCAGCTCGACCTTGCCGGTAGCCTTGCGATAGACGCACATCTCTTCGTGCGCGCCAGCGAAGGTGAGCCTGCCGCCCGGCGCGTAGCGGAGCAGGGTGAAGGTCACGTGCTCCTTGTTTTGCAGGCGATGACGAATGTTGTCGTGGAGCACGGTGTTGAGCGCGCACACCAGCTCGGCGGGGGAGCCCTCGGGGGACTTGCGCGCCAGCGCGGCGACCACGCTCTGCACCATCAACATCACCAAGCCCGAGGTCAGACCGTGCCCCGCCACGTCGCCGATGCCGATGAAGCCACCCGAACCGGCGGCGAAGGCGTCGTAGTAGTCGCCGCCGACTTCGCTGGCCGGCACCATCTTGGCCGCCAGCTCCAGCTCGGGAATGGCGACGGTCTTGGGCAGCAGGCAAGTTTGGATGCGGGCGCCGATTTCGAGCTCTTTCTCCAGGCGCTGCTTGCTCAATAGCTCCGTCGCGGCGCGTTCCAAGCCCTCGAAGGCGCGCCCCGTCACCTTCAGCAACGGCCCCACGTACCATTTGACGAACGACAGGCTGAGCACCAGGCCCAGCAAGCCGGCCACCCCGGTCAGCACCAAGATGCGGTGGCGTAGATCCCGCCCGGCTTCGAGCCGAAGGGTGGACGCCACCATCGCCACCTTGCCCACGTCGGCGCCCTCGACGTTCTGCGCCGCCCACGGCCACGCGTGGTCTTGCCGCTGCTTCAGCTGGGCGCGTGGCGCGGCGAACAGCTCGGCCGCCGGAATGGGCAGCTCACCGTGGGTGGCGATCACGCGCCCGCTCGGGTCGGCGGCCACGATGGCTTGCACGTCGTCGTCTTTGGCGTAGCGCTCGAAGGCGTCCTGCAGCATCGGCTCGTCCTTCAAGATCAGCGCCAGCTCGCCCCGCTGGGCGACTTCCACGGCCCCGCGCGCCACCTTCCAGCCCAAGTCTTGCTGCATGCGCGGCGTCAGCCAATCGAAGATGTGACCGACGAACAGGATCACGACCGCGCACAACGCCGCCACCAAGAGCGCGATGAAGCCGGTTAACGCCACTTGCAGGCGCGTGCTGGACAAGATGCGCTTGCGCTCCGCCTGCGGCAGCAGGGTCAGATTCTTGGGCAAAATCGACAGAGAAACGGCCAAGGTACTCTCAGATGCGGATGCGGTTGCGGCCGGCTTGCTTGGCCGCGTACAGACGTTGATCGGCGACGGCTACCAGCTCTTCCAGCGTGCGCCCGTCGATGGGGTAGGTGGCGATGCCGCCGCTCACCGTGACGTTGAACGAACGGCCTTGCCCGCCGTCGAAGGTGATCTTGGCAAACTCGGCGGTGACGCGCGACAAGATCTCGCGCGCGCTTTCGGCCCATTCGCCGTAAAACGCGATGATGAACTCTTCGCCGCCCCAACGGCCGCGCAGGTCTTGCAAGCGAAAGCGCGTGCCCAACAGCGCTCCGAACGCCGACAGCACCTTGTCGCCGACGCCGTGGCCGTAGGTGTCGTTGACCGACTTGAAACGGTCGACATCCATCAAGCACAGCGACAGGTGCCGGCGCGAGCGTTGCGCTTCGGCCACGCGCGCCAGGACGCTTTCGGTGAAGGCGCGCCGGGTGAGCAGGCCCGTGAGCAGATCGCGGTTGCTCTGCTCGCGAAAGATGCGGGTGCGGTCCAGCCGGACCCGCAGCCGCGCCGTCAGCTCGCCGGGAGTGATGTCGTGGGGCAGCATGTCGTCGGCGCCTGCTTCGAAGCCGGCCAGCCAGGCGTCGGGCGCACGGCCGGCGCGAGCCAAGATCGGCAAATCGCGCCAACGCGGCGCGGCGCGCACCAGTCGGCACAACAGCGCGCTGGCGGTGCCGGTTTGGTCGAGCACGAGCGCGCTGGGCTGAGAAGCGTCCAGCGCCTCCAGCACCAGCTCGGGGTGGTGGAAGACTTTGAGCTCCATGCCCGCCGCTTCGAGCGGGTCTCGCAGCCAGTCGATGCTGCCGTTCAAGGCCAGGGCCAACACCCGCGGTCGCTCTTGCAGCGTGCCGATTTCCAGCGTGTCGAGTGCCGCCGCGATCTTTTCCGCGGTCGTCGGCAACACGAAGTACAGGATCGCGCCCAGGCGTGCCGCCGCCATGCGGGCGCCGTAACCGCCGTCTTCGGACAACACCACCAGCGCCAAGCGCGGCTGGCGTTGACGGAGCCGTGCCACTTGCTGCGCGAAGCCTTCCGGCTCGTCGGCGCCGAGCTCGACGATCAGCGCGTTCGGAGCGTCATTTCTCTGTTCGAGCTCGTCTTTGGCCACCAACACCGCGTCGAGGTGCTTCTTCGCAACCAGGCGGGCCAGGTCGGCGCTGAGCACGCCGTCGCCGCCGACGATCCAAACCGCTCCACGGCTGGAAGGCGCCTCGATCGGCGCGGCTTGGGCTTCGGGCATCGCGCAGGCGGCGCGGGCAGATCGCAGCGCGGCGTCTACTTGGCGAAACGTGCCCGAGTCGGGCGCCAGCTCACCCTCGGCGACGGCCGCTACCGCGTCTTCGACGTGCAGCACCGCGTTGGCCACCTCGGAAAAGTCGCCCTGCTCGGCGTTGACGTAGACCTGGTGCGCGGCGCGCTGGGCTTCGGCCCAGCCTTCAGCGGTGTTGTGGGCGCGGGCTTGGGCCAGCACCGCTTCCAGCGCCGCCACCGACTCGAGCAGCGTCTCCGACGTGACCGCGACGCGGGGCTCCGCCGCGGCGCTTGCGGGGGGCATGCGCGATAGTGCCTTGGCGATCGAGCCTCGACTCATCCAGGTCCCAATGCTGTACGGCCGACTCGCGCGCAGGCTTAATTTCGTTTGCACCGGAAAATGTCGGGCCAGCACATCGCGCTTAAGGTGGTGAAAATTCGACCGTTTGAGGTAGTGGCAACATGCCAGACGAGCCGGAGCCGCGGGACCTAGGTTTTTGTGAGCTTTCGTTCGAGCGAAAGCCGGAGCTGGTGTCGATCGTGAGGCGCTTCGTCAGTGATTTCTATGACCGCACCTTGTGCGACCCCGACGCCACCTCGCGCGTCGCGCTGGCCACGCACGAGCTGCTCGAGAACGCCGTGAAGTACTCGCGTGACGGCCGGGCCAAGGTACGCATCGAAGTGAGCGGTCGCGGCGAGCGCGTGAAGGTGCGCATTCGTACCAAGAACCGCGGGCGACCCGAGGACGCCGAGCACATCCAACGGGCGATCGACGAGATGATGTCGATGGACGCCAACGTTTACTACCTGAGCTTGATGCGCAAGAACGCCTCGCGCACCGACGGCTCGGGCTTGGGTTTGGCCCGCATTCACGCCGAGGCCGAGATGGCCATGAGCGTCGCGTGCGGAAAGAACGGGACCATCACCGTGAGCGCGGAGACCGAGGTCTTGATGCCTCAGCGGAAAGAAGGTGCAGCGTGACCGTGATTACATTGCCCGTCGAGCAGGCCGCGGAGCTTCGCGCGCGTCTCACCCGTGAGGACAGCGGTTTGGTGGCCAAGCTGTGGGGCACCGCCGATCTGCGCGTGACCGACAGCGTGGAAGCGATTTTGACTCGCGTGCACCAGCAGGCGCTCGAGCTCGGCATCCCCGAGGTGCAGATGGATCTGCGCGAGCTCGAGTTCATGAACAGCTCTTGCTTCAAGAGCTTCGTCAGCTGGATCAGCGAAGTGTCGGACCTGACCTCGGGTCAGTACCGAATTCGCTTTCTGTCCAACCCCAGCATCTTGTGGCAGCGGCGCAGCCTGCACGCGCTGTCCTGCTTCGCGGCCGAGCTGGTCACCATCGAAGCCGGGAATTAGGGTTTCTCTCATGCGCCGATCGTGATCTGCGCTCGCCAAGGTATGGGTGGGTGCCCAGAAATCGCTAACGCGATTTCTGGGGTCTTGGTTCTCCTCCGTGCCCTTGCTTAGTGGGGTCTGCGACTTTCGTGAGTTGGCGTGCAACGGGCGCTCGGCCTCGCCGAGTTTGTCGCGGCCCGTCTCTCATGCGCCGATCGTGATCTGCTCTCGCCAAGGTATGGGTGGGGGCGATCTGGCTCGCGCTTTGCGCGAGCTGACACCATTTTCAGCTGGACTGGCCGGATGGGTTGAAAACGGCGGCGGCACCCGCTTATATGCGGCCATGAGTTTCCGACCCGGAACGTTTGCGGTGGGCTGCGTGCTGTTGGCGCTCGGCTGCCAGACTCGTAACGCGGACAAGTGCAACCAGGGCTTCGACGTTACTCGCCAAGCCATCAAGTCGAACGACTTTACGCTGGCGGCGCAGTGGCGCGAGTACGCCTACAAGATGTGTGACGCCGCCGGGCAGGACAAAGACGGTCTGGCCACGCTCGACAAAGAGCTGTCGACCGCGCAAGCGACGGTCAAGGCCAACGCTGAAGCCGAGGCGCAGCGCAAAGCCAAGAACGACGCCCTGCTCAAGCT
The DNA here is from genome assembly GCA_040348565.1 of Myxococcales bacterium. GTDB lineage: Bacteria > Myxococcota_A > Polyangia > Polyangiales > Polyangiaceae > PMG-095. The sequence goes on along the minus strand of JBEQSW010000322.1, from coordinate 20,216 downwards.
GTTCATCAGCTGGGCCGGAGACAACCGCGCCGCGCCAGACAAGGCCTCGGCGTCACCCGTGTGCGACACGCCCAGCGATGCGGCCGAAGCCGCCGCCGTCACCAAGTCCAAGGAACGCCTGTGCACCGGCACCCGCACCGCCGGGGACAACACGCTCACGGTGCGTTACTGGGAAGCCGACACCAAGCTGTCGCGCTTTTCGACCAAGTTTCCGGCGCCCGTCTCGTGCGCCGATTTCGGCGCCACCGAGAGCAAATCCTTCGACGTTCCCGCCTCCAACGGCGGCACCGTCAAGCGCTCGCGCTGCGACATCTCGAGCGGCGCGCTCTCCGGCGCCACCGTCGTCGTCAGCGCCGCCGCCAACGCCGACGCCTACATCTTCACCCCCGGCTACCTCGACAAAGACCGCCTGATGAAGCAAATCGCCGGCAACTGACGAGTCGCTCATCGTCGTTGTACCGACCTCTACGGACCCAGATTTTTTCACAGGGAGATCGAGAGATCGGGAGCGAAATGGGGCGCCGATCCGTTCCGGCCATTGCGTCGCCCTTCACAGCGCCGTGAAAAGCGACGCAATCGTCGACGAGTCGAGGCGCCCAAAATCTCTGCTCGCCCTCCCGATCTCCCGATCTCCCTGTGAAAAAATCTGGGTCCTAGCAATTGCTGGCTGGTGACGGAGTCGCCGCCCAGCTGGGCGGCGGCGGCACGGACGGGACTGGGCCTACCCCCGAGCTCACTGCTCTTTGGTCTTGGCGAACTTGAGCTGCGGCCACTCTTTTTGAGTGGTTTCGAGGTGCCACGAGTTGCGGGCGAGGAAGACGAGGGCGCCGGTGTGGTCGTCGGCTAGGTAGCCTTCGTTGCCGTTTTCGAATTTCTTGAGCGTGACGGCGTCGCCGCCTTCGATCCAGCGCGCGGTGAAAAGGCCGGCGTTCTCGAACGCGACCGGGATGTCGTATTCGCTCTTGATGCGATCGGCGAGGACTTCGAACTGGAGGGCGCCCACGACGCCGACGATGTGGTTGCTGCCGATGCGCGGCTTGAAGATGCGGGCGGCGCCTTCCTCGGCCAGCTGCTCGAGCGCGCGGCCCAGGTGCTTGGCGCGCATGGGGTCGGTGGGGCGAACGCGCTGCAACAGCTCGGGCGCGAAGCTGGGGATGCCGGTAAAGGTGAGGGTCTCGCCTTCGGTGAGCGTGTCCCCGATGCCCAGCTTGCCGTGGTTCGGGATGCCGAGGATGTCGCCCGCGAAGGCCTCTTCGGTCACTTCGCGATCTTGGGCGAAGAAGCTGACCGGGTTGTTGAGCGCCATCACGGAGTTGCTGCGCACGTGAGTCAGCTTCATGCCGCGTTGGAAATGGCCGGAGCACAGCCGCACGAAGGCGATGCGATCGCGGTGCTTCGGGTCCATGTTGGCTTGCACCTTGAACACGACCGCCGTCACCTTGTCTTCGCTCGGGAAAACCTCGCGTTCTTTGGCTTTTTGGACGCGCGGAGGCGGGGCCAGCTCGGCTACGCCGCGCAGCAGCTCGCGGATACCGAAGTTGTTGATGGCGCTGCCGAAGAAGACCGGCGTCATGTGACCGCCGCGGTACTCGTCCAAGTCGAAGGGCGGACACAAGCCGCGCGCCATCTCGACCTCTTCGCGTAGCGTGCGAACTGCGGTTTCGGGCAGCAGTTGATCGAGCTTGGGATCGTCGAGGCCATTGCACACCTCGCCCTCGTCGCCCACGCGGTTCTTCACGCGCTCCATCAGCGCCAACCGATCGCGCTTCAAGTCGTAGCAGCCGAGGAAGCGTTGGCCGCTGCCGATGGGCCAGCTGATGGGCGTGACCTGGAGCTGGAGGGCCTGCTCGACCTCGTCCATCAGCTCGAAGGGCTCGCGGCTTTCGCGATCGAGCTTGTTGATGAAGGTGATGATGGGAATGTTGCGCAGCCGGCAAACCTCGAACAGCTTCCGCGTTTGCTCTTCGATGCCCTTGGCCCCGTCGAGCACCATGATGGCGGAGTCGACGGCGGTGAGCGAGCGGTAGGTGTCCTCGCTGAAGTCTTGGTGGCCGGGCGTGTCCACCAAGTTGAAGACACAGCCGTCGTGCTCGAACGTCATGGCCGACGCCGACACCGAGATGCCGCGCTCGCGCTCGACTTTCATCCAGTCCGAGCGGGCGCGACGCGCGTCGCCGCGAGCCTTCACCGCGCCGGCGAGCTGGATGGCGCCGCCGAACAGCAAGAGCTTTTCAGTCAGCGTGGTCTTGCCGGCGTCCGGATGCGCGATAATGGCAAAGGTTCGGCGCCGGGCGACGGCCTGCTCGATGGGCGTGGGCACGGCGGGGCGGTACCAGAGCGCTGGCGCTCCGGCAAGTCGGCCGTCCCCCGAGCACGAAGGCGACCAGGCGCGCTATCGTGCCGGCGTGTCCCGTCGGGTCCTGGTCTGGTGCGCGGCCGCGCTGCTAAGCGGCGTGGGGCTCGCGGGCTTGATGGGGGCTGGAAACCGCCTGCGCTCGCCCCAGGTGGTAGAGCCTGCATTGCCGGCGGTAGGCGGCGGCGTGCGCATCGGCTGGGCGGCGCCGCGCGGGGGCGAGGCTGGCCGGATGTCGGCCGACACGCGCGATTTCGTGGTCGAGAGTGACCGCCTGCGGCTGGTCGTCGGCAACGACGCGGACGGCATGGAACGTCACCAGCGCTTCGGGGCGCTGTTGGATTTGGGCGTGCTTCCGGAGCCGGACGACGAGCTGCTCGAGCTGCGCACGGTGCTGTACGTCGCCGGCAGCCCCGTCCCGCTGCGCATGGTGGGCGTGGACGTCACTCGTGCGGGCGCGCGCCCGGTGTTGACGGTACGGCAAGCTTCGCGCGATGGCCGCTTCGAGGTCTCGACCGAGTACCGCGCGCTGCCGCAGCAGGCCTACGTGGAGCTGAGCAGCTCCGCGACCAACGTGAGCAGCGAGCGCATCGCCGCCGTGCAGCTGGGAGATCACGGACAATGGCCGGCTACGACGGCGTTTGCTCCGCGGCTCGGCTACGTGCACGTGCCGACCCACGCCGACGTGCCCTGGCTCGGGCGTACGGCGCGTGGGCGGAGCTACGGATTGGCCTATCCGCAGCATCCCGCCGAGGCTTCGTTCTTGTTCGATTTGGCCGGGCCGACGGGGGAGGTCACGCTGGGAGCGAGCGTCGACCTGCCGCCTGCCACCGGATTCGAGCTGCGTCGAGATGCCATCGCGGTTTCAGGCGGGCTCGGAGAGTTGGCGCAGGTCGCCTGGCAATGCTTGGGTAAACCGGTCGGGTACGCGCGCGGCATGCTGCACCCGCCGCAAACCTGGGCGACCATTTCGGCGCGTCACCCCGACGGGCGCACCGTGCTCAGCGTGCCGGCGGCGGCGGACGGGCACTTCGAGCTGGCGTTGCCGGCCGGCGAGTATCGCTTCGTGCTGCAGGCCCCCGGTGGCGAGGACGAAGAGCTGGGCCAGGTTCGCGAAGGCGGCGTGTTGGCTTTGAACCTGGTGCCGCCGCGTCCGGGAACCTTGAGCTACTTGCTCACCGATCAGCACCAACAGCCGCTGGCGGGGCGCTTGGTGGTGCGCGGCGTTTCGCCGACCAAAGACCCGGACTTGGTCGCGGGCGAGCGCGAGGCTGGCTCGAAGAACATGCTGTATTCGCTGACGGGCGCCGGCGCGCTGGAGCTACCGCCCGGGCGCTACGAGGTGCTGGCCAGTCACGGCCCGGAATATTCACTGCCGCGGCAGGAGCTGGAGGTGAACGCCGATTTGGGGGCCACGTTCCGGGCCGAGCTGAAGCGCACGGTCGACACCAGCGGCTATTTGGCCAGCGATTTTCACGTGCACGCAGCGCCCAGCAAGGACTCGAACGTGAGCCTGACCGATCGTGTGCTCACGCTGGCCGCCGAGGGCATCGAGCTAGCGGTGCCCACCGATCACAACCACGTGACCGACTATACCGAGGCCATCGACTTCCAACGGCTGGGGGGCAAGCTCAGCAGCATGCCTGGCGTCGAGATCACGACCCTGCATTGGGGGCACTTCAACGCCTATCCGTACGCCAAGAGCTTGGACGTGCCACCGACGCACGAAACCTCCCCGCTCGAAATCTTCGCGGTGGTGCGCGCTCGTGCGCCCGATGCCGTGTTGCAGGTCAATCATCCGCGCATGCCCGGCGTCGGCTACTTCAATCGCGGTGAGCTCGACACCAAGACGGGCGTGGCGCAATCACCCGAGTTCAGCTTCGGGTTCGATACCTTGGAGGTCGTCAACGGTTTCGATCTCGAGGACCCCAGCGTGTTCGAGCGCAATTTGCACGAGTGGTTCGAGCTGCTCAACGTCGGCCACCGCTACACGGCCGTCGGCAACTCCGATTCGCATCACGTGGCGTTCCAGTGGGCGGGCTGGCCGCGCACCTACGTGCGAGTGCCGGATCGTGACATCGCCCACGTGGCGCCGCTGGACGTGGCCCGAGCGCTCACCGGCGGGCACGCTTCGGTGTCGTGCGGCATCTTCGTGCTGCCGACCGCCAACGGTAGCGCGGGACCGGGCGACACCGTGCAAGGCTCGCGTGTGTCGCTCGCGGTCAGCCTACGCGCGCCGGACTGGGTCGATATTTCGAAGGTCGAGCTCTACGCCAACGGCGCCAAGGTCGAAGAGCGGAAGCGCGAGCAGGCGCTGGGCACGGCCGGCTGGAACCTGGACTTAGACTTGGAGCTGAAGACCGACACCTGGCTGGTGGTGGTTGCGCGCGGCGATCGTTTCATGAACGAAGCCCTGCCCGGCAAATGGATCAAGCCGTTCGGCTTCTCGAACCCCATCTACGTCGACGCGGATTCGGACGGCGTGTTCGTCACGCCCGGCGAATAGTCACGAACGGCGCGCGGGGCGGGGAAAAAGCGCTAGCGCCAGCGCTCTTTGAGGTAGGGAAGAAGCAGATCGCCGAAACCGTACAGTTGGTTGGCGTGTGCAGCCTTGTCCTGACCTGCGAAGCCGCGAACGTGGAACGAGCCACGGTCAGCTCGGGAAGTGAGCTCCATGTCGGGGCGGGGCCCCGGCATGCTGACCTGAATACGGGCCACGCCTTCGGCGTCCAAGAGGTAGGTAGAGGTTTCGGTGGTGCTGGCGTAGGGCGTCGCGATGGTGGAGTGCGTGATCGCGAACAGCCGCTTGTCGGCCACGGCTTGATCCGCGAACAGCTCGAAGGCCGCCATTTGCGCCGGGTTGACCTGGCGCTCGCGCTCGTTACCGACGAAGCCGCAGTGCAGGCCGTCGGATAGCAGCACGGAGTCGATGCGAGCGGCGTCGGTGGAGCGGTCGAGGATGCGCCAGACCGCGCCGTAGCCCGCGCTCCACGCGCTCAGGCCGATGCGCTTGGGCGCGGCCGCGTTGGGGCACAGCTCACGAACGCCGTTGGTGATGTTCGTCACCAGCTGGTTGAACGTGCCCGGAGCCGCGAACGGATCTTCGTAGGCGCCGGAGCCGATGCCCCAGTTGTAGATGACGAGCACGCCGTCGATGCCCGACTTCTCGAAGGCGGTCTCGAGCACGGGCGGAGCGCCGTGAAAGTGGATGAGTAGATCGTACGGCTTCTGCGCCGCACGACAGCCGGCGCCGAGCGAGATGACCCGGCTACCCGGTGCCACGCGACGCTTGGGCGTGTCGAGCTGGGGATCGAACTCGCGCGGCTCCTCGAGCGCGACGCTGAGCGTGCGGTCGAGCTCCGCGCGAGCGGGCTCCATCAAACCGGAGCTCAGCTGCTCGACGGTGCCCTGGCCGCCGAGCTTACCGACGACGAAAAAGTAACCGAGGGCGATGGCTGCAAGTACGCGCATCGAGTCCTCTGGTTATACGGGACAGCATTTCGAGCTGTAAACCCGAATCGACGCATACGATCGGCTTGTAGGCTCCAGCCCACGGTTTGAGGTCAAACGGGTTTTCAGCATGTTTTCGAGGCAATCTGACGATGCGCGTCGAAACAGACATGTAGGCCGCTGTCGCGAATGGTCTTTTCAAAATTCATACCCACAGTGTGATTGTCCGCTCTGAGAGAATTTTTCTGTTTCGCGACGTGTGCGGGCTCTTGGTGCTGAGTGAGCTTCGCGGCGCTTGCAGGGCCTCGAGCGCAGCGCGCGATATGCTTCGCGCCGTATGACGACGCGCGCAGTAGGGCCCTACATCGGTGGCAAGCATCGTGACGCTAAAACGAAGCTAGAGATTCGTAGCCCCTACGACTCGTCGCTCGTCGGTGAGGTCGGCCTGGGTGACGAGGGTGATTTGGAGGCGGCCATCGCGGGAGCCGCCGCCGGCTTCAAGGCTTGGTCGCGGAGCGCGACGCACGAGCGAGCGCTCACTCTGGAGAAGCTGGCATCGTCTATCGAGGCCGAGCAAGCGGCGCTAGCGAGCTTGATCTGCCGCGAGAGCGGCAAGCCGATTCGCTACGCGCGGGCCGAGGTGGCGCGCGCGGCCGCCACATTTCGCTTGGGCGCGGCGGAGGCTCGCGTGCTCGGTGGCGAGGTGCTGCCGTCGGACCAATTACCGGGGGCGGAAGGCCGGCTCACGCTGTTTCGGCGTGTGCCACGCGGCCCGGTCGCGGGCATCTCGCCCTTCAATTTCCCGCTCAACCTCGTCGCGCACAAGCTGGCGCCGGCGTTGGCCGTGGGCGCCCCCTTGGTGCTGAAGCCGGCGCCGCAAGCGCCCTTGACCGCGCATCGCTTGGCGGAGCTGGCCACGGCGGCAGGCGCTCCGCCGCACGCCTTCGATGTCTTGCACTTGCGGCCCGAGGTGGCCGAGCGCTTGGCGACCGACCCGCGTCTGCCGGTGCTGTCGTTCACGGGTAGCGACGCTGTGGGCTGGCACCTGCAGAGCGTCGCGAAGCGCAAGCACGTGCTGTTGGAGCTGGGCGGCAACGCGCCGTGTCTGATCGACGAGACCGTCGATTTGGAGGCGCTCTTGCCGCGCGTGGTCGACGCGAGCTTCGCCAATGCGGGCCAGGTGTGCATCAAAGCGCAACGTCTGTTCGTGGTGCGCCAACGCTTCGACGAATTTCTCGAGCGCTTCGTGGCGCTGACGCGCGCCCTGCCGGTCGGCGATCCAACCGACGAGCGCACCGTCGTTGGCCCGTTGATCGAGTCGCGTCACGTCACGCGCGTGCTCGAGTGGGTGGAAGAGGCGACGCGCGGCGGCGCGCAGCTTTTGACCGGGGGAAGAGCGGACGGCAACGTCGTCGTGCCGGTGGTCTTGACCGGTACATCGCCCGAGCAGCGCGTGTGCAAAGACGAGGTGTTCGGCCCGGTCACGGTGGTCGAGCCAGTCGACAGCTTCGAGGCCGGGCTCGCGGCCTGCAACGCTTCCAGATTCGGGATTCAGGCGGCCGTATTCACGCGAGACCTGGGCCGAGCGCTGATGGCGTTTCGCGAGCTCGAGTTTCCGGGCGTGTTGATCAACGACGCGCCGACTTTTCGCGTCGACAACGTGCCCTACGGCGGCGTGCGCGACTCCGGCACTGGCCGCGAAGGCGTGCGCTTCGCCATCGAAGAATTTACCGAGCCGAAGCTGCTCAGCTTGCGCGACTTGTAGCGACAGCGGCGCGCTCGGCCGGAGCTTTCATTTGCAGCCGAGGAAGGTGCTGCACTTCTTCTTCGGCTTGGTGGCGGCGGGCTTGGTGGCCGCCGACGCTGCAGCAGGCTTGGCCGCGACCGGTGCCGACGCGGGTTTGGCGGCGGCCGGTTTCGCCGCGGGAGCGGCCGGCTTGGGAGGGACGGCGGCGCCAGTTTTGGCCGGGGCCGCCGGGTTGGCCAGCGCCGACTTCTGCTGCGCGTTTGCCGGTAGCGGTGGCAGCTCGAACACCACGGCGCTGACTTGGCCCGGCGTGGCCGTGAACGTGACCGACTTCGAGCCGAAGCCGTTCTTCGAGGCGCTGCAGTCGTGGCTGCCCGGTGCAAGCTCGATGTCGTCGTCTACGACTGCGACGTTCTTGCCGTCGCACACGACCCACTCACAAGCCGCGGGCTGGCAGCTGAAGCGTGCTCGCGCCGGGCCACTGGGCGCCGCGACCGGAAGCGCCGAAGGCGCGGCGCTGGCGGCGGCCGACGCGCTCGGCTCGGGCGCCGGCTGGCTGTTGCCGCTCTTGCCGAAGACCTCGTAACCGGCAAAGGCCAAGCCCGCGCACAAGACGACGCCGATGCCGAGCAACAGCGGCAGCGCCGAGCCCTTCTTCGGCACGCCGGCAATCGGCTCTTCGGAGACCAACGTCGCGGCGGCGGGCGCACGCGGGGCCTGGGCGGCGGGCGCCGCCATCGGTGAAGGCGCCGCAGGGGCGGTGGGCGCCAAGCCCAGGGACGCGGGGGACGGCTCGGGTTGGAACACGAGCGGCTGCGCGATGGCAGCGGCGATGCCCGGCATGGAGCGTGGCCCGCCGCCGCCGCGGGCGCTGGCCAGGTCTGCGAGCGCGCCGAGCTCTCGTGCCATCTCGCCGGCGCTGCGGAAGCGGTCTTGTGGGGCCAGGGCCAGAGCGCGCGCAAACCACGGGTCGAGCGCCGGATCGAGCGCGACCCCGACCTCTTTGGCGCGCTCGCTGAGCGGGCTCAAAGGCTGGTTGAGCTCCGACCAATGAGCGTTGGGATCGAAGCCGGGGCTGCGCAGCGAACGAAATGGGGTCGCGCGCGTCAAAGCGAAAAACGCGATCACCCCCAGCGCGAACAAATCCGCGCCCGGTGAGCCGGGCGCCGACGCGTCGACGGCGTCGGGCGGGGTGTAGCCGGGTGGACCACCCCAACCCATGGCTTCGGGCGCCCCGCGCCGCACCGCCCCTACGCCAAAGTCGGTGATGCGCACCCACTCCGGATTGTCCGGAGAGATGAATACGTTTTGAGGCTTGAGGTCGCGATGAAGCAGCCGCGCGGCGTGGGCGGCGTCCAGCGCGCGCGCCAGCACACCCAGCGCGCGGCTCAGCTCCGCAACACCAAGAGGACCCTGTGCCAACACGCGGCGGTCCAGCGACACCCAACCGATGCGCTCCGCGGTGCTGAACGGCACGCCGGCGTTGGCGTCGATGCCGAAGTCGTAGGCGCGCGCGATGCCTTCGACACCCAAGCCCGAAGCCTGGCGCGCCTGCGCCTGGTACTCCGACAGCGCAGATACACGCGCCATCACGCTCGGCGCGAATACCTTGACCGCGACCTGCGCCTGGCCACGCTGATCGCTGGCGGCGTAGACCATGCTCAGATCACTCTCGCCAATCACTTCCGCGAGTTGGTAACGCCCCGACAGCACGGTGCCGGCAGGGAGCGGGACCTGCGCCATCAGCTGTCTCCGCCGAACCGCGCGAGCTCGGACCTCAAGGCTTGCCCCGCAGCGTCTGCACCGACTGCATGATCTTCGGGGCTTCGGCTTCGGCCACCGATTCGACCACGAAGCCGATGCCGAGCAGCGTGCGCTCGGGTGCAGGCTTGCCCACCAGAACCAACAGCGTGCCGTTGCCCTTGTCGGCGAGCGACAGCGCCTCGCCCTGCTGGCCCTTGTCGACTTCCCACAAATCGACCGTGCCTTCGCCGGCCACCAGCGTTTGTTGAGGCTTCTTCAGCCGACGCTTGAGCTTGTCGACCTTCAGGCCTTTCACGCCGCGCTGGCCCACCATGGCCTCAACGGCCGGCGCGATGTCGGACGGATCGGGGCTGGGCGCCAAGATCATCATGGCGGTGCCGTCCGGGTTGACGGCGATGCTGCCCTCCGCGGTGCGCGCGTAGTGCCAACCCTCGGGGGGCGTGAACCAGGCGCCGCTGTCACCGATCGGCAGCTTGGTGTCGGCCCCCGCCGAGCAATTCTCGGCCAAGTCTTCGCACTTGGGTGGCGGCGGTGGTGGCGGAGGCGGAGGCGGCGCGGGGGGAGGCGGCGGTGGCGCGACGGCCGTGGGCGCGACCTCGCCGGTCCAGGCCGCCGGCGGCTTCGGATAGTTGCAGGCCGTGCCTGCCAAGAGACCAATCAGCAGCCCGAGCGCACCGAGCGCGGAGGCCATGGGCGGGCGCGAAGAAAAGCTGGTGTACACGACCACGCACAAAAGCATAGGTGGTCCGGAACCGCAAAAAGGCCCGAAAAATAGTCCGCTTTCGTCGCGGGCTCGGCTGTCGCCTATTCGCTCGGGGGCGCGGGAGTTGGAGCCGGAGCGGGTGCGGCGGGAACGTTGGGAGTGCGTGGCGCGATCGGCGTCGTCCGCGAGGCGCCGCTCGTGACGTCGCTGACCGGCTTCTTCGGCAGCGCGGCAGCGGGGCCGCTGGCAGCAGGATTTGCGGGGCGATCGTCGACGTCGGCACCGGCTTCTTCGATGGGGCCGGACGTTTCCGTGGGGTCGGCTCGCTCCGTCACGTCTTGGTGCGGCTTGCTGCGCGGCGGCTCGCCCGGGCCGGCGTAGTCCACCCAATAGGCCGCGGTGTCGCGCACGTCGAGGTGCACGAACGATGAGTTCGGGTAGTAGCCGACCCCGCAATTGCGGAAGCGTCGCACGTAGTCGCGCAGCACGGTATTGGCCACCCCGGGGATGCTGAAGTCCACGGCTTGGCTGTGTTTGTGCCGGGAATCTTCGAAATACGAGTGGTCGCGCCAGCCGCTGACCACCCGCATCGTGCGGCCGCCGAAGTGCTCGCTGACGTCGGCCAGGAGCGCGATCAGTCGCGGGTCGACGCGCGGTCGACTGCCGGTGGCGGCGAACAACTTCGAGATCGACTCGACGGCGCCGCTGGCCACTTTGCCCTTCTTGTCGAACACGACGCCGCGATAGCGGGTGGTGTAGGTCGCAAGCTCGACGAAGCCCTTCTTGGGCAGCTTCGCCGGAGCCGTATTTCGGTCGTCGTCATCGCCCATCCTGGACAGGCCGCCATCGGGCAACGAACCGGGGATCAGCAGGACCTGCCCGGGCTTGAGCTTGGCGGTCTTGCGCATGCGATTGACCTCGCACAACGCCTCGATGCTGACTTGATAACGCTTGGCGATCGTCTCGAGCCGCTGACCGGCGTACACGGTGTGCGTCGACGGTCGCGCCGGCTCGCGGGTGCTGGCCAGCATCGTGTCGGAAGCAGCGCTCGACACCTCCTTGCGCTCGGGCGGACCGTATTGGCGGCGCGTGATGCTGCCGTCTTTGTCGTCCTTGCTCGGCACCAGCAGCTTCTCGCCAACCTTCAAGCGCTGGTTGCGCTCGATGCCGTTGGCGGTGCACATCGCGTCGATGCCGACGCCGTAGCGTTTGGCAATCGAGCCCAGGCGCTGGCCGGCGGCCACCGTGTGATAACGAGGAGAGCTAGCAGCTGACGCTAGGCTGGTCGAAGCCAGGAGCAGCAGCGAGGCGAGGGTGGCTCGGAAAACGCGCACGCCCCTTGTTTAACCCGGGTCGGCCCGGCGTCCATAATATTTAGCAACACTGAAATTGGGTGTGATTTCACGCAACTGGCCGAGCCCTTTGCCCGACGGGTGTATATCGGCTGCCCGCGTCCCATGGCACTCCTCGCTCCTCGGCCCCTGTTGGCGCTCCTCGTGGCGCTGGTTCCCGTCCTTCGCGCCCCCGCCGCGGGGGCCGCTCCGGAACCGACGCCGTCGGAGCTGAGCGTCGCCCGGCGGCTGTTCGACGAGGGGCGCGCGGCCGAGGACGCCGGACGTTGGCGCGAAGCCGCCGACAAGTTTCGCAAGGCGACCACTATCAAAGACACGCCGGGCATGCGCTTTCACTTGGCGCGTTGCGAAGAGGAGCAGGGCGCGTTCGTCGAGGCGCTCGTGGAATACGACCGCGCCCGCGAGCTGATCGACAGCGGCATCAGGGCGGCCGACGTGGAGAAGCTGCTGGCCGACGCGCGCGAACGGGTGCGGGCGAAGGTCGCGCTGCTCACGGTGCGCCTACCGAGCGGCATCGAGAACGTGAGCGTCGAGCTCGATGGCAAGGCGCTTTCCGGCTCGGTGCTGGGCGTGCCGATGCCGATCAACCCCGGCGTACATCGCGTGAGCGCGGTGGCGGTCGGCCGCACGCCATTCGCGCAGGAGCTCGCCCTGGGCACCGGGGAAGTGCGGCAACTACCGGTTGAGTTGCCGGTGGCGACGACGGTTCCGCCCGCAGCGCCCGCGCCGGCAGCGACTTCGTCCACGGTGGCGCACCGTTCGGATGCTGCGCTGGACGACGGCGCCGTACCGACGCGCACCATCGCGCTGGTCGGAGAAGCGTCGCTGTTCGCCGTCGGGCTCGGCACCGGCATCGTGTTCAGCATCGCCAAAAGCAAGGCGACTGATCGCTACGACGCGGCCAATAAACTCGTGCTGATGTCTACTCCCGGGGGCGACCCCGACGGCAAGGCGTGCACCAAGCCGCTGCCCGGCTGCGGGGAGCTCGACCAAGCCCAAAAGGATCACGACCGGGCGGCGGTGTTTGCGGCGGGCGGATTCATCGCGGCTGGGGTCTCGGCGGCAGCCTTTGGGCTCACCTACTGGCTTTGGCCTCGCGGCCCGGCTCTGCCCGAAGTGCAAGCGTCCTTGGCGCCTGGACGGGCAGGCGTGAGCATTTCTGGCCAATTTTAGAGCCGGGGGGCCCAGAAATGCATAAGGCCCGCCGAAGCGGGCCTTATTCGTCGACGAAAGGCGCGGATAGCGCTCAGCGAGAGAAATACTGCGTGGCGCGCTTTTGACCTTTGGTCTTCAGCTGTTTGCCGGCAATCAACTTCTTGGCGGGCAGGTTGAGCTCCTTGGTGGAGGTGCCCATGCCGTCGGCGATCTGCTCGATGCGCTGACCGGGATTGCTCTTTACGTAGTCAAGCAGCTTGCCAGTGAGACGCTCAATCTCGTCTGGCGGACGCTTGGCGCCTTTTTCACGGCTGGCGGCGCGGCCACGTCCGGCGCCACGAACCGCCACGGCGGCAGGGGCGGCGCGGCGGCCACCGCGACCCGCGGACGGACGAGCACCGCTGAGCGCGGCACTGACGGTTTCCATCGCGGATTCGCGAATCAGCTCGGCGAGCTCTGTAGCGAATTGTTCAACGCGAGCTCGGATTCGATCATCAAGGGAGTTAGCCATGGCGAGCCTGTAATGCATCGCGAAAGCGAGTGTCAATGGCCAGGACTCTGTTTCGCACGCACTCGGACGGCGGCTCCCGCGCTCGCGAGACTTCGAATCTAATTCCGGGTCGCTTAGTCACACTCAGAGTCCATTTTGCGACGTACCAATATGGCACCCAAGGCGGTCGGACGACGGCGGTTCAAAACGAAACACTCTTTCAGCTCAGCAGTGGCACCGGCCGTCAGACACGTTTTGAAACAAGTTAGACAGACAGGTGGCTGCCGCGACACGCAGCGTGGGGCCGGGGACACGCACGTGCACGCACCTGCCGGCATTCTTCGGCATTTTTTAGTGGCAGGTAACTTGCTGAGGAAACCTGGAAGCACGGCGGGTGTCAGCTCCGGTGGCTAAGGGAGCTTTTCGAATCGTCGAGCGTAAACAAGGAGCATCGGTCATGAGCTTTCGAAAACACACGATTGGGGCGGTGGCGATGGGCATTTGCCTGGGTGCAAGCTTGCTTTCCCAGGACGCCAGGGCTTGTGGCGGCGAGTGGTACCCAGAAGTAATGGTGGACCCGCTGATTCACGGCGTGGCTCAGGCGGAAAAAACACTGGCAAGTGGCAATCGTCTCGCGGCCGCGGCCAGTGTGATTCGTATGATACCGCACATCAAATCGCTGAAGTCGAAGCCCGGTTCGCTGGTGGCTCGGGCCGAGCGCGTGTTGGCGGTGGCGCTGTCGCGCAATCAAGGCGCGCTCCCGGTGGCCAGTGAGGTGCCGAGCGAGGTGCTCGGCTCGTGGCGGGGAGCCGGCGAGGGCGAAGCGGCCGCCAACATGGCTTGGTCGGTCAGCGTGCTCAAGCGCCAATCTGCCAGCAAGAGCGACGACGTTGCGCTGAAGACGGACTTGGCAGAAGCCATGGCGCGCATTCCCGAGCAACGCGCGGAGGCCCGCACCATCTTGGAGGAGCTGGCCCGGCGCGATCTGATCGCGTCGCCCGAGGGCTACGCGGCTCTCGCCTCATTGCGCAGCCAATCAGGAGACGCCGACGGGCAAAAGCTGGCGCTCAAGCGCTGTGAGGCGATGGCCAAGAGCCAAGACGCCTGCATCTTGCGCAGCTGAGCTTCGCGGCTGAACTGGTGCGAGGGCAGCAATGAAGCTTTGGGCGTCGACCGTGGTCTGGGCGCTAGCGCTGGTGTTGGCCGTGACCTGTGCCTGTAGCTCGAAGTCGGGCGCGTCAGCCTCGCCCGAAAAGTCGAAGCCAGCAGCGCGCGCGCGGCCGGCTTCGACGGGCGCGGCCGTCGAGGGCACGGCGGCGGCGTTCGAAGCGGGCAGCGCGGAGCACGGCAAAGCCTTGGTGGCGGAATTTCAGTGCAGCCGTTGCCACGCCGGCACCGGCCTGGCGGCGCCCAAGCTCGACCAAGACTGCGTCGGGTGCCACGAGCAGATTGCCACCGACAAGTTCCAAGCGTCGCCGAGCAAGCTCGCCAAGTGGAAGCCACATGTCATGCCCTATCGCGACGTGCCCTCGCTCGGCGAATTGGGGGCGCGTTTGCGACCGTCTTGGGTGATGAGCTATCTGCTGCATCCGCGCGACTTGCGCCCCGGGCTCGCGCAAACCATGCCGCGACTGCAGTTGACGCCCGAGCAGGCGCGCGACATTGCCACCTACTTGACGAGTAGTGGCACGCCGGCCGCGCCGAACGTGGCGGTGCCGACCGAACCCGTGAACGTTGCGCACGGCAAAGAGCTATTGAGTCAGCGCGGCTGCGTGGGCTGTCATCAAATCACCGGCGCGGGGCTGGCGGGCCCGCCCAAGAACGACCCGGTGCTACGCACATTGGGGTTGGCCCCGGATTTGCGTTTTGCCCGGCAACGCAGCGAGCCTGGCGTGCTCGTGAGCTGGCTGCTCGACCCGGCCAAGCTGAAGCACGACGCGGCCATGCCCAAGCTCGGCCTCAGCGAAGCCGACGCGCGCGACTTGGCGGCATTCTTGAGCTTTGGTGAGTTGGAAGCGCCAGCGCCGCGTCCGCGCTTCGAACGCCTGCCGGTGCTCACTCGTCACGTTGGCTTCGACGAAGTGAACGAGCAGGTGTTCGCGGTGACCTGTCGCCATTGCCACACCAATCCCGATCTTGCCGACGGCGACGGTGGTCCGGGCAACACTGGTGGCTTCGGCTTCAAGCCGCGCAAGATCGATTTCTCGAGCTATCAAGGTATTCAGTCCGGTGGCGTCGACGCGAAAGGCGAGCGCGTGAGCTTGTTCGCGCCGACGAGCGAGGGGCTGCCGCGCTTGGTGGCGGCGCTGGTGGCGCGAGCGCGCGAAGACGCGGGGCAAGAGTCGGACGAGGTGCGGGGCATGCCGCTCGGGTTGCCCCCGCTCAGCGGTGAGCAAATTCAGCTGGTCGAATCTTGGGTTGCGCAGGGGCGACCGCTGTAGTCGCGGACCGCACCCGAACGGTACGACGACCCCACGCGCAGTCCGGTTGGAATCGCGTGCGTGGTAGTCAATGGTGCGCTGGCTTATCGAAGTGGCGCTATTTCGCGCTCTGGACACGTGCTTCGGTCGAGCGTGGGCGCTCGCGCATGACCGTCGGGCCGGTCAGGGCAACGTGCACCACGAAATGCACCACCTCGCCCGAGGGTGATACGATTAGACCCTCTACTTTGCCGGCTCCGTAAGTGGAGCAGGCGTCGATACGCACCGTGCATGCCTGATCCCCGACTACCGCTCGCTGGACGATTCGCCTTCGCAGGGCTCTTGCGCACCAGCCAGGGGCCGCGTCGCTGGTTGGCGACCGAAAACGACACGGGTCGTCGCGTCATCGCCGTGGCTATGGAGGCGGGGCGGCTCGCCACGCTCGAGTCGGCCAAAGGCGTGAAGCATCGCCACTTGGCCGGCGTCGTCGAGGTCGTGCGCGACGTCGATCCGCAGTCGTTGCCGGACGGCGTCGTGATTCCCACCGCGGGCGGCGTTGCCGTGGCCGAATACATGCCCGGCACCACGCTCAAGCAACAGCTGGAAGCGGGACCATTGAACGCGGCCAAGGCCGTGGCGTGGACGGTGCGGCTCGCCGAGTCGGTGCAAGCGCTGCATCAGGCTGGCGGAGTGCACGGTGCAATCTCGCTGCGCAGCGTGGTGGCCGAGCCCGAAGCTCGTAAGATCGCTCCGGTGTTGTCGCAATTGTTGGCGCAGCCGGTCGGCGCCTTTTGCCCGCCCGAGCGCCTGCGCGGTAGCGTCGAGACCTCGGCCGACGACGTGTGGGCGCTGCACGCGGTGTTGTTCGCCATGTTGACGCGCGAGGCGCCTTTCAAAGGCGGCGCGCGCGACGTGCTGCTCAAGAGCATGCTGGCCGGGCGCCCGAAGCTCTTGTCGGCGTTCGGCGTGGACGAGCCGGTGCTCGACGAAATCTTGATGCGCGGCTTGATCGGCGAAAAGCGCCTGCGCGTGACCGACCTGCCGGAGCTGGTGCAAGCGCTCGACGCCTGGGAGCGAGACCGCACCATCATGCCGCCCAAGCGCGCGGCCACCCCACGCCCCGCATCGCGCGGGTTGGCTGACATCGTCGGAGGCACTGGGCTCGGAACGGCGCGGGACGACGGTGTGGTGATCGACGACGATCTGCTGCCCGACGACGAGGGGAAGGAGCTGCGCACGGTAGCGCCCCCGCTCGGTGCGTTGTCCGAAGGCGCCGCCCCCGCGCCACCGGCCGCCGTCCAGGCCGCGCCGCCAGCCGCAGTTCCTCCGGCTGCGGTTGCTGCCCCCGCGGCGGCGCCGTCTCCTGCCGCTGCCGCCAAGCCGGTCAGCAAGCGGGTGTCGATCAATCCGTTCGAGAAGAAGAAGCAGATTTGGCCGTTGCTGGTGATCGCCGCCCTGGGCGGCGGAGCCGGCGTTTACTTGGCTGTCGCACCCGACGCGGCCCCGCCCAAGCCCGAAGCCGAAGCCGCTCCCGAGCCGGCAAAGGCGGCGCCGCCGGCCAGCGCCAAGCCGGCCAAGAAGCGACTGAGCGCCGCCGAAGAGCGCGATGCCTGCGTGATCTCGTACTTTCCGGACGGCTCGTTCAGCGGCAGCCCGAACTTCGAGTTCGTGTGCGGCGACAAAGACTTTCGTGAGATTGCGACCCAGTTGAACGACTTGGTGTCGCCGCCGCCAGCGCCGACGGCGGGCGGCGCGGGTGGGCCCGGCGTGGCCGACGCTGGGCCTTCGCCGGACGTGTTGAAGGGTGACGGCGGCGTGAAGGGCTCGGGCCTGGATTGGTACGAGCTGCCGGCGACGGCCATCATTCGACGACATTGTTGTGCGGCGGCCGCACCGCTCACTTTGCCGGAGTCGGCGGGTTGGTGCGAGCAGCTGCAATCGGCGGTCCGGCGCGTCGCCGACGACAGCTCGAAGGCCGTCGACTTGGCCCCCGCGGCGCGCGATTTCGACAAGGCCGTCAATTGTCTGTTCGCCAACAAGATCGCGCGACCGTACAAGTACGATAAGCCGCCCAACGACGCGAACCGCGCCGCATTTCAACAGTTTTTGGGCCGCGCCGCCGTCAGTGACGCGCGCCGCTGACGGAAGCGAGCTGCCTTGAGTCGCATCGTCGTGCTCGACTCCTTCACCTTCAACCCGGGCGACAACCCGTGGTCGGAGGTGGCGGCGCTCGGACAGCTGGAGGTCTTCGAGCGCAGCCTTCCCGAGGAAATCGTGCCGCGTGCTCAGGGGGCGGCCATCGTGCTGACCAACAAGACGCCGCTGAGCGCCGACACGCTCGCCGCATTGCCGAACCTACGCGGTGTCTGCGTGTTAGCGACGGGCGTGAACGTGGTCGATATCGGGGCCGCCAAGGCGCGTGGCATTCCGGTTTGCAACATCCCCGCCTACAGCACGGCCAGCACCGCGCAGCACACCATCGCGTTGTTGCTCGAGCTCACCAACCGGGTGGGCTTGCATGACGCCGCCGTGCATCGGGGCGCATGGGTCAACGCGTTGGATTTCAGCTTTGCTCTGTCGCCCTTGACGGAGCTGGACGGCTTGCAGCTCGGTATCGTTGGCTTCGGCGCGATTGGCCGGCGCGTCGGTGAAATCGCGCATGCGCTGGGCATGCGCGTCTCGGCCGCGGGGGACGCGCGGCGCGACCGCGATCCCGACTGGCTCGAGCGGACGCCGCTGGACGAGCTGTTCCGCCGCGCCGACGTGGTCAGCCTGCATTGCCCGCTCAGCGACGCCACGCGCGGTCTCGTCAACGCCGCGCGCTTGTCGAGCATGCGCCCGAGCGCACTTTTGCTCAACGCGGGGCGCGGGCCGCTGGTCGATGAAGCGGCTCTGGCTCACGCCCTCGAGCAGGGGGTGATCGCCGGCGCGGCGCTCGACGTGTTGAGCGAAGAGCCGCCGCGCGCCGACAACCCGTTGCTTGCCGCGCCTCACTGCGTGATCACCCCCCACAACGCTTGGATGGCGCTGGCGGCGCGGCGGCGCGCCATGAAGATTACCGTCGAAAACGTACGCGGCATCTTGCAGGGCAAGCCGCAAAACGTCGTCAACCCGGTCTAGCGCCGCCGAGCCCTACTGGCAGAGAGAGGTAGCGGCCAGACACGGGTCGCTCGTGAAAGGAATACGTCCCATTCCGGGGGGGCGGTTGGGAGGGGCGCAGCCGCAGTCGACCATGCCGGGCTGAGTCGACGTATTGCAAAAGGTGACGAATTGGCCGTTGGCGCACGCGAAGACTTCCGTACAATTGCCGGAAGCGCCGGGATCCGCCATGCGCGGGCATGACGCCACGAAGGTTGCCGGCGAGCCTCCCGAAGACGTCGTTCCTTTCGAGAACAAGTCTTTGCAGTCTTCGAAGGCTTGGACAATCTTGCCGCATTGAGCGAGCGCGCCGTTTACGGCCACGTCGCAGTTGCCGCCCTTGGGATTGAAAAATGGCGTCAAGCACTGGAGCGCGTTGATGCCCAAGTCTTCGCAAACGGGACCAAAGTTAGTCAGCTCGCCTTGGCAGGTGGGCATACATTCGCGGCCCTTGAGGCGCTTTTTGCATTGCGTGCCGTAGTTGGGGCAGTACTGCTCGCAGGTGGCGGTCGCGCGGGCGAGATCGGTGCCGCTCGATGCACCGCTGCCGGTGCCGCCAGTTGGGGTGGTGGTCGCGCCGCCGTTGCTGGTCGGCCGCCCCGCGTTGCCACTGGAGGTCTTGCCGGCCTGACCGATCGGTGTGGTGCTGCTGCCACCATCGCCTTCGCCGACGCGGTAGGCGTCTGGATCGAGCATGGAAGTCCGGCTCCCACAGGCGGCGGTGCCGACGAGCCCGGCCGCCCCCAATGCTAGCGCCCCTGATGAGACAACTCGCGCCCACCCGAACCGACCGCCGGTAACCAACATGGGTGGCAGTATAGGCGCCCGCTCACTCGCAGCAAACGGCCGGCCGCGAGCTCGTGCAACTTTCCTGCTTCGGGACGCGCCAAACCTGAGAATAACAGCGGGGAGTACAGGTTTGCACCGTGATGCCGCACTTCTCGGAGAACGTGTAGCTGCTGTTGCACTCGGCGGGGGCGGGAGCGTCGCTTTCGGTATGCTCGGCGCCGCAGCAGATGTCGGGGTCGCAGGCACGGCACTCACACTGTTTGGTGTTGTTGATGCTGGCGCCCGGCAAAGGAGCGGGGTGAAAGAAACCGGTCCAAGGCCGCGGCTGCGAGTAGGCGGGCTCACCCGCGCAGGCCGCCGCCAGCCAGGCCGAAAGCGCGACCAGCGCCCAGAGTCTCGGGGGAACGTCAGCGCTCAGCAACCTGCCAATGATACCCCGTAGCCGCGGGCGGCCTTGGGTGGGGCGGCGTCGGGCTGCTGCAACTCAGCGAAACCGCCGACGCAGGCGCAGGAAAGGCCGTTCCACGGCGACGTGCGCCGCTTGCGCGAACAGCACCGAAAGGGGCAGGCCCAGCCCAAACACGACCAAAGCGCTGTCCTGCTGCTGCGGCAAGAACCGCCGCACCAGCCCGAGCGCGGTGATGTGTAGCAGATACAGCGCGTAGCTGAGCGTACCGAGCTTGCGCAGGGGCGCCCAGTCCAGCAGCCAGGCCAGACCATGGTCGGGCCGCAGCGCGACCGCGCCCACCAGCGCCGCCAGCGTGATGGACAGGGAGAGGTAGGGCGTCGCGGGCACCAACAGCCAACCCACGCTCAGCACTAGCAACGACGGGGCGGCCCCGCGCCAACCGATCA
>JBEQSW010000302.1:0-17883 GCA_040348565.1 Myxococcales bacterium | reverse complement strand
GGTCGAGGATGAAGCCGACGATGCCGATGGTCAGGATGCACAAGATGATGTGCTCGTAGATCAGCGCGTTGTATTCCTGCCACAGAAAGCCGCCGACGCCCGGTGCTCCGGTGAGCATCTCGGCGGCGACGATCACCAGCCAGGCAATGCCCAGGCTGAGACGAAAGCCGGTGAACATGTAGGGCATGGCGGCGGGAATGGTGACCTTGACCAGCGTCTTCCACGGCGACAGCTTCAGCACGCGCGCTACGTTGATGTAGTCCTGCGGAATGGAGCGCACGCCCAGCGCCGTGTTCATGACCGTCGGCCACATCGAGCACATGGCGATGGTGAAGATGCCGGCCGGCTCCGGCTTTTGAAACAGCACGAGGCCGAGCGGCAACCAGGCCAGCGGCGATACGGGCCGCAGCACCTGAATGATCGGATCGAAGGTGTTGGTGAAGCCTTTGGACATGCCCAAAAGCAGCCCAATCGGCGTGCCGAGCGCGATGGCCAAAGCGTAGCCCTTCGCCACGCGAATCAACGAGTACCAGGTGAAATGCAGGATGCCCTGGTCGAGCTCGCCGCGCTTTTCCCAAGGGGACAAGATGTACGGCTTGCTCACCTCCCAGGTTTTGAGCGGCGAGGGCAAGCTCGGCACGATGCTCGAGCTTGCCACCGCCCAGAGCAGGATGACGCAACCTGCCCCCACGATCGGCAAGAGCCAATACTTGACCAAACTATCGACCAGGTTGCTTTTCATCGTGTTCCTCGGTGCTCAGCTCTTCATCGAGTGGACTTTGAATGACGTCGCGAACTTTTCGGGCTCCTTCGGATCGAACACCGAGCCGTCGAACAGCGTCTCGGGCGCGTCGCTCAGCCCACCGTGGGCCACGCCGAGCTCTTTCATCGCCTCTTCGTAGATGTCGGTGCGCATGACTTGCTTGGCGATGCCCTCGTAGTCGGGCGCGCCGGTGACCATGCCCCAGCGCCGGAACTGCGATAGCCAGAACTTGGCGTACTTGGGCTGCGGGTAGTTGCAGTTGCGCCCGCTGAAGATCATGTAGTTTTCGTCTTCCTTCTTGCGACCGTCGCCGTAGTCGTAGTGGCCCTGCAGGCGGCCCAAGATCAGCTCGGGCGCGCAGTTGATGTACGTGGCCTTGGACACGATTGCCGCTTGTTCCGGGCGGTTTTTCATGTCGTCCAGCCAGACGCTGGCTTCGTGCAGAGCCTTGATCACGGCCTTGACCGTCTTCGGATTCTTCTGCGCGAACTCTTCGGTGAAGGCGCAGACCTTCTCCGGGTGGTCCTTCCAGATTTCTTGGGTGGTGATGGCGGTGAAGCCAATGCCGTCGGCGATGGCGCGGGCGTTCCACGGCTCCCCGACGCAGAAGCCGTCCATCTTGTCGACCTTCATGTTGGCGACCATTTGCGGGGGCGGAATGGTGACCAGGGCCACGTCCGTATCCGGGTTGATGCCGCCCGCGGCGAGGAAGTAGCGCATCCACACCGCGTGGGTACCCGGCGGAAACGTCATGGCGAACGTCATGGGCGTGCCTTTTTTCTTGGCTTCGTCCACGAGCGGCTTCAGCGCCTTCGGATCCGCGGCGACCTTGCCCTTGAGCGAGGTCTTCAGGGTGATGGCTTGACCGTTGCGGTTGAGCATCCACGGAATCACCATCGGCTTCTTGGGTGAGCCGAGCAGCCCCATCGTCGAAGCGATGGGCATGCCGATGAGCATGTGAGTCGCGTGAATGTCGCCGTTCGACAGCGAGTCGCGAATGGCGGCCCAACTGGCCCCCTTCACGATCGTCGAGTTGATGCCGTACTTCTTGAACAGGCGCTTTTCGTGGGCAATCACGATAGGCGAGCAGTCGGTCAGCGCGATCATGCCGAAGCGAAGGTCGCTCACTTCGGGCTTCAGTGGATCGACCGGCGCGGCGCTGGTGGCGGCGCTGGCTTTCGATTGCGTGGCCGCCGCCTCCGATTTGTTACAGGCGGGCAGCGCGAGCGCGGCGGGTAGCAGCGCTCCGGCTTTCAATACGTCACGTCGTCCAAACGTCGTCATGACTGTTTTCTCCTTTTAGAATATCAAAACGCGATTGGCAGATCGAGCTGAACGATCTTGTACTCGAACTTCTCGAGTGGCTTGTCGATGGCCATCGAGAACGAGACGCCTGGGCGAAACCAAACAGAATCAGACAGCTTCATGTGAAAGCGTGGACCCATCGCGAAGGTCGTCGTGTCGCGTAGACCGAGCGGCGTCTTGTTGGTCGAGGCTTCGTCGGCTTCGACCGCTTTCGGCGTGCTGAGGAAGCGCTGATGTCGAAAGTCCGTTCCTACCGACAAGAACGGCGTGAGGAAGTAGCCAACGTGGATGCCCATCGTCAGGTTCGTCTTCGACTTGTCGGGATTGTTGGGCAGCCCCATCGCGGGTTGCTTGTCGCCCTTGACGCGCGTCAGCTGGAACACCGTGGCTTCGACCTGCGCGGTAAAACCGCCAGAAACGTAGGCAAAATCGACTCCCGGAAAGACCGCGAAGTCGTTGACGGAGAACATGGCGTTGTCCATGGCCGAGCGGGCGCGAATGCCCATGGCATTGGCGGTCTTGTTCTCGACCTTGGCTTCGTCACCGCCGCCGCCACCGATCGGCAGCGTCACGCCGAGGAAGAAGGCGACACGCAAGGGCTTGGCGGGTTTGATGGCGTAGGTGCCGCCGATGACCGGGTTCAAGAAGTTGACGGCGGAGTCGACGGGCTTCATCGCCGCCATCAAGCTGCTGGGCGGAGAGTTGGAGACGACGCCGACGCGCACCATCGGCGCAAACGACTCGCCGATCTTGTAGCTGGCGAGCAGCATCGAAGCGACGGTCGAACCGGACTCTTTCCCCGCTGCATCCTTGTAGAACGCAAACGCAGTGTCAGAACGCACCACGTTGCCGACGACGGCGGGACGCAATTGCCACGGCAGCGAATACGGTGGCGGCTTGGGTTTGGCGGCGGCGGGCGCGGGCGGCGGTGCCTCGGCGGCGAGCACCGGCGCTGCGGGTGCGGCTTCCACGGCCGCTGGCGCTGCAACGGGAGCCGGCGCCGCGACGGGAGCTGGCGCCGCAACGGGAGCTGGCGCGGGCGCGACAGCAGGGGCCGGAGCCGGCGCGGGCGGCGCCAGGGCAGGCCCTTCCTGCGCAAAAACAGCGGCAGAGCAGCTCAGAGCCGCGCCAAAGATTCCAAAGTTCAAGGAGCGCAGGGCAATTCTATCCATCTCAGTTCCTTCGAGTGGGCACACGTCGGCCATCCGGGCAGCGTCCGGAGCTAGTGGGTGGGCACGGCTTCCGCTCCCCGAGAGCCAGCTCGAAATCGAGTGGGATTCAGCTCTCAGTCAGCGCTTGTCGTGTGATTTGATAATCGCAAGCGAGGCGATCTTGTTCAAGGCGCGCGCCCCGGTTTTTGTGTTTCTCTTTAGTTTCTGAAACGAGAGAGAAATCGACTCTCGACGCGCTGAAACAATCGTTCACACTCGAGGGTGACGAGAACGTGTTGCTCGAACACCCAGCCACCAAGGGCTGCCGCTCCGCAGCTCACCTCGCAGAAACTACCGTAGCGTCGCGAGGCCAAGCCGAGCAGGACCGAATCGAAAAATATCCCTTCGAGGTTCAGGAGGAATCGAGTTGGCGGCCCGGAGGCGGCAGCGCGAGCCCCCAATTCTCGCCTCCCGTCCTCCCGTACTCCCTGTGAAAAATTCAGGGAATTGCGACGAGCGCGCAGCAAGCGAAAGGCCCGCGAGGCGCTCAGCGCGGCTTTCGGAAGGCTTTGCCTGCCGCCGGCACGGAAGCTTCTGCGAGTTAGGCTGCGGGGCGGCAGCCCCAAGGCGTTGCGCGGTGCTTGCTGAGCTGCTTGCTCAGCCGTTCGTCAGGATGCGGCCGCGGTAGGTGCGCGGGGCGCCGTGGGAGCCGGCGACGCTGACGGGTGGCGGGGTGAGGCTGGGCGAAGGGGCGACCGGCGGCGGAGGGCTCGTCAACAATGCGACGATCTCGGGCTCGATGCGGCGCGTGGTGAGCGTCACCGCCATGCGCAGCGCGGCGGCGTTGATGTCGTTGGCGGCGATGACCGCGAGCAAGCCGTGGGCAAAGCGCGTGACGTACAGGCGGTGCTCGTCGAAGCGCAGCACGGCGGAGCTAACCTCGTCGCCGTCGGCCGCCATCGTCTCGACGAAGCGCGAGAGGCGCGCCCCGACCTCGACGAAGAGCTCGTCGTGAAAAACGGCGGGCAAGTCTTTGCCCAACAGCTCACCAGTAGTGCGCAGCACGAAGCTGCCGTGCACACCGGCGACGTCGCGCAGCGCCGAGAGGGCGCGGGTGATGCCAGCGTTGCTCATAGGCCCAAACGCTCCCGCACCTGGCTCAAGTCGGCGTCGGGCGCGGCCGAGAGCGCGAAGGTGTTGCCGGATTTTTCTCGGTAGATGAGCGTACGAGAGCGCTGCTGCGTCACCTCGACCGAAACCAAGCCCTGCATGCCGAGCCCGTCGCCGACGAGCTCGGCCAGGCGTGCGGCGTAGGAAGCGACTTGACTGAGCTCACCGGCGTCACCCTTCGAGCTCACCACGTTGCCGCTTTGATCGATGCGCACCGCAGCGCGCACTTGCGCCAGCATGGGTGCCGTAGCTTCTCCACTCACGCTTGCCTCCAACCTAGAGCTCGACGTCGAAAGGGGCGCCACCGACACCGGCGGCGGCGGTGCCGACAGCGGACGCGGCGGGCTCGACCGCGCCGTCGGGAAGGCCACCAAGTTGTGACCGCTCGCTTCTTCGCGATGCTTCAACTCGTCGCGATGCTGCGCCGAAAGAATCAGCAGGTTTTGCCAATTGGAACCGATCGAATCGCGATCGGGCCAGCCGGCACTGCACGGCTCGAAGGTGCCGTCGTTCCAGCGCAAGATCTCGAGCGCCGCGGTTTCACCGATGCCGCGACGACTCACCGCGTGCACGATCTGGCCGCCGCGAAAGAACAGATATCCAACGTCCGAACCGGAGCTCACACGAATCACTCGCTCGCGACCCGACAAACATTCCATCTGCACGAGGTCAGCCAAGCTGGCACCGTGCAAATTGGCGCGGAAGCCGCTTTCACGCATGGTGTTGGGGGACTCTTCGCCACTGTTCATTGCAGGCATGGTGACTCCGGAGCAACTTCGAAGCTGGGAGGATAGCTAGATGGACGATGACCTCAGCAGGCGTGACTTTCAAGCACGTTCTCATGTGCCACACACTCTTCGATAGGCAGTGTAACGAGCGCTCGCTGGGCGCTCTCTTAACTCTGGTGGGTGGAGGTATACGCAAAGATTCTTCCGGAATTTTCCCGGGACATGCGTCCGAAACAAAAGCGAAATGCGCGAGGGGACAACCTCCAACTATCAGTTATCGGGTCCCGTGAGCGTCATTCAAGTCACGCGCAACACACATGTTCGATCCAACACTCCAGGAAGTTGCGAAGCAATCAGCTGACACGGCGCAAGGCCTGGGTCAGTTGACGGTTTCCGCCAATCTGGTTTGGACCTGCGTCACCGGCTTCATGGTGATGTTCATGCAGGCCGGTTTTGCCCTGGTTGAAACCGGACTCACCCGCTCCAAGAACGTGGCCCACACCATGGCCATGAACTTCCTGGTGTACTCGATTGGCATCATCGGTTTCTGGGTGCTGGGCTTCGGGCTGCAGATGGGCGGCGTGGGCGCGCTGGGCACCTTCGGTGGTGACGCCTCGCTGTCGCACGAGTTCAGCATCAACGTCGGCGGCAAAGAGTGGGGCCTATTCGGCGCCAGTGGTTTCTTCTTGCCGGTGGCGATGTTCACGCCCGCCGTCGCCGCGACCTTCCTGTTTCAGATGGTGTTCATGGACACCACGGCTACGATTCCGACGGGCGCGCTGGCGGAGCGCTGGAAGTTCGGCAGCTTCATCGTCTTCAGCTTCGTGATCTCGACGTTGATCTATCCCATCTACGCCAACTGGGTGTGGGGCGGCGGATGGCTTTCGGCGCTCGGACGCAACTATGGGCTGGGCCATGGCCACGTCGACTTTGCTGGCTCGTCCGTCGTGCACATGACGGGTGGCGTCGCGGCTCTTGTAACGTGCAAGCTGCTCGGGCCGCGCATCGGCAAGTACAACCCCGACGGCTCACCCAATCCGATTCCCGGTCACAACATCCCGATGGCCGTGCTGGGCACATTCATCCTGTGTTTCGGCTGGTTTGGCTTCAACCCGGGCTCCACGCTGGCCGCCAGCGACAATCGCTTTGCCATCGTGGCCGTGAACACGATGCTGGCTTCGGCATCGGGTGCGCTCGCAGCGACCTGGTATGCCAAAATCAAGTTCGGCAAGCCCGACCCCACGTGGATGTGCAATGGCATGCTGGCCGGGCTCGTCGCCATCACCGCGCCCTGCGCCTTCGTGAGCTCCTTCGTCGCCATCTTCATCGGCGCGGTCTCGGGCCTGCTGGTCATTGCGGCGGCGCTGTTCGTAGAGACGACGCTCAAAATCGACGATCCGGTCGGCGCGATTGCGGTTCACGGCTGCAACGGCACCTGGGGGATCTTGGCGCTCGGGCTGTTTTCGAACGGCACCTACGGCGAAGGGCTGAATGGCGTGCCCGGCCCGGTGAAAGGCTTGTTCTATGGCGATAGCGGGCAACTCACGGCCTCGCTGATCGGCATCGGCGCGAACTTCGCGTACGTCGGCATCACGGCCGGGGTCGCGTTCTTCGTCATCGGCAAAATCTTCGGCAATCGCGTCGCCCCCGAGGTCGAGCTCGCCGGCCTGGACGTGCCTGAAATGGGCGTCGATGGCTACGTGGGCGATCCGGGCATCAGCTTGCCGGACGAAGCGACCGGCGCCGCCAGCGGGCGAGACTTTTATTCTGCGCAAGCGGCAGGGGGCGGATAAGCGGGGGCAATCGATCACCATCGGCCGGAGGGACTCCTCGCCCAAAGGCCACTTTCGACAGCAGACAGACCGAAAAAAACAACCCAATACATACGCGGCAACCGACGGCCGCCGAGTTCACGCAGCTCGGCGGCCGTCACTAATTTTATCTGGGCTGTGCCCAGATAAAATTAGGGTTTGGTTTTCATTGCCATGGGGCGACGGGAGGCGTCGCGCGACCCTCGTGTTCCGCTGGGAAGCGGGCGCTCGGCCTCGCCGAGTTTTCTTCACTCCGGTCCTCCGTGGGCGATCGTGATCTGATCGTGCCAAGGTCGGAGGACCGCGATCCAACTCGCCCGCTTACGCGGGCTCGTGATCTTCGTGGCAGTAAGCTCGACGGATTTGCCTTTCATTGCCATGCGCGAACTCGGGGGCTCGGATGACGCCAGAGTCTGAGGGCGGCTGGGGAGTGGACGGAGTTGGCACAAGGTGGCGCAACGAGATTTGGTGCTTTTTGCGGGAATTGCGGTGGGTGGGTGTGGCACCGAGATTGCTTTAGTGGGCGCGTATGAGGAGCTGGATGCTGCGATGGGCGCCGGTGGCGCTGGGGGGGATGGCGTTGGCCTGTGGGGGCGCGGCAACGGGCGGGGGCGATGATCTGCCGGAACAAATCGCGGGCAGCACGGGACGGCACGAGGTCGAGGCGGGTCCGGGGGCGCCGTCGATGCTGGGCCAGGGCGGGAGCGTTGGCTCGGGCGGCGTTGCGCACGTCGGGGGCAGCACTCAGGGAGGCTTCCCGGGGCCTGTGGTCGCGATTGGGGGACAGTCTGGGAGCGCGGGACAGTCTGGGAGCGCGGGAACCGATGGCCGCGCTCCTGGGGACGGCTCTGACTGCAGCTCACCGGTGACGACGGAGCTGGCCCCTTTCGTGGCGCACGATGCTGGAGCTCTGAGCGTCGACGAACAGCTGACCCAGGCGCGCGAAGCGTTGCGCGGCAGCTGGCACGGTTTCGTCGAAAGCCCCTGGACCGAGCCGTACCAAATCGTCGCCAGCTTCAGCTGGGAGGGCGGCTACAGCGCCCACTGCGAGCAGAATTCGGACTTCGAAGCCGGCAACGTCGGCTGCTGCCGCGCGTTCTATTACGGCAGCGACCAGAACAGCCCGTTCAAGTATTGGGAGCTGACCTCGGTGAACGCCGACGGCACCGTGGACGGCGACATCGACATCATGTTTTGCGACGGCGACCGGTGCCAGCCGCCGACTTGGCAGGGCAAGCTGCGCCGGCTCGACTACGACAAGACGGGCAATCGCGTCCGCTTCGAGTTCTGGCGGGACGACGGGTACGGTCCGCTGAAGGTCGAGTTGGAACGAGACTGAGTCCGCACGGCGCTGCTGAGCCGACCGGTGGCACCGAGGGTCGCTACGATAGTTTCTGCGATTGGAGCTGCGTGTTGGCAGCCCCCGTGACTTCTTCCGGGATCACGTCGACCGCGACCGACAAGCTGTGTTGCCCGCCGCCGAGCACGATGCCGCGCAGCGGGCTCACGTCGCTGAAGTCACGACCCCACGCTACCGTGACGTGGCGCTCGCCGGGGAAGACGGCGTTGGTCGGGTCGAAATCGATCCAGCCCAGCGCCGGCAGGTACGCCGACGCCCAGGCGTGCGAAGCGTCGGCGCCGATCAGTCGCGGGCGACCGACGGGCGGCTCGGTCTCGAGGTAGCCGGAGACGTAGCGCGCGGCGAGGCCGAGCGAGCGCAAGCAACCGACTGCGAGCTGCGCGAAGTCTTGGCAGACGCCGCGGCGTTCGCGCAGCACCTGCGCGAGCGGGGTGCTCACGTCGGTGGCCAGCGGCTCGTACTTGAATTCGCGGAAGATCCGCTCGGAAAGCTCGCCGACCGCGTCCACGAACGGACGCCCGGGCGCGAACATCGGCGCGGCGTACTCGGCCAAGAGCTGATGGCTACGCACGAGCGGAGAGTCGAAGCAGAATTCGCGCGCGGAGAGCAGCGAACGGTCGCGCTCCAGCTGCTCGCGCACTTTTTCCCACGACAGGCGCGTCGCCGGCGTGAGCTCGAGCTGGGGCGGCGCGACCTCCACGCGGCTTTCGCTGGTGACCTCGAGCACGTCGTGCGGCGCCAGCACCTCGACGAAGTGCGTGACGTTACCGAAGTAGTCGCGGCCGCTCTGCAGCTCGGCCTCGGTGGGCGTGATGGTGAGGCGACTTTCGAGCACGCGCTGGTGGGCCAGGCCGCGCGGCTCGAGGTGGAGCGCGTGGGTCGCGTGCAGTACCGGGCTTTCGTACTCGTAGCGGGTCGTGTGCGTGACTCGGTAGCGCCTCATGTGGCCTCCAAGTCTTCGTTGACCCAATGGGGCGGCGAAACGGCGCGCTCTTTGGACAGGTGTGAGAACCAAGTGGCGCTGATGTCGTCCGAAAGCTGCCAAACCAGCACCAACGCTTCTTCGAGCAGCTGGCGCAGACCGGCACCGTCGCCGGCACAGGCTTGCTCCACGTCGGCGGTGAGTAGGCTGCTTTCCAAAGCGATCACACGGCGCTCGGCGCGACCGCGCACCACGCCTTGTTGGCCCGGCAAGCGGCGCAGGTGGTCTTTGGCCAGCTCGAATTGGAACGCGACGGAGCGGGGGTTGGTCGAGTCGGTGAGCAGCAAGTCGACGACGGGCGCTGCTTGCAGACTGGACAGATAGCGAGCGCGATAGGTGAGCAGGCTGTCGGCGATCTCGAGCAGGGCCTCCATGTGCAGGCGGGTGGCGCCTGGCGTAAGGAAGGCCTGCAGCAGCTGCAGCATGTACGCGCCGCGCTCGATGCGCCGGCCGAGATCCAAGAAGGTCCAGGCATGACCGCGGACCATGTTGTCGAGCGTCGTGCCGCTGACGGCGGCCAGGCCGAAGATCAGCTGGTCCAGCGCTTCGATGGCCACGACAGGGCTGGTCAAGGTCGAGCTCTCCAGCCCGGACAGGGTGCGCGTCAGGCGACGCAGCACGTGCCAGGCGTCGCGCGACAAGCGACTACGCACGCTCAACGTCAGGCCGTGAATGCGACCCAGCATCGAGGGCAAGCCTTCTTGCGCCACGCGGTCGGCCACCAAACCGTAAAGCAGGGCTTCGGCGGGGGTGGCTTCTTGAGTCGGATGAGGCACGCCCGCGGTGGCCGGCGCGGTGCGCGGAATCACCCCGATGCGGCCGAGGGTGTCGATGATGGCCGAGAGCACGAGCGGCGCGTCGGGGCCCGCTTCCGAGCCGATGCGCTCGAAGCCCGCGCGCGCCAGTCGTGCCGTCGAGTCCACTCGCTCGACGTAGCGCCCGAGCCAGAAAATGTCGTCGAGCAAGCGGCTCGGTAGATCCAAGCCGCCGCGCTGCAGCTCGACGCGCTGATCGGGCATGGTCGGCAGCTGCGGCTCGGCGCTGCCGGGGGCTGCCGGGATCCACACGTCTTTGCTGTGGGCGTTGCTCTTGATGGCCAAGAACAAGCCGTCCGGTGCCTCGTTGATGCGCGCCAGACCGCCGGGCATCACGTCGTAGTCGGCGCCGTCGCGCACCAGGAACGAGCGGAAGGCCACGCTACCGGTGGAGAGCGAGCCGCGCTCCAGCACCGGCAGGCCCGAAAGCTCCGGCCAGCG
Source organism: Myxococcales bacterium (assembly GCA_040348565.1). Taxonomy (GTDB): domain Bacteria; phylum Myxococcota_A; class Polyangia; order Polyangiales; family Polyangiaceae; genus PMG-095. The sequence goes on along the minus strand of JBEQSW010000302.1, from coordinate 7,357 downwards.
CTCGGCGACGAAATCACCCGAGTGCATGCGCAGGCGCTCGAACAGCTCGCGCCGCGCGTCGCTGCCCAGCTGCGCGGGAAAGAACGGCTCGCCGCGGCGGTCGCCGAACGCAGGCTTGATCACGAAGTCGTCCGGCCGCGCCAGCACCTCGCGCAGCGACTCCGGATCTCCGCACCAGAGCGTGGACACGGATTCGAGCAGCAGCTCTTCGCCCAGCAAATGCCGGCTGAGCGCGGGCAAGTAGGCCTTCAACGCCGGGGTTTCGCCGATCACGGCGCCGAGCGGATTGGCGAGCCCGACGTTGCCGGCGCGCGCCGCCGACGTGAGGCCGGCGACGCCGCCCAACGAATCTTCGCGCAGCTCGAGCGGGTCGGACCAGGCGTCGCCGATGCGGCGCAGCACGACGTCGACCTTGCGCAGCCCCGACAACGTCTTCAGGTAAACGAAGCCGCCGCGCACGCTGAGATCTCGGCCTTCGACCAGCTCGTAGCCGAGGTAGCGCGCCAAGTAGGCGTGCTCGAACGAGCTTTCGTCCCGAGCTCCGGCCGACAGCAGCACCACGCGCGGCTGCCCGCGGGTACCGGCCGGCGCCAGGCTCTCCACCGCGCGTCGCACCTTGTTGAAGAAGCCGGCGACGCGCTCGACTTTGTACTCGCGGAACAGCTCCGGCAGCGTGCGCCCGAGCACCAGGCGATTCTCGAGCGCGTACCCTGCCCCGGTCGGCGCCTGGGTGCGGTCCGAGAACACGCGGAACCTGCCGGTCGGGTCTCGGCCCACATCGGCCGCGTACAGGTGCAGCCACTGGCCGCCGAGCGGCTGCCACCCGTGACAAGCGCGCAAAAATTCTGGATGCCCGAGCACGAGCTCGGCCGGCAACAACCCGTCTTTCAGCAGCTGCTGGGCGCCGTAGCAATCTCGCAGCACCGCATCCAGCAGGCGGGCGCGTTGACGGAGACCCGCCGACAGCGTTTGCCACTCCCCGCGATCGAGCACGAGCGGGACCGCGTCCAGCTGCCACGGGCGGTTCGTGCCCTCGGGCACGCCCAGGATGTTGAACGTGACCTCTTGCTGGGTGATGCGTTGCCGCACCAAGCGTCCCAGCTCTTCGAGCTCCTTGGGGTCTTTGCTCTCCAGAAAGCTGGCCAGCGGGCGCTGATGGGCGCGAATTTCTCCCGACAGATCGCGCAGCTCATCGAAGCTGCCGGCGCGCCGCGACGGAGGGATGCTCGAGCGGCGCTCGGGAGTGGGCTCCACGGTGCCTCTTGTAAACGAAGTGGCGGGCCCGTGTCGATCTGACAACCGGATCACTGGATCCAGCGCAAATCCAGCGTCATCGGAAAGTCCGGATTCACACGCACCTGTCGCGGTGTGAACGAGCCTTGCGTGTGCCCGAATGCGTTGAAGCGTGCGATCCGGCGACCCTCCGCGGCTGCCGCGTTGACCGGCCGATCGACGTTGGCCCGGCCGCCGGCGTGGACCACGTGGTAGGTCGCGCCGGCGATGGCACGTTGATTCCAGCGGTCGTAGAGGTCGAAGCGCAAAGGTCCGTGCGCCGGGATGGTCGGGTGCAAGCAAGACGGCGGCTGCCAGGCGCGGTAGCGCACGCCGCACACGTACTCACCGCGCGTACCGGTGGGCGTGAGCGGCATCTCGACGCCGTTGACCGCGACCGAATGCCGCTCCGGCGCGACTCCGAACACGCGCACCTGCATCCGTTCGAGCGACGAGTCGACGTAGCGGGCCTGACCGCCGGCCGTGCTCTCTTCGCCGAGCACGTTCCACGGCTCGAGCGCGCCCCGTAGCTCGAGCGTGGTGGTGTCCTTGACCACGCTGCCCAAGACCGGGAAGCGAAATTCGAAATGAGGCTTGAACCAAGCCGGGTCGAGGGCGATGCCCCGCCGCGACAGCTCGCCCAGCACGTCTTGAAAGTCCAGATCTACGAAGTACGGCAGCAAGAAACGGTCGTGCACCTGCGTGCCCCACTTCACCAGCGGCTGCTGGTACGGCTGCTCCCAGAACGACGCCAGCAGGGCGCGAATCAACAGCTGAGTGGCCGACGACATACGAGCGTGTGGCGGCATCTCGAAGGAACGCAGCTCGACCAAGCCCAGGCGGCCGGTAGGGCCGTCCGGCGAATACAGCTTGTCGATGCAGATTTCGGTGCGGTGGGTGTTGCCGGTCACGTCGACCAGCAAGTTTCTGAAAATGCGATCCACCAGCCACGGCGGGCAATCCATGCCGCGCGCCGGCAGGCGCGAGATCGCCAGCTGGAGCTCGTGCACCGAGTCGTCACGCGCTTCGTCGGTGCGCGGCGCCTGCGACGTGGGGCCGATGAAACGGCCGGAGAACAGGTACGAAAGCGCGGGGTGGTTGTGCCAGAACGCCAGCAGGCTGGCCAACAGGTCGGGCCGGCGCAAAAAGGGGCTGTCGCCCGAAGTGGCGCCGCCCATCACGAAATGATTGCCGCCGCCGGAGCCGATGTGCGCTCCGTCCAGCTCGAACTTCTCGGCGACCAGGTGCTCGGCCCGCGCTTCTTCGTACAAGAGCTCGGTCTGCGACACGAGCTCGGGGAAGGAGCGAACGAACGGCACGTTCACTTCGATGACGCCGGGATCGGGGGTGACCTTGAAGTTGCCGAGCCGCGGATCGTCGGGCGGTGGGTAGCCTTCGAGCTGCACCGGCATGGCAAGCTCCTTGGCCGTGACCTCGATGGCCGCGACCAGCTCGAGGTAGCCCTCCAGCGTGGCGACGGGCGGCATGAAGATGCACAAGATGCCGTTGCGCGGCTCGGCCACCAGCGCGGTGCGCACGATGCCGCTGGCCGATTCGAACGCCGTGGGCGCCGAACGGCGCACGCCCAACGCGTCCAGCCCCGCCGCTGGTGAACGTGCGCCCAGACCCGCGCCGCCTGCTAGCGCCGCGCGACCGCGGTCGAACGTGCGCGGCTCCGCACGCTCGGTGAACACCTGCGGCGAGCCTTGCGCCCCGCGCGGCCCGACCGGAAACGTGAATTGCCGAGGCAACGGCGGGCGCGGCTGGAACGGATCGAGTGCCGGTTCGAAGCCGCGCTCGTCTTTCTCGGCCCAGGGTTGAGAATCGAGCGGCAGGCGAAAACCCGCCGCAGAATCACCGGGAATGAGGAAGCAGTGCTCGTCGCGCAAGAACCAACGACCGCTGACCCATGCCCCGCCCCAGTGCGCGAGCGGAAGCACGTAACCGACCACGCTATTGAGGCCTTGGCGAAAGATGCGCGTGAGGCGCTCGCGCTCCCCCGCTTCGTCCAGGCGCGACTCGAGCGGGTCGACGTTCGTCGGTAGACGCCGCTCGCGCCACAAGTAGTACCAAGCGTCTTCGTAAGCGGCCATGGTGCCCGGCTGCTGCAACGACAACAGCTCGGTCAGGCGTTTGACGAAGCGCTCGGCGTGCTCCGCCGTGTGCCCCTGGTTGCTGCCGGCCAGGGCAATCAGTGAAGGATCTTGCCAGGTGGCGACGCCGTCGTGACGAAAGAAGCAGGACAGCGCCCAGCGCGGCAGCGGCTCTCCGGGGTACCACTTGCCTTGACCGTGAAACAGAAAGCCGCCGGGTTGCCAGGCGTCGTGCAAACGCCGGAGCAACCGATCGCCCATCTCCTGCTTTTTGCCGCCCATGGCCGCCGTGTTCCACTCCGGCGCGTCGGGCTCTTTACTGCTGACGAAAGTCGGCTCGCCGCCCATCGTGAGACGCACGTCGCCTTCGAAGAGACGACGGTCGACCTCATTGCCGCAAGCCACCAGCGCTTGCCACTCTTCTTCGGTGTACGGCTTGGTCACGCGCGGGCGGTCGATCACCCGCGTCACGCTCATCTCGAAGCCGAACTCGGTCTCGACCTTCTCGAACAAGCCGCCCTCGATGGGCGCGGCCGAAGACGGCTCGGGCGAGCAAGCCAGCGGAATGTGCCCCTCGGAGGCGAACAAGCCGGAAGTCGGATCGAGGCCAATCCAGCCGGCACCGGGGACATACGCCTCGCACCAGGCGTGGAGATCGGTGAAATCCGATTCAGGACCGGTGGGACCTTCGAGCGGCTTCTGGTCGGGAACCAGCTGGATGAGGTAGCCGGACACGAAGCGCGCGGCGATGCCCAGCTCGCGCAGCACGTGCACCAAGAGCCAGCTCGAGTCACGGCAGGAGCCCTTGCCCTTCTCGAGCGTCTCTTCCGGCGTTTGCACGCCGGGCTCCGTGCGAATGACGTAGTCGACGGCCTCGCGCACGGCGCGGTTCACGTCGACCAAGAAGTCGACCGTGCCGCGCGAGCGCATGTCCAAGCCGGCCATCAGGCTCTTGAACACCGCCCCACGCTCGCCCTTGACCAAGTAGGGGGCGAGCTCGCGGGCGAGCGGGGCGGAGTAAGTGAACGGGCATTTCTGCGCGCTGTCCTCCAGGAAAAAATCGAACGGGTTGATGGCCTCGAGATCGACGACCAAATCGACGCTGACCGAGAACTCTTTGGTGCGCTCCGGCACCACGACCCGCGCCAGGAAATTGCCCTGCGGATCTTGCTGCCAATTGAGGAAATGCTCACGCGGCTCGATGCGCAGCGAATAGCCGACGACCGGCGTGCGCGCGTGCGGAGCCGGCCGGAGCCGCACCACCTGGGCTCCTAGCAACGCAGGCGACGCGTAGCGGTAGCTAGTCTTGTGATTGAGCGCGACACGAATGGCCATGATTTCGAACCTAACGAGACGATGATTAAAACTCGAAGAACTGCGCTTGAACGGCGGAGCCCACTTCGTTGAGCTGCCCTTGCAGCCCGTCCACGTATTCGTGCAGCCCTTCCTCCATGATCTCTTCGATCTTCGCGTAGTCGAGCTCGGAGCGCAGCCGGCCGATCAAGCGTTCGGCTTCGCTCTCGAACGAATACAGCGGCGCGCCCGAGATGGCGTGCAGGCTTTCTTGGGCACGGCGCACGCAGCGCAAGATGCTGCGCGGAAAGTTGCGATCGAGGAGCAGGAACGCCGACACCGACTCAGGCGTCGTGACGTGCCAAATCTGACGGTACATCTGCAGCGCGCTGGCGGAGTTGAGCAACGTCGTCCACCCGAGCTGGTCGACATTGCTGCCGACGCCGTTTTGCGACTGGCTCTGCTTGCTAACGCCCTGCGATTGAGACTGCGATTGAGATTGCAACTGACCGGGCGGGCTAACGCTGTGCGTTTGGGTTGGCGAAAGCAGAAAATACTTCACGTCCAAGATGCGCGAAGTTTTGTCGGCTCTTTCCAACATGCGTCCCACTTGGGCAAAGTGATAGGCCTCGCCGCGAGACAGAGTAGCGTTGGTAACGCCTTCGAAATAGATTCCGGCGCGTTTCACCCGCGCACAGAAGTCGATTAAATCTTCGGGCTGCACGCCGGGCCGCGCCGCCTGCTGCACCATCAGGTAAAACTCGTTCAGCTCTTGCCACATCTCGCGCGAGATGATGTCGCGCACGCTGCGCGCGTTCTCTCGAGCGCGCGAGACGCTGGACCAAATCGAGCTCGGGTATTCTTCGTCGAACGTCAGAAACTGGGTGACGTTCGCCGGCGTGGCGGTGCCGTACTTCTTTTCGAAAAATTCCTGATCGCCCGTGGTCAGCACCAGTGACGCCCAGTCGCGCTCACCGTGAGCGGAGCTTTCGAGCATCAGGTTCAGGCTCACGTCGATGAAGCGCGCCATGTTTTCCGCGCGCTCGACGTAGCGGCTAGTCCAATACAAAGCATCGGCAACGCGGCTCAGCATGCGCGGATAGCCCTTTGCTGGCTGAGTAACACGTTCGCCGATTTCGGGTTTGGGCTTCGTTTGCGCTGCGGTCCGATGCTCACGTACTCAAGTACGCTCCGCTTCGGTCCTCGCGCAAGCCTCGCCCAAAGCCCGAACTTGGCGAACGGGTTCTCCACAGATCTATCGTCTGAGTTGCTGGGAGTGACTGGGAGCGGGGTCATGGTCGTCGCGGTCACGATGCTAGTACCCACGTATCTTTGCTGCCGCCGCCTTGCGACGAATTGACGACCAGGGAGCCCTTTTTCAACGCCACGCGCGTGAGCCCGCCGGCCGTGACCTGGATTTCTCGCCCGTACAGCACGTAGGGCCGTAGATCGACGTGCCGCCCTTCGATGGCGTCGCCGACGATGGTGGGCACCCGTGAAAGGGAGAGCGTCGGCTGAGCGATGTAGCCGCGCGGATTTTTCTTGATGCGCTCGGCAAAGTCGACGCGCTCGGCGGCGGTGGAGTGCGGGCCCACCAGCATGCCGTAGCCGCCGGCGCCATCGGTTGCCTTGACGACCAGCTCCGGCAAGTGACTGAGCACGTAGGCGCAGTCGTCTTCGTGGGTGCACACGTAAGTGGGCACGTTAGGGATGATCGCGTCTTGGTCGAGATAATATTTGATGATGCGCTCGACGTAGCGGTAGATGGCCTTGTCGTCGGCCACGCCGGTGCCGGGCGCGTTGGCCAACGCCACCCGCCCCTTCAGATACACCTCGTAGATGCCCGGTACGCCCAACAAGGATTCGGGCCGAAACGCCAGCGGATCCATGAAATCGTCACTGACCCGGCGGTACACGACGTCGACGCGCTGCAAGCCCGCCGTCGTGCGCATCTGCAAGAAGCCGTCGCGTACCACCAGGTCGAACGGCTCGACCAGCTCGACGCCCATCTGCTGCGCCAAGAAGGCGTGCTCGTAGTAGGCGCTGTTGTAGCGACCGGGCGTGAGCACCACGATGCGCGGGTCGGAGACGGCGTCGGGCGCCAGGTGGCGCAAGGTGTCGAGCAGGCGCAGCGGGTAGTCGTCCACCGGCCGCACCGGCAAGCTCTCGAACAGCTTGGGGAACGTGCGCTTCAGCACCTGGCGATTTTCGAGCACGTAGCTCACGCCCGACGGGCAGCGCAGGTTGTCTTCCAACACGTAAAATTCGCCGTTTTTATCGCGAACCAGATCGGTGCCGGTGATGTGACACCAGATGCCGCGCGGTGGCTTCACGCCCTCGCATTGCGGGCGGTAGTCGGCGCAGGTCTTGACCAGCTCGTCGGGGACGATCCCATCTTTGATGATCTTCTGGTCACCGTAGACGTCGGCGATGAACAGGTTCAGCGCCTCGATGCGCTGCTTCAGCCCGCGCTCCAGCCGCTCCCACTCCTTGGCGCTGATGATGCGCGGGATGATGTCGAACGGGAAAATCCGTTCGGCCTCACCCTTCAGGGTAAAGGTGATGCCCATGCTGAGCAGCGCTCGTTCGGCAGCTGCTTGGCGTCCGAGCAGCTCGCCATCGGGTAGGCTGTTGATGCCGTTGACGAGGCGCGAGCAACCAGGTCGGGGTGAGTCGGGGGCCTCGAAAATCTCGTCGAA
>JBEQSW010000293.1:0-27469 GCA_040348565.1 Myxococcales bacterium | reverse complement strand
CCTTCGCTCGCGGCGGAATGACTTCGCATGCGAAGTCATCTCCGCTTCCGCTGGCAGCAGACCTTCAACTGCTCGTATTCGCTAGTGAATGCCAGCTAGCGATCAAAGCGCATCGCGATGACTTCGCATGCGAAGTCATTCAGAGACGCGGAGAGGGACAAAGGTGAAGGCGCTGCCGGCACGACAAAGGGACGACAGAAGGCCCGGAGGGCAGCGCAGGCGGGAACGATGCGATGAGTGGTGAGCGGGAGGACGGGAGGTCCGAGGAGGCGAGAACGCATTTTTGTTTTTGGAGGACCAAAACCAAAAATATTTCCCTCGAGAGAAAGCCGGAGGGGTTGAGCTCACGACGCTGCTGCAGACTCGCTGGCGGCAGCGCGAACCCCAAAAATCTCGACTCTGCCTCGACCTCCCGTCCTCCCGTCCTCCCTGTGAAAAATCTCGATCGTGCGGGGTGGCCTGGAGCCGACACGAAAGCTTCTGCGATGGGGGCTGCGAGTTGGCAGCCCCTGGTTACGATGAGCGAGGTTACGGCGCCACGCTGCTGCAGCAGCGGAAGCCGAGGTCGGAGTTTCGGAAGTCCGGCACGTCGAGCACGAAGCTGAAGTTGCAGGCGGTGGCGGGGCCTTGCGAGAGGTAGCTGCCGCCGCGCACGCGACAGTACTGTTTGCCCAGGACGGTGATGCACGAGCTCGTCCACTCGGCGGCGTTGCCGGTCATGTCCCAGATCGAGGTGCTGGTGCGACACCGCTGCGACTGGCCGTTGTTGTTGCTCGTCGTCCACAACGTGTCGATGCCGGCGCTGGCGTCGTTGCAGACCTTGTCGTCGTACACCGTCGGAGCGTTCGAGAACGCCCAGGTCGGCGAGGTACCGGCGCCGCCGGCGAGGCACGCGGTCTGCCACTCGGTCTCGGTGCACAGGCGCATCTTGGTGTTGGCGACGCTGGTGGGAATGGCGGCGCAGGTCGCGGCGGCGTCAATTTGCGAGATGTTGGTCCAGGGCAAGACGCCGGGCTTGGAGCACGAGCGCACGTCGTAAATGCCGGGGTCGAGGGCGGTGGCGTCGGGGCGCGAGGCTTCGTAGGTGTAGACCCAGACGTTGCCCACTTTGACCATCGGGTCCGCGTAGCCGGCGCAGGCGTGCGAGCCTCCGTTGTAGCAAAGCGAGCCGGCCTTGGGCGTGCGCTCGTCGATCTGTCCGTCGCAGTCGTCGTCGAGGCCGTTGCACAGCTCGTCCTTGGCGTCGGTGGCCACGGCCGAGACCGCGCACTCGGTGCCCTTGGTGTCGGCGGTGCAGGTGTACGTGGCGGTGCGCGCGCAAACGCCGGTGCCGACGCTGCAAGCCACACCCTTGTTCAAGAAGGCTTCGTCCTTTTGGCCGTCGCAGTTGCCGTCCAGGTTGTCGCAAGCCGCCTCGACCACGCGCACCTTCTTGGTGGCAGGATCGATTTCGACGCCGGTGCCGGTGGGATACTTGCAAACCCAGCCGCTAGTGCCCCCGCAGCTCACGGTCGTGCCCGCGCAGGGTGTGCCCGCCAGGGGGCGACCGTTGTTGCATAAGACGTTGACGGCCGGCGCTTGGCCGGCGATCGCGGCCGGGTTGTCGACCACGCCGTCGCAGTCGTCGTCGATGCCGTTGCAGGTCTCGGCGCTGGTCGGAAACTTGGGGCACTGCTCGCAGCCGGGCTTCTTCGGATCCAGGTCCCTGTAGCCGGGTTTGCAGGCCAAAATGCTGCACGCGGGCGGGGCGGCGCCGGCCGGATCCGTGCATTGCCCGATCGCGTTGGGCACCGTGCCCACGCAGGAGACGCCACACTTGCCGCAGTTGTTGGGATCGGTGCTGAAGTCGAAGCCGTTGTCGTTCACTCCGTCGCAGTCGTTGTCCTTGCCGTCGCACACCTCGAGGCTCGGGCCCTTGCCGGGAATGCAAACCAGGGTCTTGCCCACGCAGGTGGTGATGCCGGCCGTGCACTCGCCCTTGCAGGCAACGCCGTTGCAGTAGTCCAGACAGGGCTGCCCGCCGCCGGGGCCGCCGGTGGCTTCGTCACCGTCGTTGATGATGCCGTTGCAGTCGTTGTCGAGCGAATCGCAAACTTCTTTGCCGCAGTTCGCGTCTCCGGGAGCACAGACTTTGCCCTGCGCGTCCGTCTTTTCGCACTGGTACTCGCAGCCGTTCTCGTCCACGTGGTCGACGTCGAAGTAGCCGGCCTCGCAGCTCGCTACCACGCACGAGGGCGCGCCGTTGCCGGGCTCACAGCTGGTGGTCGCGTGCAACAGCTCGCACTTGTGGTTGCATTTGCCGCAATTGTCGGGGTCCGATGAAAGGTCGAAGTCGTTGTCGACGACGCCGTCGCAGTCGTTGTCGATTTCGTCGCAGATTTCCGTGGGATCTGCGCTGGGGGTGCAGGCGTATTCGCAGCCGTTGTTGGCGTCGCCGTCCAGGTCGTAGCGGCCATCGACGCACTCGCCCAGGGTGCACTCGCCCTTGACGCACAAAGCCTCGGCGCCGGTGAACACGCAGCCGTTGCCGCAGGTGCCGCAGTTGTTGACGTCGTTTTGGAGGTCGACGTTGTCGCAGGGCGTGCCCGCGTCTTCCAGCGTGCCGCCGCCCACGCTGACGCTGCCGCCGATGTCGACGCCGGGGTCGCCGCCGAAGCCGATCATCAGCGAGCCGCCCAGGCTGGGGCTGCCGGCGGTGGCGCTGCCGCCCAGGCTGCCGATCACGCCGTGACAGTCGTCGAAGCACGCGGCTTCGGTGGTGCAACCGCTGACCGAGCCCAGGCTCGTCGCTGCCAACACGAATGGCGCAAGCAAGCGCGCCGAGGCCATGAACGAGCGCATCAGGCCGCCCTCCCGCTCGCGTCGGCCCGACGCCGGCGTCTGCCCAGCGTCGCCCCCAGCACCAGCAAGCTCGCCAGCGCGGCCCACTTGCCCTGCCCGCTCGGAGCGGTGCGGCAAGCGCAACCGCCGCCGCCCGTCACCAACCCGAACTTGCCCCGGGCGTCTTCGCCCGGCGTGCCGGTGCCACTGGCGCCGGTACCATTGGCGCCGGTGCCGCCGCTGCCGGCAGCGCCGTTGCCGTTGCTCTCGCCAGCGTTGCCAGGTCCGCCGTTGTCGCCGCCCTCGGTGCTCTGAGTGCCGCCTTCGGGCGTATTGCCCGCGCCAGCTTCGGGCGTGTTGCCCGCGCCGCCGGCGTTGCCCGCGCCGCCGCTAGTTTCGTCGAGCGTGCACTGGCCGTCTTTGCACGAAGCGCCCGGCGGGCATTCGACGTCGTTGCACGTCGTGGGCACGCAGTATTTCTTGCCGCCGAAGGCTTCGCAATTGTAGCCGCCCGGGCACGGAAACTCACCGCCGTGACACGGCTCGACGCACACGCCTTGCACGCAGGCGTTGACGCCCGGACAGGCGGCGAGCGTGTCGCCGATGCCGTCGCAGTCGTTGTCCTTCAGGTCGCAGACCTCTTTGGCCAGCGGCTGGACGTCGCCCTCGCAGGCTTTCGCGCCGTTCTTGCACACGTATTTGCCGGCTTGGCACGGCGGCTGATCGTGGCCCGCGGGCGGCTCGTTGCAGGGGTCGCCCCACCAATCGTCGTTGACGCTCACGTCCTCGACTTCGTCGGTCTTGCCGTCGCAGTCGTCGTCGACGCCGTTACACACCTCGACCGCGGCCGCGCCCTTCGGCTTGCACACCAGCTGTTGCACGACCGAGTCGCACTCCAGGGTTCCGGCGCAGCCACCCGGCGCCTTACAGTCGCCGCCCAGCGACGGAATGTTGTCGACGACGCCGTTGCAGTCGTTGTCCTTGTCGTCGCAGGTTTCGTTGCTGGGGTGGCCGGCGTTGGCGCAAACCACGACCGTACCTGCGCAGGCCCAGATGCCTTTGAAGCACTCGCCGACGCCGCATTTGGCTTGGCTCACGCCGTCGCCGCAACATTGGTCGCCCGTGACTTCGCCGGGCGTCGGCGCCGGAACGTTGTTGTCGATCACGCCGTCGCAGTCGTCGTCGAGGCCGTTGCAGATTTCGGTCGTCGGCAGCGCCTGACCGGTGCAGGTGCCCCACTTGGCCATGTTGCTCATCGCCACCGCCGTGCAAAGCTGGGTGCCCCCGTGGCAGGTGCCCACGTCTTGGGTGCTGGCGGGACCGGTGTAACAAGCCCGGTCCATGCCGTCGACGACGCCGTCGCAATCGTCGTCGAAGCCGTTGCACACCTCGGGGAACGGCCCGGTGTCTCCCGAGCAGCCGAGCACGCCGTTGGTGCACACTGCGGTGCCGGGCGTGCAGCGCCCCACCGAAGAGCCGCACGGGCCCCCGATGTCGACGAGCCCGCCGGCTCCGGTTTCGTCGATCTTGCCGTCGCAGTCGTTGTCCTTGCCGTCGCACACCTCGGGCAAGGGCACGCAGCCCTGGCACGACAGGTTTTCGTCGACGAAGCCGTTGCAGTTGTCGTCGATGCCGTTGCAGGTCTCGGGTTTGCCGGCAGGCGGCACGATGTCGGTGCAGGTCGCGGAGGCGTCGTTCACGCAGCACTGGCCCACGCCGACGCCGCATTTGCGCACGCCGGCTACGAAGCAAGCGCCCTGACCCTCCGAGCAAGAGGGGCGGCAAAACTTGAGCGGGGTCTCGTTCGAGCAGGTGAAGCCCGCCGCGCACTGGGCGTTGGCGTTGCACACGCAGCGGCCGCCGTTGCAAGCGCCGCCGTTGCAGTCCGCCGCCGTCAAACACTCTTGGTAGACGCCCAAGCCTTCGTCGATGCGAGCGTTGCAGTTGTCGTCTTTGGCGTTGCAGATCTCGTACTTGACGGTGTTGGCGACGATGTCGGCGAAGGCGGCTTCGATGTCCGACTGGCTGGTGGCCAGGCGGGCTTGGGTGGTGCCGCCAGCCACGGCCATGGCGTCCAGCTCGGTGGTGTTGAGCCCCGCCGGGTCGCCCATGCCGAGCACGTAGGTCTTGACCGGGTTGACGGTGTTGACGTTGGTGAGGCTCTGCACTTGCGCGCTCGGCGCCGGATCGGCGATTTGGCAGCTGCCGGTTGCCTGGCAAATGCCGCGCGCCACGCAGCGATTGTTGCCGACGTCACAGCGCTGCGAGGCCGGACACTGAGCGTCGGAGTTGCACGAGCAGCGCCAGTTTGTGCCCTGGCCGGGCGCGTCGTAGCAATTGTTGCTGATGCAGCGCGCGTCGTCGTTGCGACAATCGACGTCGGGCGTCGTCCCGGTGGCGCAGGTGAAGCCGGTGCCGCAATCTGCGTTGGTGGCGCAGGAGCAGCGCCAATTGTCGCCGCCCCCAGGCGTGTCGATGCAAGTGCTGCCGGCGCCGCAGCGCGCGTTGTCGCCGGCGCAATCGACCGTCTTGGCGCCGACGTTGCAAGTCTGGTTCTCGCCGGTGCAGTCGGCGTTGCTGGCGCATTGACAGCCCCAGGCGGCGTTGCTGCTGTTGGGATCGTCCGCGCCGAAACAACGGTTGGTGGTGCAGGCCGCGTTCGAGCCGCCACAGTCCATCGTGTGGGTCGTGCCTGCACCGCAGGTGTCGTCGCCGTCGGTCATCACGACCAGCACGTACGGCCGGCAATCGATCAGCGGATCATCGAGCGGCTGTGCGCCGGCGGTGCGCGAATCGTTGTAGGTCGGGGTGTACCAGGTGTCGCGCGCGGTGCGCACGGCTTTGCCGAGCGGCGTGAAGCCGCTGCCGCGCAGCTCCGGATTGCGCGGTGCGCCACCCACGGTGCCGGTCGACGAACAAAAATCTTCGACGAAGTCGATCCATGGCAAGAGCTGCGTGCCCGAGCCGGGGCCGGGCTGAATCAGCACGCGACCGCCCGCGTAGGCGGTGCCGCAACTGCCCTCGTAGCTCAGGTCGTTTCGGTCGCCGCCCGGAATGTTCGCATAGCCGTCGTGGTCGCGACAGCGGCCCGCGGTGGTGCCGTTCGTCTGCGGATTACAGCAATAGGCGGGGTTCGCCGTATTCGGGCAAGCGAGGCTCTCGGCGTAGCGCTCAAGCCCGAAGTCGAGCAACCCCGCGTTCGCGTTCACAACGTTCTGGAGCGCCAGCTTCGACGCCAGCATCCGGCCCGGGTTGGCGGAGGAGGTGACCGGCCAAAAATTCAGGGCGCCGTTGGCCGTCGTGCAGGCGACGTTGGCGTTGCAGGCGAACGTCGAGCCATTGCCCAAAGCATTGTCGCAAAACCGAGCGACGCCGGTACCGACCGGGCTGTCGCCTGCCGTATTCGTGTCGTTGCCGAACTGATAGAGCATCGATCCGGAGCTGTCGAGCAACACCATGACGCGGCCCTTGATCTGCGTCGGCGCGATCGCGAGCGCCTGCACGTTGCCCAGCGTCACCGCAAAGTCGACGAGCGCCGGAAATTGCAGGTTGGCAGTGTCGATGCGCAGGCGCGCGTAGCCATCGTCGTCGAAACGCAACCCCGTATTTTGGGCGATGCCGCGAGCATCGGTGATCGCAACTGGCGTTACCGCGAGCGCCGTGTCCCCCTTTTCGTCCACGAAATTGGTACCCAGATCGTCGCGCGCCACTGCGCGCAGCCCAGGAGCAAGCTCGACACGCCAACTGAAGAGCCCAGGCACCGCCACATCGCGGAGTGCAATCTGCGTGCGCAGCCCATCTAGCGTCGCGCTCTGCACCAAGTCGGCGCTGCCGAAGGCGCGTTCGTAGACCGCGCTGCCATCACTACCGATCACCGCCGTGCGCGCGCCTGCCAGCACTGGCGTCATCGCCACGAAGCGTTCGGGCGCCGAGGACGCATGCAGCCGCACCACTCCGTCGGCGCGCAGCGGTAGCTCCATGCCGAGGGAAAGACTGGTAGCGTCACCGGCCCGTGTAGGGGTCAGCGGAACAACCGCGCGTCCGTTCGAGGCCAGGCGAACCGTCGCCTTACTGGTCGGTCCGGGCAAATCCGTTCGGGTCGGACGCCATGGCGTATCACCAGCATCCTTGACCACGGGCCGGATCGGAGGCTCCGCGCTCTCGTCGCTGGTGCACCCCACGGCCAACAAGAACGCTGAAAATCCCAAGAAGCCGGTTGCGAACAGACCTTTGCGAGACGCTCCGAACATGTCCACTCTCCAAGCCGTGCCGAGCGCGGCGCTCCGCAGAGCAACGTAGATCCAGCCTGGAAAGATACCGCCGCTTGCCCGCGACCGTCCAGCTGCGGGGTGCTTTCAGTGAAGGCAAAACGGGCTTTGCGGTACCTGATCGACGCCGAAGCACCTTCCACGCCTTGACGACTGCGTTGCAGCCAATCAGCTCAAGCTCGTAGAGCGCGCCGACCCACCCACCCAAGCCGACCAATCGCCGGAAAGTCGCGTCTCCTTCGGGCTGCTCGCCTTTCGCCAGCAACACCTGGCTCGAAGCTGCTCCCGCCGAGCCAGAAATCGACCGGAGCCCATGGCGAAACTGCATGACGACCACGGTTGGGTTCGGCGGAAGCGCAACCACAGGTTCCACACATTCCTTGGAGTCGATGCGCGTGTTGCTCGCCAAATTGAACGGCGACGCCGCACGATTCGAGCAATGGCGGTCTGATCACTGGGGAGCGCGCTTCTCACGCTCTGCTCGTTCATTTTTTTCGGACGCGACGTCTCGGTTTTCCGGGCTTCTGCTCCGCCTCGACCGAGCGAGCTGCTCTATCGATCCATTTCTGCCCCAAGCGCTCGTTCTTGGGCCCCCAACACCGTAGAAAATGCATCGGCCGACTGCGTACACCGCGTCATGGTCCCCCAGCCGGGCCGCGCGCCGATAGAGCCGTAACCCCTGCCGCTCGTCTTTCTCGACGCCCTTTCCGCTCTCGTAGGAATAGGCGAGATTGAATGCGGCTTCCGCGATGCCAGCGCGCGCGGCCTTTGCTTCGAGGCGGGCTGCTACGGCCAAGTTCTTGCGCACCCCGATTCCATAGATGTACCAGGTGGCGAGAGCATGCGTAGCCATCGCGTGCCCGGCGTCTGCTGCCTCACGAAGCAGGGGAACAACACGGTAAGCATTTTGTTCACGCCCGCCCCGCGCGAGAACAAGGGCTCGTTTGTACTTAGCCTCCGCCCCAGTAGGAGCAGGTCCCAGGGGAACTGATCGCCTTCCGACCTTCGCCTTCAGCAAAGCTGCCGGCGGTCGGCTTTGCCATCGGGCTCGACCGCCTGAATGCTTCCCACCATGGAAATTCGCGATCATGGCCAAGTCCCCCCCAGTGGCCTTGGGTAGAACGCGCGGGCCGCCATGATGCTTCCAATGCCAGGAGTGGCCCCTCCTGTCGAGAAATCGAGGGCAGGCGATCAAGGCGACGTAGCTACTCACCACAAGTGTAGGCGCCGAGACCCGCCGCGTAGCGGCTCGTTCAATCACGGCTTGTCGTTTTCTTCCCCGCGACGCGGACCGCTGCGCGAAGCCTCCGAACGGAGTACCCATCTCCGGCCAAGACGCTCGTTCTTGGCCGTCCCAATTCCGTAAAATAGGCACCGACCCACGTCATACATCGCGTCTACATCGCCGCGCCGAGCTGCGGCACGATAGAGACGAAGCGCTTCAACCGGGTTCCGCTTCGCGCCCTGTCCTTTCTCATGCGAGATTGCCAAGTTGTAGATAGCCTCCGAAATTCCGGCTTGTGCTGCGATCCGCTCAAGTGCAACCGCCTTCGCAAAATTTTTTCTGACGCCTATTCCGCGCAGATACCAGATCGCAAGCGCATGCGCAGCCATCGCATGTCCAGCGGTGGCAGCGGCTCGCAACAGCGGTACAACGGTCCGCGTTTCGCCGTTCCTCGCCATCGCTAGCGCTTCCGAATACAGGGTTGATGGCGACGCGCCGCCATCAACCCTCGTCACCTCGTTCCGGCGCTTGTTTCCACTTCTTTTTCTGATCGTCTTCTTCACGGCGGCCACTTGCCTTTGTAATTGTTCGGCGGCTTCCTCGGGACACCCCTGCGGGCATCGCCCTTCTCCCCGCCCCTATCTCTTGCTTTTCGGGCCTGACCTTCCTCATGCTTCTTTTCTGTCGATTTCCGAGCATTCTTGGTGTGCTCGGAGCGGCCTTGGTCACTGTCCGAATCACCCGTCATCATCGCAGCGCCGCCGACGACCACCAAGGCTTCCGGCGAGATGATGCCGGTAGCCACTATCGCAGCTCCTTCCGCGATTTCGGTTACGGCGGCTACGAGCGGAGCTAGCGCTTCGATAAGGTGCTGGACTTCCGGCAGGTAGACGCGCGGGTCAGGAGCGGTCTGCCCCAACAGGTTTCCGCCGAAGGAACCGGCCCCTCCCAGGCTAGCCCCTCCACCAGGATTCGGGGTGGAAGGTGGGCCGCGCCTGGGAGGCGCGTCACCGGGAGACGGACCGCCGCCGCCGCCGCCGCCGCCGCCGCCGCCGCCGCCGCCGCCGCCGCCGCCGCCGCCGCCGCCGCCTGTAACCCCGCCGTAGAGCATGCCTGGAAGCTCGGGGATGTCACCGGCGCTGCTGTTGTTGCTCCCGTCGATCGAACAGGTGCCGCCGCAACCGACAGCGCCGTTGCCCGGTTGGGCGTTGTCGATGTTTCCGGTGGGGGCAGACGCGCCAGGGTCGCTCGAGGACGGTTCGCCTTCTGCCCCGCTCACTGTCTTACCGAGCACCTGCGCCGCAGCGGAGATAGGGTTGTCGCCTCCACCCCCATCGCTCGCAGACCCGCCATCCTTCTTCTCGTCGTTGCTGAGTGTCCCCGTGCCGCCGTTGCTGCTGCCATTCCAGCCCGGGATCATCGTGAGAAACCCCTTCAAGCTGAAGAAGCCACTCGGGTCCGTCATGGTGAGCGGGTTGTTGCCCACGTAGGCGTAACGGTTGAAGGCTCGCGGACTGACACCGCCTACAAACGGGTCGGCCTGCAAGAACTGGCCGAGCCTGGCGTCGTAGATGCGGCCACGCATGTTGACAAGGCCAAGCTCGTCTTGTCCTTCCTGTCCCGTAAAGCCGTCGCGCACCTTGCGCTGCGAAACGGTGGACTCTTCCAGCCCGAACGGGTCGAATGTTCGCTTAACCCGCACCACTTTGCTCGCGTCGGTAACGACGCTCACTGAACCGAGCTGATCAGTGTGCTGATAGAGAACATCGGCGGCACCGGTAACGCCGTTGGTTTCGACACGTGTTACCTCGACCACGGGGCTGTTACCCGCGTACACCGTATAGCGATGCTCGACGCTGCCAGTTTTGGCAACTCGACGGTATAGATCGCCCGCATACAGCGTTTGCTCGGTTGGCGTCCGCTTGGCGGCTCGCCTTTCGAAGGCGTCGTATTCGTAGGTAGTCACCTGCTGGGACCCGATGGGTCCAACCTCGACACGCGATGGCATGTCGAAATCGTCGTACTCGAGGGCCTGCCGCCCACCGGGGATTAAGCTGCCTTCGCGGATGTCCTGATTGCCCGTGGCGTCATAGTGGAAGGTCGTCGAACCGATATTGTTCACGGCATGGGGGCGGCCGCTGCCTGCATACGTGTACGTACCGACATCAGTCTTAGTCGCCAGATTCCCGAGCGCGTCGTATGTGTAGCTGAGCGTCTTGGTTGTCGATCCCACCTTGCGCGTTGCCGTCTTTAGCTGGTCGAATGCGTCGTAGTCGTACGTGTCGAGGTCCGTACCGCCAAGCACGGCGCGCGACTTAGTGTTGCCGTTCTCGTCGAATGTGTAGCCGAGGCCAAGCACGCTGCGATTGTTCGCCGCAGTGCCGACGAGCACCTCCTTGAGGCGCCCAGGCATGCAACTCAGACCCGCTGCGCCGGTACATGCCGGCGAGGTGTCGTTCAAGCTGTAGTAGTGGTACTCGGAGAACAAGCCATTGCCGAGCTGGACCTTGCCTAGTCGGTAGCCCTGGTCAACCGACACGACTTGCCAGTAGGTCTTGTTCGTATCGGGATCCGAGACCTTTTTCAGCGCACCGGACGCGCTGTCGTATTCATGCTTCACGCGAAACGGTGTTGCGGCTCCTCCCCCCACCGTAGGCGGAGCATTCGGATACGTAAGCGTGTCAAGGCGTCCAAAGGCGCCATAGCTCATACTGGTAGTGAGGGTGCGCGCTGTGCTGGTCTCATCGAGCAACGTGCGATCGATGCGAGTGAGCAGGCCGCGGTTTAGCAAGGCGTCCGCGACAGGAGATTCGTAGGTTGCTACGGAGGTCACCCTGGCGCTGCCGTTGGGCTGCGCTAGCCGCGAGGTCGAGGTCAGTTTACCCAGCGCGTTGGCCGCAGCGCCCCCTTCGTCGTAGCGCCATTCGACGAAGGGCAGCTCGGAGGGATGACTGATCTGCTTGCGGCGACCGATACGGTCATAGGTGATGATCTGCGGGTCGTTGGTGGCGTCGGTCAGGTTGGTGATTTCTCCCCAGGCGGAAAACTTACGAACCTCGAGCCCTTTGTCGGGATCAGTCACACCCGACACGCGGCCCAGGCGATCGGTTTCGACTTTGATGATGTTCCCGAGCTGGTCTGTCACTGTGGCCAACGCGTTGAACGGACCATAGCCGTAGGAAACAGCGTGGAATTCGCTGTTCGTTGCCAAGCTTGCAACTTCGATGCTCCGCTGCAGCCTCCCGATATCATCGTAGCTAGTGAAATCGGCATTCTTGCGTGGGTTGATCGTTACGGCGACCTCCACCGCATCGGGCAACAACGCAGCGAACTCGGGCTTCAGCGTGACCTTATTCGCGTACTGGTTGCCGATCGTGTCGCCGTCAGGAAGGCGGGTCCGATAGAGTTTTCCCGCGCGATCGTAGTCGTAACCCGTGTAGCCCTGCGAAGCGTCGCCCAACACGTGAGGCAACGTTACGGCGAGAGGGCGACCGGCCCAGTCGTAGTCCGTTTCCTGGAGGACATTCGTTCCACCGAAGCCTGTCGTGCTCGTGCTTACCGAGCGACCAAAAGCGTCGTAGACTGTGACGGACTTCGGGCCGCTGTCGGCAGTTTGCGTAATGCTCAACACTCCGAAGTTCGACAGATTGCTGACCGGCGAGATCCCGGGCGTAGCGGCGGCGAGGCTGATCGTTGTTCCGTCGTCTGGCCCCTCAGTTCGCACGAGCCTGCCAAAGCCGTCGTAAGCCCAACGTTGCGTCACAAAATTGGGATCGCTGACGACCAGCGGCTGGCCCGTGAGGCTATCGAAAAAGACTTCCGTGACTTGCTGCTCCGCGTTCGTGAAGCTGATTGGAAAGTCGCCTGTTGCGTCGAATGTAATCAATGACGTACGCGAGTTCGCCGCGCCGTCCGTGGTCGTCACGCTGGTGACATTGCCGTAACTGTCGCGACCGTACTTCGTCTTTAGGTAGTAGTAGCTGTCACTCACCTCGCGCTCGGACGTATCGAGCAGGCCGTTTGCCAGGTAGGTGAAGTGCGAGCTCCTCTTCACGGTCACGTTGTCCACCGTGTCCGTCAGCGTCAGGTCTTGAAGCAGGCCGAGCTTCCACGGACTGGCGGGTGCGTAGTACACGAGGTGTACGTTGAGCGGCAGCCCGCCGCCGGTGCTCTTAACGTCGGTGACGTTCCCGTCGGTGTCCGTCTGATAGTACGATTCAAACTGCGAGATCTCGCGCGGCAGACTATCGCTGACGTCGTACTCGTGATGTTTTCTGTGGCTCAGCTTGGGGAAGGGGCGCGCGCCCGAACGTGACGACCCAACCTCAAACCAGTAGTTGTCTTGGGTCTCCCGCTGTTGGGACGTGCTGATGTCGTTCGCAGGCAAGATCGGAGTGCGGCGGGTGATACGTGACGGTTGACCGGCATAAACGTAGTCGTCGTACCAGTAAGCTATCTCGGTCCTGAGGTTCTCAGCGTCGTTGTCGTCAACCGCGAGAATGGTTCGTTGCTGAAATGCGCGGAATCCGCGGCCTTTCGAGTCCTTCTTTGGGCACTTGTATTGAAACACCTGGCGCGCTCCGGCGCGCTCGTTCATGTCGACGACGATCTTCTCGGAGAATTCGCTGACGAGTGGCCCGAGTTGTGAGATCGCGTCATAGGAATCAGCGGCGGTTCCGCTGAAGCAGTCAGAATCGTCGAGGGTTTGAACTCTGACGGCTAGGTCCTCGGTGGTCGCCTGATAGAGCACGTCGGTTTGCTTCTTCAGACCATCAGTGACCCTTTGAAGCAAGTTGGCGGCGCCCGCATTGCCAAACGCAATGTGCCCACCATCCCCGTCGCGACCGATGAGGTCGGTGTTGCCATCACCGTCGACGTCACCGATGAACGGCTTGACCAAGGCCAAATCGCCCGGCGTGAGCTGCCATAACTCGTAGCGGTTATAGGGAGTTAGAGCTCGAACTCCGCTACCGCCGCCCAGCACGAGATCGTCACGGCCATCGCCGTTGTAGTCAAAGACGGCCGAATGCTGCAGCTCATACGATCCGAGCTTCGCGTTTTGATCCTCCGGAATTTGCACGGTGCGCGAGACGAACTTGCGTCCGGTGCTTTCCCACAGCGTGAGCTGATTGGATGCGCCCAACTCGACGGCCAACAGGTCCTTGAGCCCATCGCCGTTGAAGTCCATGGCGATGACTTTTTGGCCCGAACTGAGGTCCAAGCTGAAGTCCACCGGCAAGGGCGTCAGCGTCGGTCCGTCGATGCTCCCCGAGAACTTGAGGAAGCGTGAGGCCTTGCCCTCGTAGCCCGTCTGCAGGAGTTCCTCGGCGCCGTCACCGTCCACATCGATGGCGGTCAGGGCGCCGCATTTCTTATTGGATGCGATTACGGACGGTCCTTGAAGGACGCCGCGATCGTTACGCCAGATCGAGAACTGTTGCGGACTGTCCGAGCACGTGACTAAGTCCTGTTGACCATCTCCGTCGTGATCCCAGAGCAGCGCTTGGCTGACACCACCGGACGCCCCCGTGAACGTAGTCACGGAGAAGGTACCGTTGTCCAACTTGAAGATCTTCCCGGTGGGGTCAATGATCACGCTGCGCCCATTGCCGCCGAGTTGAGTCACTAGAGCGGCTAGGTAGTTGCCGTTCGTCCAAGCAAGAGCAATCGGGTTGCGAAAGCGCTTCGCCGCAAGCAAGACCTGGTATTTTCCGTCACTTCGACGAACGACAACATCGGTCAGGCCGTCGCCGTCCATATCACCAGCGCCGGTGACACTGTCACTCGTGCCCAGGTCCAGCGAAACGTCGGCGGATTCAACGTAGCTCTTGAAAGGTACGTAGTCGAACGTAGTGCCGGTCTTGTGGCGCACGGCATCACCGTCCCATTCGACGATCTCGCGGACCTTGGTGATCCCGGTCTCGGCGTACTTCACTTCGTACCGCCGCCCGGCTTCCCCGAAGGCGTTGGTGGTAACGTACGTTAGGCGGTTCACGGCGAAGCCGCGAGCGCCGTTCACGAAATGATACTGGGGATCAGGACGCGGCTCGTATTCGAACTTGATCCAGCGCGAACGGTCTCCATCAGCCTCACTACCATACACAATCGTATCGGGGCGAAGCTCGCCCGAGTCGAGCGCGGTGCTGCTACTCTCGCCCGCGTCTCCCGGCGCAACAACGTGCTCGAGGTACTTGAAGTCGATGGTGTTCGCGGCTTGGTCCTTGATTTGGGAGATCGCCCAAACACGCTTGACGCCGTGGCTTTCGAGCGAGGTCGTGTCGTTGGCAAGGGTGCTCCCATAGGTCAGGATGCGGCCGTCCTTGGTGTAGACGTCGAAGTACTGCGGCCCTTTGTAGGCAGCCGCCGTACCGACGTTCCCGCGCAAAATCACGCGCTGGAACGTGTCGATCTCCGTTCGGTATTCGGAGTTGGTGGCGCCATACGCCACATTGGCAGTTACTAGAATTAACGGCTGGCCATCCAAACAAAATACATCGTTGGCATCCAGACGCACGGGACGTGCCTTACCGCTCGTCGCGTACGTATCTGCGCAGCGCGCGATCGCGGAGAACCCTTCGATCCGCCAACCAGGCCCCATCAAGCCCTCGGTTTTCGTACCGGTGTATCGAAGCGCCAGCGAAGGAGTCAGTCCAGCACGGCCGGGGGGAACCGCGATCGGGACGGTGTAAGACCCCAGGCCGCGGTCGCTGACCGCAAAGCTCCCCTGCAGCGCTCCGACCTCATCTGCCAGTGCTCTTGGCAGCGGGTCAGCGAAATCCGGCGAATGAAAGTCGCTCGGCTCGCGATAGGCGATGACTCGTCCATCCGAGTTGCATCCTCCCAGAGCGGTGATGGGGCAATCCCGGCCGCAGGCGTCCTTGCCGCACTGCTTTCCGCTACAGGTGGCCGTGCAGGCAGGACAAGCTCCGCAGGAGGCGCTCCCGACGCCGCATTGGGGCATTTGCGGGTCCATGTCGCTGCA
Source organism: Myxococcales bacterium (assembly GCA_040348565.1). Taxonomy (GTDB): domain Bacteria; phylum Myxococcota_A; class Polyangia; order Polyangiales; family Polyangiaceae; genus PMG-095. The sequence goes on along the minus strand of JBEQSW010000293.1, from coordinate 12,174 downwards.
TTGTTCGCGCACGCAGACGTTGGTACCGGTAGCGCAGCCGAAAGACGCGCCCTTACCCACGGCACAAACGGACCCGACACCGCAGTCTGAGTTGGATTTGCAGCCACACTGACCGTCGAGGCAAAGACCTTTGCACGTGTTACCGCACCCGTCGCTCGGGTCATCACCGCAGTGCTTGTTGGCGCAGCTAGGCGTGCAGGTGCATTCGCCGCAGTCCGCCGTGATGGATCCGCATGAGCTCGCCCCCTGAGCCGTCTGGCATTTCCGGGGGACGCAGACGGAAGCGTCCGACGCCAAACCGAAGCGCGCGCCTGCATTGGCGATACAGGTCTCGAATTCCTCGTTGCAGTGGCCTCCGCCGATCCAACAATCGATGGCGTTGCCGCAGGCGCATGGCGCGCCAGGGTAACCGCACAACGACGAGCCTTCGGATGTCAGGCAAATCGGGTCGACACAAGCGTTGGTGCCGCGCAGATGACCCGCGCTCGGACCCATTCCGGTCGCGCAGATATTTCCACTGGGGCACTCAGCGTCGTCTGCACACTCCGTTCCCGAGCTGCGACAAAAGCCGCCCTGCGCGCAGTACGCCCCCGAATCGCATTGGGCCGACGAGTTACACGGAACCTCACAACGGCCGCTACGGCAAAATGTGCCGCCAGCGCACAAAGCGCTGTGTTTGACCCCGGTGACCGGATCACAGCTATCCACCGTGCATGGATCGCCGTCATCCGTGACCGGGGCGGGACCGGATTGGCAGCCGTTGGCGGTGCATGTTTCACGACCATCACAGACGGTCCCGTCATCGCAGGCTGCACCGATGGCCAAGGGCGCATGGTTGATCACCAACACTTCGCAGGTGTCCGTGGTGCAGGCTTCGCCGTCATTCGGACTGAAAACTTGACAGGCCATGCCAGCTGTCGCGGCGCAGACATTGCTTCCCGCGCAACCGATCTTGCGCACCCGGTTGTTCATGCGGTCGGCGACCACGATGCCGCCATCGGGCGCCGTTGCTACGCCACTCGGCTCCCAAAATTTAGCGGCGCCCGAGGTCCCATCCTGAAAACCAGGCGTGCCATTGCCGCCCGAGGTCCGCGTGTAGGCACTGTAGGTCCGCCGAACGGCGTTGTTCCCTCCATCGGCGACGAGAACGTCACCGTAGCGGCCTATGCTCAAACTGTTGATGAGACCAAAGCGCTCGCCGCCGGGAGTGCCATCCACGTCGTCGGCCAGACCGGTGAGGCCGCCAAAGGTGAAAAAACGGCTACAAGCAACGACCTGCCCCGATACACCGCCCTTTGGGCAATCGTAGACTTGTACGCTCGGAACGCCGCGTTGGGCGAAATAGACCCGATGACCTGCGCCGAGCGGAGTCGCGGCCACAGCGAGCACCTCTTTGTTTGCGATCGCCCCGACGTCGGCATAGTAGCCAACCCCGCCCGACGTACGCGCGTGAAGCTTGAGATCCGTCGAGTCCGCAAAGTACGCAAAGCCGTCGCTCACCAGGGCAATTCCGGAGACGCGCCTTGGCGGGACGTAGCCAGCGCTGGCGCCGACCGTAGTCACACTCGTGCCAGCGGCGTTGCTGATGCTGACGCCGTTGCCACCCACATACACGACTCCGTTCGCCGCGACCGCAACAGCGCTGGGGCTGATTAGGCCTCGATCGACACTGGCCGCTTCGCCTGTAACCGGCAACGCCCGCAGCTCCAAGCCGTCGAAGAAAGCGTCCGCTGCGCCCGCTGCAGCGCTGACGCTGAGCGAGACCCGGATCTTCCCCGTACCAGCCGGCGGCTTCTTCTCGTGAATGATGGGCGTCCAAGTCAGGTCGGTGCGTGAGCCCGAGTCAAACCCAAGCGCCAAAAGGGAGCCGTCTGCCCGGAGGTAATCGAGTTGGACGCGCGTCGCCTTACCCCCGGCCGCGCGGACCAACGCCGAGAAATGAAAGAACTGGGTTCCAGCCTGAATGTTGGCTGCGTACGCGGAGACATCGGCGACCTGTGTCAGTGTCCCGGTATTAGAGCCACCAGCCCAAAACCAACGGGTTCCATCGTAGGCACTGCCGCAGTTGGGCGTCGTACAATTCGCGCGGGAAGCGGGTGTCCACGCACCAGAGACGACGGTCCATTGTGGGATCCCCGGGCCTGACGGGTTTTCTTCGGCGCGTGGGTTCTTCAGGAGGTTCGGTCGACCAGCGAGGAAAATGTCGAGAGCGCCGCTCGTACGGACACGTCGCACGGCGTTGTTGCCCCAATCGGCGACGTATATCGTGCCGTCGGCGGCGACGGCGACACCTGCGGGATCATTCAGGGTACCACTCGTCGCCACAGCGCTATTTGTGGCACCGCGCACGCCGGTCCCCGCGACGGTGACGACGCCGTCGTTTACTATCGGCGCTTCGACAAGCTCTTCCGTCCGCTCGCCAACGCTCTCCTGCGGCACGCTCACAACATCGTGCGAGCTGCAGGCAGACGGCAACGCCACGCCCAGCAACACGCTCGCCACCCCAACCCACCTAAGATTCTTCATGGAGACCCTCGAGTTCGAGCGGGATGTATCCGTCAGACGGCGACCGAGTCAACTCGAAGTTTGAAGCTCACTGTTCGGCCCCTGGTCAAGGGCGTATCGGCAGCCAATCGCGACGCGCGCGCTGGGTTCATCAGTCGTGCGGGTTAGTCGCCCGCGGCCTGGATGCGAGACGCGGCTCGGAAATCTGCGAAGGCGCTGAAGCCCTCGGCTTTGCCGCACGCGGGCCCAACGGTCCTAGGCCGCGACCGGCATGGGCCTTCTTCGGCTTCCGTCACCACACGCCAATCCTGGCTTTCGTTCGCCCCGGAGCTCGCCGCCCACTTGCGCCAGGACTAGACTGAAGAGCCATGATTTCCTGCCGGCTCGACGTAAAGCCAGAAGATTTCTTCGGCGTCTCGACCCAGATACGGGCGAAACCAATGGGAGTCGCCCGCGTCTATTCGGCGGTTTCATGACGGAATTGACGGTCCAACCGCCACTGCTGAGCGATTGACACAGGGGCCCAGGGAGCTGCGGATGGATCAAGGCAATCACTCGCCGACGAAAATGCCGGGAACTGGCGAGGCGAAGCGCCTCTACGGTTGGGGAACGCTCGGAGTCGCGGTAGCGACGCTGGTCGCTTGTGGCGCCACCCGTCTGGACTCGAAGGGCGACGGCCAAGAGCCCGGCAACAGCGGTGGAGGCACCAGTTTTGGCGGCTCCGGCATCACCGATGGCGCGACGGCCGGGAGCGGCCCCATCGGCGGCTCCGCGCCCCAAAGCGGCATCAACCTGGCGGGTGACCCCAAGTACTTCCGCTTCGTTCGTCTGACGAACGCGCAGTGGGCGGCCAGCGTGCAAGAAGTGCTCAAGCTGCCCAAGCCGTCAGGCCTCGAGCAAGCCTTCATCTCTCCCGTCTTCGGCGTTACCGATTTTTCGAACAACGAATCCTTGCTCGACGTGAACGCCCGCACCTGGTCAGACTTTCAAGACGCCGCCGAAGCGTTGGCCGCGCAAGTCACGGCTTCTGACGAGGCTTTGGCTGCCGTTTACCCGGGCACCGACAGCGCCGGCTTCATCACGACCGTCGGGCGGCGCGCCTACCGCCGTCCGCTCACCAACTCCGAGGTGAGCAAGTGCGCGACGCTTTTCAAGGCCGGCGCGGCCACCGAAGGCGACCGCAGCGCATTCGCGAAGGGCGCCGAGCTGGTGATCCGTGCGCTCCTGCAGTCGCCTCATTTCTTGTACCGAACGGAGCTGGGGCCCACCGGAAAACCGTTGAGCGGCTACGAGGCGGCGGCCAAGCTCTCGCTGTGGTTGCGCGGCTCGACACCCGACGAGGCCTTGCTGGACGAAGCCGACGCGCTCGCCGACCCGGACAAGCTGGTCGACGAGGCCAGCCGCATGCTGCAAGAAGCTCCGGCCACCAGCGTCATGCGGCAGTTTCACGGTGAGCTCTTGCACCTCGATCGCATTCGCGACCTGAGCAAGGTCAACACCCCCGGCTACGACCCTTCGCTGAACCCCGAGCTCGAAGAGAGCTCGTACTTGTTCTTCGACAAGATCTTCAGCGAGGGTCTAGGCGTGCGCGACATCCTGACGTCGACGCGAGGCTTCATGGGCAAGGGCATGGCACCGCTGTACGGCCTCGACCCGCAGGGCAGCGGCTTCGTCGAGCAAGAGCTGGGGCCACTGCGCGTCGGCTTCTTCTCGCAGCTGCCCTACCTCGTCCTCAACGCCCACAACCAAGACCCGGACGCGATCCATCGCGGCCTCGGCTTGGCGCTGGACGTCTTGTGCTCGCCGCTAGGGCCTCCCGCCGCCGAAATCCCGCCGGTTCCCGAGATCCAGCGATGGCAAACCAGCCGCCAGCGCATGGACGCCATGACCCAAAAGTGCGGCAACGCCTGCCACAACGAGATCATCAATCCCCTCGGCTTCGCCTTCGAGCACTTCGACGGCATGGGCCAATACCGCGACACGGAAGTGTCGCTAGGGGACCGCCTGGCCATCGACAGCAGCGGCTCCTACACCTTCGTCGATGGGCGAGTCGACTTCGCCGACAACGTGGAGCTGATGGCGGCCATGGCCAGCCGACCCAACGCGCACCTCTGCTACGCCAAAAAGCTCGCCAGCTTTGGGCTACAGCGCGACATCGTGGAGGCGGACCTCCCCTGGTTGACCGATCTGGCCAACCTCAGCCTCGACAGCGGCTCCAGCCAGCAGCTCATCCTACAACTGGTCAAGAGCGACGCATTCCGTACCTACGAGGGAGGCACGCCGTGAGTCGATTGCCGTCCAATCCGCTCGGTAGCTGGTCCGCTCGGTTGCCGTTCGCCCGGAAGCCTTCCATCAATCGCCGGGCTTTCCTTCGCGCTGGTGGCATTGCCATCGGCCTGCCGTTCTTGGAAGGCTTGCCGGAACGTTCGGCGTGGGCCATCGATGCGCCGCCCGTTTTCAGCCTGTTCATCGTCGCGGCCAACGGCGTCGTGCCGAGTAAATTCTTCCCCAGCGCCACCGGCGATCTGACCACGGCCGGGCTCGGGGCCATGACCGACAAGGCCACCAGCGTGCTCGCTCCGCACGCGTCCAATCTGCTGTTCATCAAGAACCTCGGTTTCCCCAACGGCGGTCCCTTGGCGTGTGGTCACGCCGAGGGACTGTGCCAGTCCCTTACGGCCGCGCCACCCGGCAGTAGCGGCAACAACGCCTACTCGAGCGGCATGTCCGCGGACGTGTTGATTGCCCAGACCGTGAACCCGACGGGCGTCGAGCCGCTGACCCTGTACGCGGGCAACCGCAAGAACGCGTTCATCGCCGAGCGCATCTCGTTCCGCGCGGCCGGCGCCGGTCAAACGCGGGCTGCAGACGACAATCCCTACACCCTCTACGCCAAGTTGGTTGGTCTGATAGACGCGGGCGGCGGTACGACGGTCGACCCGCGCGCCGCAGCGCTGGTCGCCAGCCGCAAGAGCGTGAACGACTACGTGCGCGCGGAGCTGAACGAGCTCAAGCAAATGTCCAACCTCAGCGCCGACGATCGCCAGCGTCTGCAGCAGCATTTCGACGCGATCCGCGACACCGAGGTCACGCTGGGTGAAATGGGCCAAGCGTGCTCGAAGGGCGGCCTGGCCACGTCGGAGCTGGAGGCGCTCAGCGGCGGCCTTGCCTTCAAGATGGACGGCATGATCGAAGACGTGGCCAAGCTGCACCTGCAGCTGGTTGCGTTGGCTTTCGCCTGTAATTTCAACCGCGTAGCCACGCTTCAACACGGGGACGGCACCGATTCGACCAAGTACCCCGTGCCGTCCAACACCGCCCTGGGCAACTGGACCTTTCACCAGATCAGTCACCGCATCCAATCCGACTCGGCGACGGGCAACAATCCCACCGCCGAGCAGGCGCACGCCGAAATCGACGCGCTGCGCATGACCACGCTAGCTCACGGCTTGGACGAATTCAAAGCGCGGGGCCTCTTGGACAAGTCGGTCATCCTGTGGACCAACCAGATCGCCGACGGCCCGTCACATTCGTACCGAAACGTGCCCCACATCGTCGCCGGCAGCGGCGGCGGCTACCTCAAACAGGGCGCCTACGTCGACGCCGGCAGCGGCGGCGGCTACGTCACGAACAACAAGCTCTTCAACGCGCTCATCAACGCCGCCGTGCGCGACGTCGCCCCGTGGACCGGCAACTTCGGCAACGGCACCGGCGAAGGCGAGCTCAGCGAAATCGTCGCCTGAAGGAAGCCTCCGAGATTTTCACAGGAAGATCGGAAGCGCAGGAAGGCGAGAGGCGAGAACGCATTTTTGTTTTTGGAGGACCAAAACCAAAAATATTTCCCTCGAAGCCCAGAAGATCACCCCTGGGGCTGCCGCGCCGCAGATCCTGGGGATTCCACACATATTGGGCTGCCAATCTGCAGCCTGAATAGCGTGCAGCGGCGCGCTCAACATGCGTCCCCTCGCAGGGCTCCCGATCCAGGAAGAAACTCGGAGTCGATCCACGCTTTTCGGAAAGTGAGTTCGGTTCCGAACTCACTTTTGACTTCGGAAGACCCCTCAGGCGCCGGTTTGATCCCATCAGGCCGGCGGGCGTGCCCGTCATCAGCGATTCAGTTTGGCCTGGTGACGGCACAGCTGGAGGGCTGAGCCGCGACGCTGCTGCAGACTCGCCGGCGGCAGCGCGAACCCCCAAAATTTCTCGCCTCTGTCTCGACCTCCCGTCCTCCCGTCCTCCCTGTAAAAAAATCTCGAGCGCCCAAAGTGGCCTAGCTCCGCCACAGAAGCTTCTGCGAGTCAGGCTGCGGGTTGGCAGCCCAAGAGGCGATGCAATTAGGGCAGGGCGGCCCAGCTGAGGCCTTCACCCGTTTGGGTGGAGATCGATTGAGTGCGGAAGCTTTTCAGCGACATCACGTAGATGCCGGGCGCGGTGCCGCGGGTGGAGAAAAAGGCGAGCAGGCGGCCGTCGGGGCTGCACGCGGGGTGCGTGTTCGAGCCCTGGCCCTGGGTCAGGCGGCCGATGACTCGACCTTTTTCGTCACCCATCACCAGGTCTTGTTTGCCCCCGCCTACCGCCACCGAATACACGAGCCGCACGCCGTCTTCGGTGTCGCAAAAGGTCTGGCCACCGGCGGTGAATCCGGGCGGGCTCACCGCTTTGCCGTCGAGCCAGACGCGCTGCGTGCCTTGCTTGGCGCCGCCGCCGATCCACGACAGCTTGCCGTCGGGGCTGAACACCGGGCGCGTTGCCAGCTCGGTGGTGGTGGAGACGCTCTTCATGTTGCTGCCGTCGGCTGCGCCCTGAAAGATGGCGCTCTTCCCGGCGTCGGCGACGGCCAACGCCATCTGCTTGCCGTCACGGCTGAGCGACACGCCGTACAGCGACGTCTTGAACGGCAGCCCGACGACCTCGATCTTTTGATCGGAGTAGGTTGCCAGCGAGAACGGCGAAAAGTCGTGGCTCACCAGATAGAAGATTTTGTTGCCGGGCCCGAAGGCGGGCGCAATGGCCGTGTCTTTCGCGTCGGTCAGCGGCAAAAGACCGTTGCCGTCGGCGTCCATGCGGAAGATGCGACGGTTCTTGCCCCAGCGCCCCGAAAACGTCAGCTCGCTGGCGAAGCCGCCGGGGCGACCCGTCAACGCGCCCAGCAGCGCGTCGGTGATGCGGTGCGCGGTGACGCGCGCGTCCGTCTTCTTCACCGTCAAGCTCTTCTCGAACACCGGCTTTTTGCCGCTGCTCATCAGGTAGGCCAAGCCGAACACCTGAATTTGATCGGCGCTGGTCTTGCGAGCGGCAACCTTGACGATGGCTTCGGCGCCCAGCTTGCGCCAGGCGTCGACGTCGACCGCGTCTTCGAAGCCGTACATGCCAGGCGGCGCCTTTTCATCGGGGATGACGTCGAACAAGCCGGTCAGCTCGAAGTCACGCCGCACGACGCCGCGCACGATCACGTCTTCATAGTCGGGGCTGAGCGACGGCAAGACGGCGATGCGCGGGAGCTTTTCCGCGGCCTGCGTGCCGGTGACGAGGATCTCACCGAGCGCGGTCTCGTCCGGAACCGGCGCCGGTGGATCTGCCAGCGCGGTGCCGGCAACGAGCAGCGAGGCCACGGTGAGGAGCCCGAGAAAGCGTTTCATTCGCATTTGATTTTCTGGCCGGAGAGTCGGAGCGGAAGCGACTCTCCCAAGATGTCAGGGTAGAGCGGGGGCGGTGGCGGCAGCGTTTCGCCTTTGGCCCCGTCCAACATGGTGCGAACCCGCTCGTCGAAAGCCGCATTCCCGCTGGGGCGCCCGATCGAATAGCCAGCGACCGTGCGCTCGCCCGATACGCTGACCACCACGCTGGCGCCTAGCTTGCGCAGCTCTTCGCAGGCGGCCTTGTCCTCGGGCGGCTCCGGTGGGCGAAACCGCGCGTCGAACCAAGCCCGTAGCTTGGCCTGGTACTGACTGACGGCGCGCGCCTTCAACGGATCGGCCTCGGTACCTTCTTTTACGCCGTCGGCGGTGCCTTCTCCCTCGACCTTGGGCGCGGCATCCGGCGCGGCATCCGTCAGCTGTTGATCGACTTGCTTGGCGGTCTCGGCGTCGGGTGGGGGCGCCGACGCGTCGGGCGGCGCCAGCTTGGAAGAGGGAATGGCTTGGGGCGATTTGCTGGCTTTGGCGGAGGGCGCGCTCGACTCTTCGAAGCGCTGCACGGGCGCTTGCTTCTTCCACATGTCGGGCAGCTTGGCCTTCTTCTTACCGCCCAGCTTGAGCAACGGCAGATCGTCCATCACCGGTTTGACGGCGATCGGAATCTCTTTGGGGCCTTCGGGCGGGGCCGCGTTCACGTGCGCACGCCCGGCGCCGGCGTAGATCCAAATCAACAAGATGCCGGCCTCGACCAAGAACGCCAACAGGCCGGCGAGCGCGACCTCGCGAGCCTTGAACACGGGCTCGAGCGCGCTTTGGCTCACTTGCCTCCGGCTTTGGCGCCAGCCTTCGTCTTGGTCGGCTCTTCGGGCGCGTCTTCGATCACCGGCTCGACCAGCAGGTTGAGCGACTCGACGCCGCTGTTGCGAGCGGCGGCCACGACCTTGGCCACGATTTCGTAGCGGGCGTCTTTGTCGGCGCGGATGTACAGCTCGCGCTCTTGTTGTACGCGCGCGCTGTTCTTGAGCGCGTCGTCGACGTGCGAGGTCACGTCTTCTTCACCGAACAGCACGCGCTCTTCTTTGGTGATCGAGATCAGCAAACGCGCGTCTTTTACCGGCGTGCTGGCCGCTTTCACCTCCGGCAAATCGATGCGCAAACCGGTGGTGAGCAGGGGCGCCGTCACCATGAACACCACCAGCAGCACCAGCATCACGTCGACCAGCGGCGTGACGTTGATGTCGCGGAACCCCGCGCGACGACCTCTACCGACGCTGATAGCCATGGGCCGCTTGCGGGGCGACGCGGCCGTCTGCCGGATCTTGCACCAGCACTTCGACCCAAGCCTCGGCCGACGCCGACACTTCTTCGAGCAGATCGGCGACGCGCTTGTCGATGTAGTTGTAAGCGATGGTGGCCGGAATGGCCGCCACCAAGCCGACCGCGGTGGCGATCAAGGCTTCACCGATGGCGGGCGCCACCACCGGCAAGGACGCGCTCTTCTCCACACCGATGCGCAAGAACGCCTGCATGATGCCCCAGACGGTGCCGAACAAGCCCACGAACGGCGACGCCGCGGCGATGCTGGACAAGGTGGGCATCAACGTCGTGATGCGCTGCTGCTCGGTGGCGAGCGCGCGCTTGGCGACCGCGCTCAGCAGCTCCGAGCTGATCAGCGGTTGGTGGTGACGCTTGGACAGCTCGACCACGATGTGCGCGCCGGGCGCCGCCTTGTGCTTGAACGCCATGGCGATCAAGTCTTTGGCGCGCTCGGCGGTCTCCGCCTCGAGCTCGAAATGGCGCTCGGCGGCCCGCAGCCGACCCAGCTGAGCGGTCTTCAAGAACCAGATCAGCCAAACCAGTACCGACGCGACGGCGAGCAGCGACAACACCACCAGCACGACGCCCGACGCCCCCAGCACGAGCTGGATGGGGTCGAGCGCCGGGGCCTTCGTAGCAGCAGCAGGATTCATGGAGCAGCGACGGGCTTTACGAACCGAGCACGATGTCTACACGACGATCTTTGGACCAAGAAGCCTCGTCCGAGCCGGTAGCGTCGAGCTCACCGCGAGACGTGGTGAGCGCCTTGCCTGCGGTCATGCCGGCCGACACGATCGCGCTCTTCACGTTGTCGGCGCGCTTCTGCCCCAGGATCATGTTGTAGTCGTCCTCGCCGCGGTTGTCGGCGTGGCCGACCAAGCGCATCTCACGACCCTTGAGCGGGCCGGTGGTGAAGCACGTTGCCAGCTTGGTCAGCACAGCTTTGTCTTCGGGACGAATGTTGGCCGAGTCGTACGCAAAGAACGCTTCGGCATCGCTGATGCCGCACGCCTTCTTGATCTCGTCCGAGATGTTGATGTTGCCCTTGCTGGCGTCGTCGTCAGGCTTGGGGTTGTTGGCGATGGGCGCCGGCGGCGGCGTCGCCGGTGCAGGCGTTGCCACGGGCGTTTTTGCGGGAGGCGGCGGATCCGATCCGCAACCAAGAGCCATTCCGAGAGCCAAGAGCGAGAGAGCACGTTTCATCGTCAGAGCCTCCTTCCGGCGGTCTGTATAACACCGGACCGTGATCGCGAAACGCAAAGAAAGCCTCAACTATTCCGCTGTCTTTGGATCTGGGTCGAAGCGACACGAGCGGCGTTTCGCCGCGCCCGAGCGCGGTCGCGAAAGCCGAAGCGCGCTCAGGTGCGAAGCAGGTAGGTGAGCACCACGAGCGAGCCGCCCAAGAAAAAGAGGATGAGCAACAGCAAGCCCCATGAGCGCGATGCGGCCTTGGGTTCGGAGCGGCTCACCTCCAGCTTCGACATGGCGAGCATCAACACCGCGGTCAGGCGCTTTTCGGCGCCGGGTCCACGATCGCGATCGCCTTTCATCCCGCGGTAGCGCACCGCCGCCTCGTCGAGCGCCTCGCGGCTTTGGCAATACTCCAGGAAGGCGTGATGAGCCGCGTCCTTGTCCCAATGATCGAGCACGTTCTTCCACAGCGCGTCGAGCGCGGGGTCCGGCACTTTCACAGCGCGAGCTCCTTGGCCAAGCGCTCGGTCAAGCTGAAGTACGTCTTGCGATCGTACGGCTCGTTCAGGACGTGAAAATCTTTGCCCGACAGTCCGACGCAACCGAAGCAGTACTGGCAAGCGGTCAAAGAGACGCAGCGCACCAGGTACGAGCTCTGCGAGCACGAATCGCAGTCGATGCAGTGCTGGCAGTTGAAGAGGCCGCGTGAGCCGCGGCAGTGCAGCGCTTCGGTGCACGTGCTGCAGCGCACGCAGAAGTGGCAGCGCACCAACCGCTCCGAGTCTTTGCAGAAGGTGCACGCGCTGCAGCCTCGACAGCGCTGACACTCCACGCACGACTCGTTGCCGCGCTCGAGCGACGTCTTGGCCAGCAAAGCTTTGTAGCGGCGTTCGAACTCACGGGCGCTCGGCGGGGCGACGGGGGTCTTCATGGCGCGGTTGGGTGCGAAACCACTTGGGGGATCGGAACCCGAAAGCATATCTTCGCCGCCAGCCCCTTGAAAATGAGCACGCTCAATCGACTGGCCACGCTGACAATCGCGGCCTCGTGTCTGTGCGCCTGTGGCAGCCCGAGCGGCGACCAAAGGCCGGTCGCCCCCACCGTTGCCGTGGCCAAGGTCGAGGGCCCCAAGCTCGAGGACCGCGGCTGGGGCGTGCTGCGCTCCAAGCCGCTCGGCTTGAAGCTGGCCCTGCCCGAGGCTCGCAGCTGGCTCACGCCGCCGGGACGGACCCCGGAAGGCGCCAGCTGGGAGCTCCGGCACGAGCCCACGGGCTCGACGCTGAGCATCCGCCGCTGGCGCGCCTCGCGGCTGCCCAAGGTCGAAGCCTGCGAGGCCGAGCTGCGCGCGCGCACGCCTGACCTCGCCGTCGCCGACGAAACGAACTTGGTGGCGCGGCGCGAGGTGCGCGTGCCCGAAGGTTTCGTGACGCGCATCACCTTGCTCGCGCTGCCCGGAGACGGCAGCCACGTGCGCGGCCAAGCAGTCGCGGTCGGCGCCGGCATCGGCGAGTGCTTGGCCGCGGTC
>JBEQSW010000002.1:0-8237 GCA_040348565.1 Myxococcales bacterium | reverse complement strand
CCACTGGTCCGGCCCCTCCACGATCAGGCCCACCCGCGCGTGGTACTGCAAGGAGTAAAAGAGCTCGTTGACGAGGTTGAGGTGCATGGTGATGGTCGGCCAGTGAAGCGAGAAGATGCTCGCCACATGGGTACCGAACCGGCTCTCGGAGCCAGGGAGCAGCATGCCCAGCTCGAGCGCCACCGCAATGCCGTTGGCCCCCTGTAGAGACCCGCGTCGCAGCAGGCTCTTGATGGAGAAGGCAACGTCTTCGACTTGCCAGGGGTGGCGCGGAGCGCTCAACTGAAAATTCTGACGGCCCTCGAGCACGGCCTCGAAGCCTGGTGCGAAGCCGTAATTGGCAACCAGCGCGGGCGCGACGACGAACCGCGAAGAGCCCTCTTGATGGTAGCCCGCCGGCCCAATCTCGAGCTCCACCTCGTTGGGCGCCGCGACATCCGCATCCGTCCCGTCGAAAGGACGGTAGGCGAAGGCACTGCGCGACCAACAGATCGCGATAGCCAGCGCCAAGCGGCAGAGCGGCTGCGGACGAAGGGTCATTCGAGAGTACGCGGGAAAGTGTCTTCGAAAACGAGCAGCGCGCCGGCGTCGGGCGAGCAAACCCAAACTCTCGCATGATCGTCGCTGGCCACGCAGTGCGCGCCCGCTGCTGCCGGCAAGCTGCCTAGCCTGGTTAGCGCGCCGTTGGCTCGTACGCCGAGCACCGTCACGCTGCCGTCCGAAGCCGCGGGCACGTACAAGTGATTGAGCTCGAGGTTGGCCGCAATGATGTCCACGCCGCTCGGCGTCTGCTCGGTAGCTAGGACCTTTCCCGCGTGATCGACGTCGAGGACCACGGCCTTTCCTTCCGAGCAGCCCGCGAACAGGAAGCCCTTTTTCGAGCTCAACGCAATGCCGCGCGAGCCTTTGCATCCGTTCGCGAATCGTTGAGCGATGGCGTGCGTGGCCAAGTCGATGGCCACGGTGTAGCCCGACCAAAGGTGCGAGTAGGCTCGCCCACGGGTCACGTCGACAACGAGGGACTCAGGCCCGCCTTTGACGACGATGACGTGGGTCCGGGTGAGCTTCCCGGAATCTTCTAGCGCAAAGATTTCGATCCGTTCTTGGTCGGGCTCGGTCACCCAGACCTCGCGTGTGCTTGCAACCCAACGCACGTAATCGGGCTGCCCGGTGAGCGCGTAGCCCTTCGCGGGTTGCCCGGCTCGCGCTGCGGGAAGCTCGCTCACCTTGAGACTTTGCGAAGTTCGATCGATGGCGAACAGGTGGCCCGCGCCGAGGTCCGCCGACGTCACTCCCTCTCCGTGTCCTCCGGCATAGTCGCCAGGCGCGCTCAATCCGCACTGCGGATTCTGGGTCAGCGTCGACGAATCGAACATGCCGACACAGCCCGTCGCGCCCGCAGGTGCCAGGACGGTGTGCAATTCGGGTGAGTAGAGCAGGTCGTCGAAGCCAATTCCGCCTGTTGGCGTCAGCCTGATCGAGCGCGGGCCCGAGGGCGGGTTGTCGATTGCTGCGGCGCTGCCGGCGTGCGCTGGTGGCTGCACGCCGCCGGAGTCGCCAGCGCCCTTGTGACAGCCGCAGACGACGAGGCCGGCCACGACCGCCGGCCAGGCCGCAAACGCGAGTAGGCGACGGGTCGGAAGCTCCACGGGACGACAACCCTAGGACTCGGCCGCGTCGCGCTCAAGATTCGATCGCTGGTGTCAGCGAGATTGCGCGAGCGCGCCCTGTCGTTCACGAGCGATCGTGCTACGAGCGTCTTCGCAAAGCAGGTCGGCATGCAAACTTCGTCGAACAGCCGGCAAAAGCCCGAGCCTCAGCTCAGCCGTGTGCAGGCTGACGACGTGCTGCGCTATTGGCTGGCGGGCTTGCGGGTCGAAGAGGCGTTGCAAATCCGGCCGGCGGCGCGCCCTCCCGCCACCGGCCCCAGCGCACCGCGCTTGGACCAGCCGACGCCGGGGCAGACGTACTTCAAGCTCCCGCTGGACGCGTCCTTCGCGGAGCTGTTGTCCCAGCGAGCTCAGCTCACGCGGCCGTTCGATGCCGAGCTGTGCGGTTTCTTCGAGACCTGGCTGCACGGTCAGTATCGACACCGCGAGGACGAAAGCGAGCTTTCGCACCTGGTTTGCTTTCCCATCGTGCACTTGCCCAAGGGGGAGCTGGCCGGGTTGGTGCGCTGTCCAGCGCGGCTGCGCTTCGGAAGCGGCCCGGCGCAGGCGTTTCGCGCCCCCACGCCGAGTGAGCGGCGACAAGCGCAATATCCGCTTCCACCCGACGAAGCGCGGCTCACGCGCACCCCCAAGGTCGATGGGGCTTGGCCGTTTTTCATCGACACGCGGCTGCTGCGCCAACCGCTGGCGGTGCCCAGCGAAAGCATCGACGCTTTCTTCGAGGCCCTGCGCGCGCTCTCCGCCGTTTCGGAGCTGGAGATGCTGGCGCTCCTGACCACGCTGCTCGAAACGGTCGCGCGCGGCGGGGAGACCGAACCGGAAGGCGTCCCGGAGCTGGCGACGAGGCTCAAGACCGCCGCGGCGGCGGAATCTTGCGGGCTCGATGGCTGGCTTCAGCGGCTCACCAGCACGGTGGGCCGCTTGCTGCAGCAGAACGGATCGCGCGCTCGGGTCTACCCAGTCAGCATCGTGGTCGACGGTACCCAAGCCAAAACCACGTGGCACCTGCAGCGCGAGCTCGAAGCCTTGTTGGATGGCGAGCGCCAGCGTTTCAAGCTCGCTTCTCCGCTCGGCGCCTACCTGACGGGCCAGCCTTTGCCGGAGGACCAGGCGCCGCAACGCGCGCTATTTCCAGGGCCGGTACTCTCGGCCAGCCAGCGCGCCGCAGCCGAAGGTTTCTGGGGCTCACGCCTCACCGCCGTGCAAGGTCCTCCCGGAACCGGCAAGACTCGTTTGATTTTGCACCTGTGCGCGGAGGCGCTGGTGCGGAGCGCCGAGAGCTTGTTGGACGGAAAGGGCGCGCGCGCCGGCCTGTTGTTGATCACGAGCAGCAACAACCGCGCGGTCGACAACGTGGTCGAGCCGCTCAGCGCCGGAGAGGGTCTGCCGCTCGCGCTGCGGGCGGGCAGCCGTCAGGCATGCGAGCAGCAATTGCTGCCCCAATTGCGCCGAGCCAAGGCCTGGCTGGAGCGCGCGCACAGCGAGCCCGAGCCGCAGCGCCGCGAGCGCTTGGCCACTGCCAAAGCGCAGTTTTACGAGCGGCAGCACGCTGTCGAGCAGGTGCTCGCCCCGCGCCGCGCCGCGCTCGCGCGAGCCGCGACCCAAGCGCGACTCGAGGCGGAGCTCGCCCAGTGCGCTCCCGTCAACGCCGACGCCAGCTCTGCCCCGGTGAGCAAGAAGCGCGCGACGGCGTTGCTACTGGCGCTCGCCCCGTTGGAGAAACGGCTGGTCGCGCTCAGCGAGCTGTGTGAGGTTGCCCCGAGCAGGGCTGGCGTTCAGGCGCTCGAGGCTCACTTCCGCCGCACGAAGAAGCGCCAGTGGCCGGCGTTCGAAAAGGCGTTGGCCGAGGCGAAGCTCACGTGTGAGCTGCCGCTACCACCTCCCGAATCGAGCCCGCCCGCCGACGCCGCGCAGCGAATGGAAGATTGGGAGGAGGCCGCGGAGGTCGGCATTGCCCGGCTGAGCGAGCTCCGCGAGAAGCTCGAGCGCGCCAGCTCCGCCACGGCGCTGACGTCGCGCGCGAAGCGCTTGCGCTCCCAACTGGCGGCCTTGGGCCCCGGGCCCGCCGCGATCGAAGTCGTCGGGGCGGCGCTCGATCGAGCCTCGCAGGCGCTCTTCGCCGCCGCCGTTGCGGCGCGCGAAGCGTGGGCCAGCGCGCACGCCCCGGAGCTCGTTCAAGCGCTCTCGACCGCGATCCGCACCGTGGAGCAAGAGCGCTCACTGCGCCCGATGTTTCGAAGTGAGACGGAAGCCATGCGGCTGCTGTGCCGCCTGTTCGGGATCTGGGGCTCGACCCTGCTCTCACTCGGCAATTGCTTCCCGACCGACCTCGCCAACTCGACGCGTTTGGTGATCGACGAAGCCGGGCAATGCCACCCGGCCCACGCGGTGTCGGCGTTGGTGCGAGCGGAGTCGGCCTTGGTGATCGGCGACACCCACCAGCTGACGCCGGTCGTCGAGCTCAGCGCCGACGAAGAAGCCCGCCTGCTGCGCTCGTGCCGGTTGCGGACGCCTGATTCGCACCTACGACCGTACCGCGTGCACGCTGACTCGATTGTCTCCAGCCAATCGCTCGCCGATCGTGCCGTCAGCACCCGCCGCAACCTGACCGATCATTTTCGCTGCCAGCCCGAGATCATCGCGCTCTCCGATGCGCTCTGCGGCTACGGGCTCACCGTCCACACCCCGCGCTTCGATCGCTCGAGGCATGCGCCTTATTTGACGCGTCCCGTCTCGGTGGTGGACTTGCGCGGTGAGCAGGCCCGCTGGGCCGGCAGTTGGTACAACGCGCACGAGCTGCAGGAAACGCTCGCGCTGCTGGAACAGCTGCTCCACGGCGGCGTGCAACCGGACGAAATCGCCGTCATCACCCCCTACCGCGGGCAGCTGGAGCAGCTCCGTCGCAGCTTCGTGCAGCGCCGCATTCCCCTGGAAAGCAGCGCCGAGCTCGCCGAAGCGGGTGGCTGGGCGCAGCAGCCGGGTGGCGTGGCCCTCGGTACCGTCCACCGCTTTCAGGGCGGAGAGCGCAGCATCGTCTTGTTCAGCAGCGTGGTCACCCACCCAAGCTCGCTCGCCTTCTTGAACGCGCGCCCCAACCTGCTCAACGTGGCCATCTCCCGCGCCCAGCACCACTTCGTTTGCCTCGGCCACGCCGCCGTGCTGGCGCAAGGTCCCCGCTCACGCTTACTGGTCGAAGCCGCAGACAGGCTCGCTCCGGTTGCGTACGGCGGTGGGAGCGCGCTGGACCAGACGCACGCAAACCCGCCCCGCGGGGCGTCATGGACCCATGACGAGCCGTCGATTCACCGCCAGGCGAGATAACTTCAATGGGAGCGGGGGGACAGAAACGACTCCTCCAATTGCGAAAGAGCGTGGCGTACGGTTCCCGAAAGTGGCGGTCCCGAAGCTCGCTGGGACCTGACGCTGGCGACGCGCAGTCGTCGTTCTCCGCTCGTAGCCAAGACCATGCGCTCCATTCTCACCCCCAGTTGTCACACGACCTCCCCCGCCTGCTCGCCCAGGCTCACACGCTTCGCCTGCGGTCTGGCCGTATGCGCCGGTGCCCTGGGGCTCGCTGGCTGCGGCGACTCCAACGGCGACGGCGGCAACGTGGCGCAAGCCGGCGGGCCCCAGAATGGCGGCAGCGCGGCTCAAACGGCGGGCGGCCCCAACGGGTCGGCAGGCTCGCCGAGTAGCGGCGCGACCAGCGGCGGAACCGGCTCCGGCGGCAATCCCGCAACCGCGGGCACGTCGGGCAGCGGCACGGGCGGCGCCCCGAATGGCGGGACGGCAACCGGCGGCGGCTCCATGGGCGGCGGCACGACCGGTAGCGGGGGCGGCTCCGCCGGCAGCGCCGGTAGCAGCAGCAGCGGCGGCGGTAGCGGCGAAGCCACCATCGTGCCCGACCCATCTTGGACTTGCGGGATGGCCGATGGCATTCCGGCGCCCAGCAGCGGCACGCTGGCGTTCAGCGTCTCGCTGACGTTGAGCGCTACCCACAACGTCGGAACGACGCAGTTCGGCAAGCGCCGTCAGCTCGACGTATCGGGCGGAACCATCACCGGCGACAAGCTGAAGGGCACCGTGCTCACCGGCGGCCTCGACTACGAGCTCACGCTGTCGACCGGCGCCATGGAGCTCGAGGAAGTGCTGATCTACAAGACCAGCGACAACACCAGCATCTTCGTTCGAAACTGCGGTGTTGCGGCGCCCGGCGACTCGGTCGTGCGGATTGTGCCCGACATCGAGGCACCGACCGGGGGCTCGTACGCTTGGCTCAACACGACCAAGCTCGTCGGCACTCGCACGGTCGCGGGCGACAAAATCACGCTCGACATTTACGACGTGTCGAAGGCAGCCGCGAGCGCCAACAAAGTGCAGCTCAAGGATCCTGCCGGCGTCCCCAACACGTCTTGGGATTGCGTGAGTGGCACCGGCACGAAGGGCGACTCCGTGTTCACCGAGAACGTCTCGCTGGGCAGCACGTTCGGCGTCAGCAACGCCAAGCGCGGCAGCCGCAACATCATTCCCATCACCGGCGGCACCACCACCGGCAAGGTGGCCGGCAAGATCCTCAACGGCGGCGCCGACTACCAGCTCGCCGGCTCGGCGGGCACGACGCTGGACGCCCGATACACGCTGGCGCCCGACGACGGGGCTTTCATCATCGTCCGCAACTGTGGGCCTGGCAACAGCCTGGTGCCCGCGTTCGAGGCGGCCGTCGACGGCCCCTACAAGTTCCTGAATGATGGCAAATTCTTGAGCTCGGCCCCCGGCGCCGGTGCCGGGGGCGTCAGCATCACGTTCTACGAGCGAAAGTAACGCTCGAAGTCTCCAGCCCAGACTGCGATGCGTGCGTTCGTGGTGGCGCAGCGCTAGGTTAGCCCATACTTGGTTTTGGGAGGCAGAGCGATGACGAGGTCACGTACGGCGCTGGCGCTACTAGGCAGCTTCTTGGCGGCGTGTGGTGGTGAGGGCACCCGAAACCCCACCCCCGGCGAGAGCACGGCCGGCGCGAGCGGGACCGCGACTCACACCGCGGGCGCAGCTGGAAGCAGCTCGAACGACGGTGGCGCTACTAACGCGTCGAGCGGAAGCGGCGGCGTGAGCCAGGCCGCAGGCGCCGCTGGGCATGCGGGCACGAGCGCCGGCGGCCGCGGCGGTGGAGCGAATGGCGGTGCGGCCGGCAGCGCGGCAGGAGGAGGCATGGCCGGCGGCGCCATCGTCAGCACCCCAGAGATGTTGGTGCCCACCGTCAAAGAATTTTGCGCGGCCGCGCGGGCGTGTTGCGTCAACCAATCCGATCCCGTGATGTTGGACGACTGCGAGTCGGGCTACGCTTCCAAAGATCAGACCGCGCAGGCGTTGGCGCACGGCACCGTCACCATCGACGCGACCCAGCTCGCCAAGTGTCAGGCCGCGTATCAGGCCGCCGCGACCATGTGCGAAGAAAACAGCGTGCTCGCGGCGTGCGCGGGCATCGTGCGCGGCAAATTGGCAGAGGGCGCCTCCTGCGTGCAGGGCACCGAATGCGCGGGAGATGGACCCAAAGTCTGCTTGGTAACCGGGGGTCAAAACAGCCCCGGAGTCTGCAAAGCCGTTCCCCACGGCAAGGCAGGAGACCTGTGCTCGGTGACGTGTCGGCCCCAGGACGTGTGCACCTTCACGGTCTACGGCATGTCGGATTCTCCGCTCACGCCTTGCCTGGAGAGCGATGGCGTCTTCTGCGACTACTACTCGGAGCCTGCCAAGTGCCAGTCCATCTACGCGGTAGGCACCAAATGCGACCGTGACGATCAATGCGGTTCAGCGGGCTACTGCGACTACACGGGCTCGGGCACGTGCAAAAAGCGCAGCGTGCTGAACGAAGCGTGCGGCAACTGCCTGTCCAGCCTGACCTGCAAAGACGGCAAGTGCCAGAGCCCGCCGGTGTCGGTGGGTAGCACCTGCCAGGGTTACGGGCTCGGCCCGTACTGAACGGCCTGAACCTGGGAGCCTCTACATCCGCGGCGCATCGGGGCCGCAGCGGGGAATGGCTATCGCTGGGGGAACGCGCGGGCCGCCGTCCGGATACGTCTCGTACTTCCCGGTCGACTTGGTCAGAAGCATCGATGCCTCGAACGCGTGGCAGCCTTGGCAGCGTTCGCCTTCGACGAGGACGCCGAGATCGACTCCTGGCCGGTCGTAGAACGTATCGGGCACGACGCAGCGGTCGTAGCGCACCGAGAGCTCTCCGCACGAAGTCGGAAGGGGCGTGCCATCAGTGCTCCAACGCGCGCGCGGCGCGAGCTTGAACCGATAGTCGCAGCCGGCGCGCGCCGTACAGAGAGAGCCGTGAACCAGCGTGCCGCTCACGCGGACGCGCTCATCGTGGAGATCGCGCGCCATGAATTCCGCAACGTCCATCGAGTACACGGGCGTGCGCCGGCCAAGACTAAAGACCAACGTGAGCAGCGAGGCAGTTGCGACCAGCGTTCCAACGAGCAGCTTTCGACTCATGCACGGGTGCCAAGCACGTTTCATTCCTCTTTGAAAAAGCGCCATTTCACGAGCTCGAGTGGGGGCCTC
>JBEQSW010000281.1:0-3011 GCA_040348565.1 Myxococcales bacterium | reverse complement strand
CCTTCGCTCGCGGCGGAATGACTTCGCATGCGAAGTCATCTCCGCTTCCGCTGGCAGCAGACCTTCAACTGCTCGTATTCGCTAGTGAATGCCAGCTAGCGATCAAAGCGCATCGCGATGACTTCGCATGCGAAGTCATTCAGAGACGCGGAGAGGGACAAAGGTGAAGGCGCTGCCGGCACGACAAAGGGACGACAGAAGGCCCGGAGGGCAGCGCAGGCGGGAACGATGCGATGAGTGGTGAGCGTCCTCCCGTCCTCCCTGTGAAAAATCTCGGAGGCTCACGAGAGAGGCTGTCAGGACGGCGGCAGCCCGAAGCGCTCGCGCGGGGTGGCCTTGCGACGCCACGGTAGTTTCTGCAAGAGATCTGCGGCGCGGCAGCCCTAGCCGTGATGAACCCTCGGCCCGCCCGGAGCGCAGAAACCTCTGGTGCGGGTTCTAGGCCACCCTGCGCCTTCACGTTTCGTCTGTTGTTAGGTCTCCGAATGACTTCCTATGCGAAATCATTCGGGAGCGAGCGAAGGGTGCGACCGCTGCCAGCGACGGCCAACGTTCCTGGGCAGCCACGAGACGTGGGCGCGCGGATCGCCGGCAGGAGCGCTGCCAGAGCGGTCGCTCGGGCTTACGGTTTGGCGGACGTGGGGGGCGGTGCGTTGTCGGGCCCGGGCATCGGAGGATGACCGGAGGGCATGCCGGGCGGGGGCATGCCGGGCAAGCCGGGGGGCATGCCGGGCAACGCACCCGGCGGGCGGCGCGACAGCTTGGGCGCCAAGGCCTTGAGCTTGCCCTGCAGGTCCAGGTCGTTCTCGGCCATGGCCGCTTCGCGCAGCGTACGACCGAGCGCGGGCCAGACTTCTTTGCGGTGGCTGAGGGCGTCCAGCTCCGCGAAGGTGGCGTTGCGCGTCTTCAACGGACCAAATTGCAGAAACTGGCTCAGGTAGCGGAGTGACGCGCGGTTGACCCGCGAATACGCCTGCATCACCTGCTGGTCGGGGTCGAGCGGGGCCGCTTCCAACCCTTTGCCCTTGTCCGCCAGCCGGTCCACCAACGCCGCCTTGCCGGCGGAGCCGATCGGCCGCGTACGCGGCAACGTGCTCAAAGCGGGCGGCTTGGCGCCGGGCGCGCCGCTAGCGGCGGGCGTCGCCTTGTGCTCCGCCTGCGTCTTTTCCATGAAGGCGTTGCGCAATTTTTCCGAGGCGGCTTCGGTGGCGAACGCAAGCTCCGCTGCGGCGTGAACCAGTACCGCTTCCGCCTCGCCCTCGGGCTTGGCGGCGGCGGTCTTCATGGTGGTGAGGGCGGCTTGCGCGTTTTTGCACAGCTCGACCTCGTCCGCTTTTTTCAGCAGCGGCTCGCACGAAGGCAAGTCGGCCGTGTCGGACCAACGCTTGCTCCATTCCTTGAGCGCGGTCGCCAGCCGTTGGCCGTCGGCATAACGGTCGCCCGGCGGCTTTTTCTTCGCGTCGGCTAGCGCCTTCTCGGCCTTCGCCTTGGCGTCTTCTTCCTTCTTCTTGCTGCAACCGCCGACGCCACCGGCCACGCTGAGCGCCAGCGCCAGCACGGCGCCGTTCGCTAGCCAAGACTTGTAAGACCAATCTGCCACTAGAACACTCCTCGCCAATTCGGGCCGTAGAACCCGAAGGCCCCCGACACCTCTTGCATGAAATCCAAGAGCCCCTGGTAGTTCTTCACGCGGTTCGCGAAGCGTTCGGACTTGACCACCGGCTCTCCGGTCGCCGTTTTGGCATAGGTGAACCCGCCGGTCACGGGGTCTATTCCGGTCGTCTCGTAAGCGGCCTCGGTCAGGATGTTCATCCAGTCCAGCATGCGGGCGCCAATGCCACGGTCGACGTCCTGGCCGTCGACCTTTTCCGTGCCGTAGCGGTGGGCCACGTAGCTCTGACCGCTCAGCGGATCGACCCAGGTCGCCTGATCGGCGGCCGGGAACAACGGCGCCGAGTTGGTGCCGAGACGGAAGATGCGCATCATGTCGATCCAGTCTTCTTTGTAGCTCTCGGGCAAATTCACCAGCGCGGAGAAGACCAGGAACTTCTGCACCTCGAAGCCCACCTCCGGATCGATGGCCACCGACTGCGCGGGCGCGCTGTCGTCGATGGTGTTTTCGCTGGGGTACTCTTTGCAGATGACCGAGCCGGAGCGACGCCAGCAAACCTCGGGGCCGTCCTTCGGCCAGAACGAGCGGTAGCCCATGCCGGCGGTCGGGCTCATGTCGTCTTGCACGACGGGGTTGCCGCTGTCGTCGGTCTCGACGCGCCAGCCGAGCGACGTCGCGTCTTCGGTCAAGGCGGCCGCGACTAGCCGTCGCACGCCATCGGGGAAGATGGTGGCAAAGCTGATGTTGCGGTAGCGGCCATCGGCAAAGTCGTCACGGCTGGTGCTGATGAAACGATCTTCGCAGTCGGTCAGCATGTCCGCCACCAGCGTCTTGTCGTAGTACGAGCCGACCCAGGCGTCGTACTGCACCGCGTAGTAGCCCTTAGTGCGGTCCAGCTGGTTGAACAGCGGACGCCCGCCGAACAGCAGGTCGCTGCCGATGCCCTGCGAGCCGTCGGGCACCATCAGTGGCACGAGGCCCATGTTCGGGTCCGGAGCCTGGTTGACGAACAGCTGCTGGTCGGTGGAGCGGAATACCTGGAAACCACCGGGAGAATCGACGTTGCGCGGGTCGAAGGCGCGATCCAAAAAGTGCGCGCCGGTGGTGGGCCGGGTCAGCATGCGGGCGAAATGGTCGAACACCATCGAGGTGGCGATGGCGTTCGACTTCAGCATGCCGTCGTTGTTGGTGGTGATGTCGAGAAAGTTCGTGGCGCTGAACAGCTCGCTGTACAAGCCGAAGCCCTTGCTGATCTCTTTCAGCTTGGCGTTGTAACGGGTGTAGCCGCGCATGAACGCATTCTTCAGGCTGAAGAACGAGCGGTTGCGCCGGTAGTTGTCCCACAGGTGCCCGTCCTCGAAGCTGTTGATCATGAAGTTTGCGATCTCGTAGGCGTCGG
>JBEQSW010000269.1:0-11991 GCA_040348565.1 Myxococcales bacterium | reverse complement strand
CGCCTGGGCATCGAAAAGCCGTTCTTGCACGAGGTGACCAAGAGCGTGATCGAGCTGATGGGCGGCCAATACCCGGAGCTACGCCAGCGCCAAGATCTGATCGCTTCCGTCGTCGAGGCGGAAGAAGTGCGCTTCCGCCAAACGATCGAGCGCGGCCTCAACCTGTTGGAAGATCGCTTCGCGGTCATGGCCAAAACTTCCGCCAAGACCCTGCCCGGCGCCGACGCCTTCCAGCTCTACGATACCTACGGCTTTCCGCTGGATTTGACGGAAGTCATCTGCACCGAGCGCGGGTTTGCGGTCGACCAGGCCGGCTACGACGCCGCGCTCGAGGAGGCCCGCAAGCGCTCGGAGTTCGGCGGCATGGACCAAGCCATCGAGGGCGTGTACCGCGAGGCGCTCGGCAAGCTTCCCGAGGGCAGCGTCAAGTTCACCGGCTACGAAAAGATCAGCGACTCGTCGGCCATCGTGGCCATCGTGAAGGGTGGGGCGCTGGTCGACAGCGCGTCGGCTGGAGACGACGTAGACGTCGTGACCGGCGTGACGCCGTTTTACGGCGCCGCGGGCGGCCAGGTCGGTGACGCGGGCGTCATCACGACCGCTTCGGCGCTGGTCACGGTCGAAGACACCCAGAAGCCGATGCCGGGCCTGGTCGTGCACCGCGGAAAGGTGACGTCCGGCAGCATCAAGGTCGGCGAACCCGGCACGTTGGCCGTCGACGAAGCGCGTCGCAATCGCATCCGCCGCAACCACTCGGCGACGCACTTGTTGCACCTGGCGTTGCGCAAGGTGTTGGGACCGCAAGCCCAACAGAAGGGCTCGCTCGTCGGGCCCGACCGCTTGCGTTTCGACTTCACCCACAACAAACCGCTGACTCCCGCGGAAATTCAGCAAATCGAAGATTTGGTGAACGAGCGCACCCTCGGCAACTTCCCGGTGCAAACCGACGTCCTCAACATGGACGAAGCCAGGAAGCGCGGCGCTATGATGATCTTCGAGGAAAAGTACGGAGACGTCGTGCGCATGCTGACGATGGGCGACTCGATGGAGCTGTGCGGCGGCACGCACGCGCGCGCCACCGGCGACATCGGCCTGTTCAAGATCTTGAGCGAGGTGGGCGTTGCGGCAGGCGTGCGGCGTATCCAAGCCGTCACCGGCGACGGCGCGCTCGCCCACCTGCGCGAAGTGGAAGACACCTTGAACCGCGCCGCGCACGCCGCCAAAGCCAGCACCCAAGCGTTGCCGGATAAGATCGAAAAGCTTTTGGCCGGTGAAAAGGCGCTGCTCAAGCAGATCGAAGACTTGCAGCGCAAGCTGATGAGCGGCGGCGGCGGCTTCGACGCCCTGGTCGGCCAAGCGCGCGACGTCGGCGGGGTGAAGGTGCTCGGTGTCCGAACCGACGTCACCGATCGCGGGCAGCTGCGCGAGCTGGCCGAGAAGCTGCGCGACAAGCTGGGCGACAGCGTGGTTTTGGTCGCCTCCGAGCACGAGGGCAAGGCGCAGCTGGTGTTGACGGTGGCCAAGCCCCTGCTCGGTCGCTACAAGGCCGGCGAGCTGATCAAAGGCGTGGCGCAAATCGTGGGCGGCTCCGGCGGTGGACGTCCGGACATGGCCCAAGCCGGCGGCACCGAGCCGGCGCGCTTGGACGAGGCCATCGAGTCGCTCTACGCCGGCGTTGCCGGCGCCTGAACGGCCGACAACGCGGGCTCCTGGCCGAAATTGCCGGTCAGGGGCGGCGCGCGCTTGAAATTGTGGAGCGAGCGCGAAAGAGTGGGGCACTCTTAGCCACGAGGGACCCGCCATGCGAATCGCTCCGCTCATCTTGTTCACCTCTTTCGTGTTGCTCGCGCCTTCGGTCCGCGCCCAGGAAGGGGAAATCAGCGAGCAGGCGCGCGCGCACTTTCAGGCGGGCGTCAACTCGCTGCAAGACCCCGACGGCGCTCGCTACGAAGAGGCGTACCGCGAGTTCAAGGCGGCTTACCAAGCCTCGCCCTCCTGGAAAATCCTGGGCAACCTCGGCATCACGGCAATGAAGCTCGAGCGCGACGGCGAGGCCATCGACGCGTTTCAGAAATACCTGGCCGGCGGCGCCTCCTCCCTGGCGCCCGAAGAGCGCGAGCAATTTCAGCGCGATCTCGGCACGCTGCAGGCCGGCGTCGTCAAGCTGAGCATCGACGTCAACGTGCCCGGGGTCAGCATCTCCGACGAGCGCGTGCCGGTGACGGGCTCGGCCGTGCGCAACAGCTACATGCCGGAAGGGCAGCACCTCGAGGTGGGAGTGCGCGCCGGCCATCACAAAATCACCGCCACCGCCCCCGGCTACGAGCCGTCGGTGTGGGAGCTCGAAGCCGTTTCGGGCGCGGCGCAGGCGCACACCTTCGAGCTGAAGCGGCCGGCGCCGGTCACGGGCCCGGGCGTAGGCACAGGCACCGGCGCTGCCGGTAGCTCCAGCCGTCCGACGCCTACGGGCGTTTACGTCGGCCTCGGCGTCACCGGTGCGTTGGCGGTGGGCGCGGGCGTGGTGGGCGCGCTGGCCTTGGGCAAGAAGAGCGATTTCGACGCTGCCAACGACGGCCAGCACGTCGTCCGGGCCAAGGACCTGCACGACGGCGTCAAGAAGCTCAATCTAGTCACCGACGTCTTGATCGGCGCCGCGGTCGGCTCGGCCGGCGTCGTCACCTATTTGTACGTGAGTCGACCGGGCGTCGACCGCCCGGCGAGCGGCTGGTTGCGGCTACAGCCGCAGGTTGGCCTTCACACCGGCACGCTTCAACTCGAGGGCGCGTTTTGACGCGCGGAGCCCCCATGCGCCTTCATCCTTCAGCATCGCTCGTTTCGCTCTTCATCCTGGTGGGCGCTTGTTCGCTCATCAACGCTCCCGACGACGTGGTTCCCCACGGTGCTGGGGCTGGCGCCGCCACCGCCGGCACCTCGTCGTCCGAGGCCGGCAAAAACTCGACGACGGGCGGTACCAGCAGCTCCGAGGGCGGCACCGGCGACACTACCCCCGCGGGTGGTGACGTCGGAGCGGGTGGTGACGTCGGAGCGGGTGGTGACGTCGGCGTCGATCCCGGCCCCGGTCCCAACCCAACGACTGGCATGCTCGTGCTGGCGACCCAGACCGACAAGAAAGTGCGTCACCTCTCGGTCGTCAACGGACGTACCGGGAAGGAATTGGCAGACGAGGCACTGCCGGTAGCCGCCATTGCCTACGACGAGGCGCCCGCTCGCCACGCCTGGTTCGTGTTCACGTCCGGCGCGTTTCCCGCCAGCCCGACCGGCGCCGCCGATCTCGAGGTGCGTTACTTTTTCGAAGCCTCGGCCAAGTGGTTCGTGGTCGGTCGCACCACGGCGTTGCCTCCGCCGGAGCCGGACCAGGTCGTAGCTTTGAACGATCGACTGGCCTACCTCTCTCATCGCGTGGTCAACGGCAAGGCCGTCTCCGCCTTGACGGTGCTCGACACCAGCGATCTCACCAACGTTACCGAGGTCGACAGCATGACCGCCGGAGCCGGCGAGACTTACGTCGGGCTGACCGGCGATCGTGGCTCGGACGTCAACGATGGCGCGTTGGGTGGTCGCCTGCGTCTGATGGTCAGCAGCGCGTGCGTCGCCAGTGGCTGCGATCTCGCCGCCCAGCAAGTCTTCGTCGGTGACAGCATCACCGCTGGTACCTCCGTCACGCTCGATCATTTCGTGGGGCAACCGCGCTTCGTGAAAGCCCGCAACGAAGACAAACTGTACGTGGCCCTGCGTTCGACCGCGCCCAGCAGCCGCGTGGTGGTTCGCTCGTTCCAGGGCCCCGATTTGACCGCACCCACGCTGCTGGCCACGCTCACCGGTTTCGTAGGGGACGACGTGGGCGGTTTCACTCTCGCTGAATGTGAGCAAGGCGGGGTCGTCACCGACGTAACCGGCGGGAAGCTGATCGCCTTTCATCTCATTTCGGGCACGCAGCATCCGGTCGACCTCGTGAGCCCGGGCGGCCCGATCTACACGGAGCCGTTCGGCCCCTCCGTGATCGCGCTCGATTCGTCGATGGCTCCTGGCTTGCGCGCGTTCGAGGTGAGCAAGGCCGGCACCATGAACATCGCCATCAACGAGCGCAGCGTCTGGCAGCCGAACAGCGCCTTGATGCCGCTGACCGGCGCCCCGCGCCGCCCCGAATCGTTCAAGTGTCCGTGAGCACGGGAACGGGAACTTGTGTCTCAGCGCCACGCTGAGCGCGCTCGGATTCCAGCGACGACGCAGCCGTTGCCGACATCATCACACCGTGTGCCATACCTTCGAAGAAGCCGACGCGGCGGCTCTTCGCGGCATTGACAGCCAGCCGCGATCACGTTCTTCTAAGGGTTGCGGCGTTAGGGGGCTCCGCGGTCCCATCTACGTTCCCCGCTTCGACTTAACAGGAGTTCCCGTGAAGGCACGCTACGCACTTTGGCCCGTCATGATTTTCAGCGCCGTCAGCCTGGCGGGCGCTTGCTCGAGCGACGGTGGTACCGGTACCGACAACACCAACACCGGCGGTACGACCGGAATCGGTGAGGGCGGCAGCGGCGCCAACACGGGCGCCACGACTTCGAGCGGGGCAACTGACGCTGGCGGCGGCATGCCCGCTGACGCTGGTGCCTCCAGCGGAGCCACCGGCGGCGCCGCTGCGGGTGCCGCGGGCGCGGCCGGAGCTGCGGGCGCCAGTGGCGCGGCGGGTGACCTGTGCGAGGGCAAGGACCTGAACTGTCCCGACGACGACAACCCCTGCACCGAAGACGAGTGCAACCCGGACACGGGCGAGTGCGGCATTCCACGCAGTGAAACCGCCTGCGACGACGGCAAGTTCTGCAACGGCGTAGACACCTGCGACGCCGGCGAATGCTCGAACCACGCCGGTAACCCCTGCAGTGGCACCTGCAACGAAGGCGGCGACTACTGCGAGTGCGCCACCAAAGACGATTGCCCCGCCGACGAGCTCGGCGCGTGGAGCGAATGCGCCTACGCCACCGAGTGCGTCGAGACGGCCATGCGCAACCGCACCGTCACCAAGTACTCGTGCAACGGCGTCGGCAAGTGCGTCGCCGGTACGCCCACCATCCAGAACGAAGCCTGCACGCGCGAGACTGACGGCGTTGCGTGTACCGACAACCTAAACCGCTGCGATGGGCTCGAGTTGTGCAAAAATGGCAGTTGCGTACCCCAAGGCGCAACGGCGGATCCGTGCAAGAACAACGCCGCCAACCCTTACTGCTACAACTCAGATCCTACGTGCCGCGTGTGCAAGACCACCGGCGTCACCCTAAGCGGCAAGCCGCAGGTAGGCTGCGGAAGCGCCGAGTACTGTTGCTCCGGCACTTGCTCGACAACCTCCTGCCTCCAAATCCAAACCCTCTTTCCCGCGGCCACGCAAATCAGTACCCTCGCTGGCTTCGAAACTGAATAGTCGCGACTGACTGTTCGGCCTCGTGCTGGCGCGCTACTCGACCGTTTCATTCAAGAGCCTGGCGCTCTGGCGCATCGCGCTCGGGGCCACTTGCGTCCAGTTCGTGGTTCGGCGTTGGAGCGTGCTCGACCTCTTCTACACGGAGAGCGGCGTCTACCCAATCGCCGCAATACCAAGCGTCTCAGCTTGGCAGGACGGGCCTCTTTACTGGGTGAAGAGCCCCGTCCTGCTGCATGCGGTCTTTGCGCTGTGCCTGCTCGTAACCGTCGCGTTTACGGCCGGACTCGGCACGCGTTACGTGAAATGGCTGCTTTTGCCCGTCCTGGTGACGCTGGACGCCCGGGTGCTGCCGCTATTTACGGGCGGCGAGGCCGTGCTCCACGGCCAGGCGCTGTACGCAACGCTACTGCCCGTGGGCACCGCCTTTTCGGTCGACGCTTGGCTGGGGTCACGTCGTCCCGGGGGCGTCGCTCAGGACGACTCACAGCCCAACGCGACCTGCAGTCTCGTCTACCCGCTGTTGCTCTTGCAGTTGGCGGTCATCTACTTCTTCAACGAACGCGCGAAGATGGGCGACAGTTGGCACAACGGAACTGCCGTCGTGGAGGTGCTCGGCGCTGCCACCCTGGTTACCAAACTCGGCGCCTGGGTACGACATTGGCCAAGCTTCATCCTGCGTTGCTTGACCTATGGAACGCTCTTCATTGAAGGCGTTTTGCCATTTTTGCTGCTCAGCCCATGGGCTCGCAGACGGACGCACGCGCTGGCCGCGGTCTTGATGCTTGCCCTCCATGGAGGCATTTTCCTCTCGCTCGACGTTGGTAGCTTTAGCGCCGCTATGCTCAGCTACGTGCCGCTGCTCTTGCACCCGCAGGCCATGCAAGTGCGTCCGCTCCAGCGTCCTCGTTGGGCGCGCCGGCTGGAGGCCGTAGCCGTCGTTGCATTGTTGTACATCGGCGCGGCGCGATTGAGCCGCGACTTGATCCTATGGCCTGACCGGCCCCGGTTGCCGTTCCCAACCGCCCTGAGCAAGTTGACGCGAGCACTGGGACTTTGGCAGCCGTGGGTGATGTTCTCGCCCCATCCGCCAGAGCGCGATTTCATCATCGTGACCGACGCGGTCAGCCAAAACGGCTTGCATTTCGACCCTTGGCGCCGGGTCGCCTCCGGCTATTCGGAGTCCCTGAAGACTCTGCCCCAGTCGGTGGTGCGAGCACATCTCTTCACGCGCTACGAAAATCAGCTGTCGATCGGTGCCCGCGCGCCCATGCACCCGTACTTTGCCCGCTGGGTGCTGTCGCAGCAGGCTCCCGACGGCTCGCCGGTCGAGCGCTTCGACGCCTGGTTGATGATGGTGTCGACGAATCCGGCCCTGCTCGTGCCCGAAGGCGAGCTCGACAAGCGCGTGGGCATGACGGCGTTGCCGCTGTCCGATCCGTTGCCCATCAAGAGCTTCGAGGCACGGGGCGTGTGGGCTCCCGAACGCGCCCTCGACCGCCGAATCGCGCCCGAAGAATCACACGTGTCGAACCCGGTGGGGGCGGTGATGAGCGGCGGCTGCCCGCACCTGACGCTCGATCTGGGCGAGGCGCGCACACTGAAGAGCGCGTACCTGCAGGCCGATACGCACGACTACTTCATCCTCGAGGCGTCGCTCGACGGCCAAACCTTCCGTCCGTTCGCCGAGATGCCGCGCGTGGAAGGCGCGCATTTCAAGAGCCGCATCATCCCGCTCCCCGCCGACGCCGTGCGCTACGTTCGTCTGCGTCCGGCCATCCCTCGCGGCTTCAGCCACTTCCTCTCCGAGATCGCGCTGTTCGACCACGAAGTGTCGCTGCCTCCGCTCACCTCACGACCAACGGACGAGTTCTTCTCGTCGCTGGCGCGCCCGTCCGTAGCCGGAATCGTCTCCGGCTCCAACCATCCCGATTGCAAAGCCGAAGACCCGCGGTTCGTGTCGACCGCGCGCGCCGAATAGGTTTGCCCGCCTCCGCGGTGCTCGTAAGCTGGCGCCGCGCCAGGCGTCGTTACGGCGACACGCGTTTGCGATGCCGAGCGGTGTTCTGCGAGCGCGTGCTCTTGGCGGGGCGCGCGCTTCGGCGCGTGTCGGCGAGCGCGGCTAACAGCTCTTGCAGGATGGTGACGCCGACAATGCCGGTGATGCCGGAGGGGTCGTAAGCGGGCGCGATTTCGACGACGTCGAAGCCGGCGATTTCGGCGCCGACGAGCGCGCGCAAGATCTGCTGCAGCTCCCACGTGGAGAGGCCGCCCGGCACCGGAAAGCCCGTTCCGGGGGCGTACGCCGGGTCGAGCACGCTGACGTCGACGGAGACGTAAAGCGGCCCCTTTTCCGCCAAACGACGCACCTGGCTGACCACCGCGTGCAAATCCCAGCGCACGTCGTCGGTGCTGACGACCTCGAAACCGTGGCCGAGCGCGAAGGCCAAGTCATCGGCGGTCGAATAGGGGCCGCGCACGCCGAGCTGCATGGTGGCTTCGGGCCGAATCAGCCCCTCTTTCGCGGCGTGGCGGATCACGCTGCCGTGATGCAGATCTCGGCCGTCACTGGCGGCCGGCGAGGCGTTGACGTGCGAGTCGATGTGCAAGAGCCCGACCGACTTGTGCTTCGCCCGGCGCAGGCCGCGGAGCGCGCCTAGCGTCACCGTCTGGTCGCCGCCGACGAGGCCGCAGATGGCTCCCGTCTCGGCGATGGCTTCGACCCGCTCGGCAATGGCGTCGAGCGAGCCTTCGACGTCGTGCGCAGAAGCGCCCACGTCGCCGCCGTCGGCGACGTTGAGCTCGGCAAAGATGTCGACGCCCAAGGCCTGCGAGTACGGCCGCGACAGCGCCGAAGCGTCACGCACCGCACGCGGGCCGAAGCGCGCGCCGGGGCGAAACGACGTGCCGCCGTCGAAGGGCGCGCCGCACAGCAGCACATCGACCGGCGGCAAGCCTTGGTCGTGTACGGGGCGGCGCAAAAAGCTGGAAATGCCCGCGAACCGCGCCTCGGGAGGTGAAAGCGCGGGCGGCGGCGGAGGCTGACTGCGCCTGGGCGACGGACCGCGGGGGCGAGCGGGCGATTTCGGCCGAGTCACTGGCAGGGCGACGAGCGTACCACGACCCCGCCCGGCGGGCGTTGCTCGAATACCCCGCTTTTTAGCGGAGGATTGTGGGCAATTTCCGTCACGCTCAGCACCAGATCTTGCTCTTCGGCCGGCACCTCCAGGTGCAGCCGGCGCGGCACGCTGGCGCGGCACTCGGGGCCGCTCGGCGGCATGTCGGGGTCGATCCCGTCCGGATCCGAACGCGGGGGCGCCGTCGCCGCCGGATCGTGCTGCTCGAGCTCTGCCCGGTACAGCACGTAGCTCTGTTGCCGCACTTCCACGCTGGATAAGGACACGCGCTGCTCTGCGTAAGGCTTGTCGTAGTCGGCGTCGCTGGGAGAAATGGCGATTTCTTCCGTTGCCTGGTGCTTGCTGGTGATGCGCACCACGTACTGCCCGCCTTCCCACGACAACGTGGCCTCCGGCGGCGTGTGAGTCAGCACCGGCGGCTCGCCGCGCAGCAGGCTGACGAGCGCGTGCGGCGGCATCGGCACGTGGGTGAAGCGCCCCAGATTGCAGGCGTTGGCGGGGCCGTGCAAGAACACCTTCTGGCGCAGATCATAGAGCGCAAAATCTTTGCCGTTCGAGGTCAGGGTCGAAATCGTAGCGCCGAACGGGCTCACGATGTCCAACCGCACCGAGTCCGGGCTCGACGCCATGAACAGCATCGAGCCGCGAATGCGCCCTTCTTTGCCGAAGTAGTCGAGCTTGCCCTCGCCGGACAAACCGCGGCTACAGCTCTGCTGCTCGTGCAAGCGCGCGAGCAGCGCGGCGGCGTCAGGAAAGCGCGAAGGGGGCGCCGAGCGAGCACAGCCCGCCGCCGCCACCCCCATCAACAGCAGAAGGCAGCTGCCGCGCGCCACGCTCTCAGCGCAGCCCTTCCAAGACGTCGAAATCGGGCAGCGGCAAGGACAGCGTGTGCTTGGCCACGCCCACCGAGTAGCGCTCGCACAGCTCGGCCAAGCCGACGCCGTCCAGCACCGCCACGGGGGCGGCTCCGGGGGAGCTCGCTTCTTCGCGGGCGCCGCTCAACACCTGACCGGTGGTGATGATCCAACCGGCGTGAGCGGGACCGTAGTGGTGGAGCGCGCCGCGCAGCTCGGTCACGCGCTCACGCCCGACCTCGCGGCCGTCGCGCCGCACCACGACCGCCGTACGCACTTCGCTGCTGGCGCTCTTCAGCTTGCCGCTGAAATGCATCTCGGCGCCGTGCGCGCCTTGCCGGCGCACGCTGGTCAGCTCGGTGAAGCCGCAATGCTCGAGCAGCAAGACGACCAGCTCTCCCAGGCCCCGCTGCGGCAAATCTTGCAGCAAACGCAAGAGCGAACGGCGCGACACGTCGCGGTAACGGTCCGCCAACGTCGTCATCTCACGCTCGATGCGGAGCAGCTCCGGATCCATCTGCCACTCGGTCAAAGCCAAGCGATTGCCGGACACGCGGAAGCGGGGGCGGCGACCTTCGGCGGTGCGGCGCAGATTGTCGGCGCGCGCGGCGCCCAACATCAAACCCTGACCGACCGAAAGCTCACCGGCGTAGCGACCACGGCGCGCGGCCGCGTCGACCAACGTTTGCACGGCGACCGGTCCTCGATTGCGATCGAAGCCGGCCACGATCGACTCGACCGCGTCGGCCAAGTCCTTGCCCACGACCTCGTCGAGCGCGGCGGTGCTGCGCTCCACGCCCGGGCGATCGACAACGCGGTCACGGTCGCGGTCAGCGCTACGGTCTCGATCACCGCGGTCTCGGTCACCGCTGCGGTCACGATCGCCACCGCGCTCGCGGTCACGCCCGCGGCCGTCGCGCGCGAAACGCTCGGCCTGCGCCGGGCGCTCGGGGCGCGGCTCGGGCTGCTCGTTGTCGAAGCGCTCGTCGGCGGTGCGCTCTTCGCGCTCTTGAGCGCGCGCCTCGACCTCGAGCGCGACCTCGGGCGGCAGCTCCGCCGGAGCGTCCGACACGGTGTATGCCGGCAAATCGTCGCCACCGCGCTCTTCGCCGCCGCGACCACGACCACGCCGCCGCCGGCCGCGACCTCGGCGTTCGCCGCCGTCGTCCGCCGCTGGCACCACCGGCGCCGCCGCGCTGGCAGCCGCGCCGAAGATCGGCAAATCATCGTCGTCCTCGGACGCGAACAGCTCGCTGCCATGAGCGGCCAAGTCGGCGCGCACGCGCTCTTCTTCGGAAGGCGCGGCCAGCACTTCTTCTTCGTCGTCACCGGGCGCGCCGGAAGGCGAAGAGTTGTCGGCGCCGCTCTTTCGCTCCAGCGCGATGTCGGCAAAATTCACTTCTTGTCCAGCCAGCTTCTCGAGCGCGGGCGTGCGATCTTGCAGGCCCTTCTCGATCATGGCCTGGTCCCACTCGCGCAGCGCGAACACGCCCGGGCGAACGCGCACGAGCGGGTTCTCCTTGTCGCCCTTCTTGACCAGCGCTGCCAAGCGCGCACCCATGGTCACGTCCGGGCTCTTGCCCACGTGACTCAGCAGGTTCTTCTCGATGGCTACGTCGGTGATCTCTTTGTAGTGGAGGGGCTTGCCCACGAGGCGCAGAACCTGCGCCGCGGCTTCAGTAAACGTCATTGAAATGTGGCTCTCGGTGGGGGAGCGCGTTTGCTTTCAAACAGCGCGCTCGTCCAAACGGTGGCTCCTGGAGAGCGAACATCGCTCCCACCTCCGGTAGCTCACCGAACAGGAACGGAGATAGCACGGGACCTCCGGTCCTCGCAAATCCCCGAAATCCATACCCATTTGGCCCGGTGGCCGATTTGTCGCCTCGGGCGGAGCGATTGAGAGCTAGAATTCGGCCACGTGGACAACAACGAGCGGCTCATCTCGGAGCTCTCGCGCGTACTTTCGCGCCGGGGTCTGAGCGTCCGCTCGGAGCAGCTGTGGGGCGTGCATCCCGGCGGCAAGTGCCTGCTCAAGGGCAAGCAGGTGCTGCTGCTCAACACCAAAGCGCCTTCCGTCGAACGCTTGATCGTCGTCGCCGACTGCTTGGTGGAAGCTGGCATCGACGGCGCCGAGCTTTCGGTCGAAGCCCACGCCCTCTTGCAGCGTCGACTCGCACGCCGCTCCAACGTGCTCGCCCCCGCCGACGCATCGCGGCCAGGCCTCGCGAAAGGCTCAGGCCCCGCACGCAAGCAACGACGCATTTGAGTCGCCGCAGCCGGGGTTGGCTGCCGAACCGCGGCCCGAATTGCAGGAGCTCACGTGGCGTCGCGGTGGCCGCGCTGGGCGGCTCGAGATTTTTCACAGGGAGATCGGGAGATCGGGAGCTCTGCGAGGGCGAGAACGCATTTTTCGTTTCGGAGGACCGAAACGAAAAATGTTTCCCTTGGAAGAGAGCAGAGCGCATCGACCCGCAGGCGGCAGCGCGCCCCCCCCAAATCTGGGCTCGCACGACTCCCGATCTCCCGATCTCCCTGTGAAATCTGAGACGGATCGGCGGTGAAGCGAAGC
>JBEQSW010000231.1:0-4629 GCA_040348565.1 Myxococcales bacterium | reverse complement strand
TCGTCAACGCCGACGCATTCAGCCCGGCTTCCGTCACGAGAGCATCCAGCGCTACGCCAAGCTCATCGCCGAAGAAGCCGAGGGCTGGGTGCAGGGGCTGCGTGATGGCGACGTCATCGATTTACGCCAGCAGATGATGCAGCTCACGCTGCGCATCGTGTGCCGGGCGCTGTTCGGCCAGCACTTTGCGGGGCGCAGCCAACGTTTGGCGCGCGCCATGCACTTGCTGCAAGAGCAGGTATTTTTGCCCAAATTCTTCCCGCCCTGGGTGCCCTCCCCCGGCAACTTGCTGCGCCGTCACCTGATTGCCGAGGTCGACCGCGAGGTATTCCCCATCATCGATCGCGGGGGCGAGCCGGGCTCGTTGCTGTCGGACTTGCTGGCCGCGACCGACGCGGAAGGCGCGATGACACGCCGGCAGCTGCGCGACGAAGTCGTGACGTTGTTCTTGGCCGGCCATGAGACGACCGCGCTCGCCCTGACTTGGTCCTGCTACCAACTGGCGCTGCACCCCGAGATCGACTCGGCGCTGGCGGACGAGCTCTCGCAAGCTCCGGCAGATTTGGCAACCGCACAGCTGTCACGATTGCCGCTGGCGGGGCGAGTGTTGAGTGAGACCCTGCGCTTGTATCCGCCCGCGTACGTGGTGCCGCGTGTGTGTGCCGAGCCGCTCTCCCTCGCTGGTTACCGCGTCGAGAAGGGCGCCGAGGTCTGGATGTGGATCTACTTCATGCACCACGACGCGCGCTGGTTCCCTGAGCCCGAACGTTTTCGACCCGAGCGCTTCTTGCCCGAAGCCGAGGCGGCGCGCCGCTCCAACACGTTCATCCCGTTCGGGGCGGGCAGCCGGGCTTGCGTCGGCCGCCATTTCGCAGATTTGGAGGCAATTTTGTGCCTGACAGGGCTGCTGCGCCGCTTCAAGCTGCACCTGGTCAGCCCGCGCACGGTGCGTATCCACCCGCGGATCACGCTCGCGCCGGGCCGCCCCATCGAAGTCCGCGTCGAAGCGCGGCGTTGACGGGCACGGCCCGGCACGTCGTCGTCACAACGGCGGCGCGCAAGCTCGACCGAGCTCCTGCACCGTCTCCGCCAAAGGCAGCACGCGCTGAGCCTCGCCGTGCCGCAAGCTCACGCTGCGCGATTCGGCTTCACGCCGCCCCACGACGGCCACGTACGGAATGGCGGCCTCGTGCGCCAGCGCCACCCGGCGCGCCAGCGTCTCACGGCTCGCGTCGCTGACCACGCGTAGCCCGGCCCGCAGAAGCTCGGCCTGCACGTCACGCGCGTAGCCGTGTTGCTCGGCCTCGATCGGCAGCACCGCAACTTGATCGGGTGCCAGCCACGCCGGCAGGTGCCCGTCATGCTGCTCGAGCACGACGCCCAGGAAGCGCTCCAAGCTGCCCAGGGTCGCCCGGTGCAACATGAGCGGGCGTTGGCGCGCGCCCGATGCGTCCACGTAGGCGACGTCGAAGCGCTCGGGCAACACCAAATCCAGCTGAATCGTGCCGCATTGCCAGCGCCGCCCCAGCCGATCGGGCAGCGAAAACTCCAGCTTGGGGCCGTAGAAGGCGCCCGCCTTCGGTGCGTGGAGCGGCGAAAGCCCGGCGCGCGCTGCCGCCTGCTGCAACAGTTGCTCGGCGCTGTCCCAAACTTCGTCGGAGCCGGCGCGCTCGTCCGGACGCGAGGCAAAGGTAACCTCCACGCCCGAAAATCCGAGCGCGTCGTACAGCTTCACCAGCGAGTGGCAGAAGCGCGCCACTTCGGGTTCGATCTGCGAAAGCTCACAGAAGACGTGACCGTCGTCCTGAGTGAATTGGCGCAGGCGGAACAGGCCATGCAGCGTGCCGCTCGGCTCGTTTCGGTGCACCAAGCCGAGCTCGGAGTAGCGCAGCGGCAGGTCGCGGTACGAGGGCGCGCGGCGGCGCAAGATTTCCAAATGTCCGGGACAGCTCACGGGCTTTACCGCCAAGGCGTCGTCGGCCATCAGGAACATGTTGTCTTTGAAATGCTGCCAGTGGCCGCTCGCTTCCCAGATCGGCTGGCGCAAGAGCTGCGGCGTACGCACCTCGGCGAAGCCGTCGGCGGCGGCGTGGCGGCGAATCAGCGCTTCCAGAGCCGAAAGCGTGCGGTAGCCACGGGGATGCCAAAACACCATGCCGGCGGCCTCTTCCTGAAAGTGGAACAGGTCCAAACGGCGGCCAATTTCTCGGTGATCATTCGCTGCGAGCATCGTCGTTCTCCATCGGTCGAAGGCCAAACCGGAAGGACGACGCCACGTGGCCACGCCCTGCCGGAGGGGCGGGGCGGTTTCGTGAGCGATTTCTCGAAGTCGAGCTTATGCGCAGACGAAGCCGAGCCCGCCGGAGCGGGTCGTCGTCGTCGTAGTGGGCGCAAGGCGTGCGAACATCGGAAGGGATTGATATACGCGCCGTCGCGGCGCTCGTCAATACGGCGCCTCGACGTTCCGTGCTCGCTCTGTCGCGTCGCGTCGCGGCTACTTCACCGGAACGGTGGTCTCGGTATCGCAGCCGAAAATCAGATCGATCTTGGCGCCTTGGTCGGCCTTGACCGCGTCGCAGTCGGCGCCACACAGCGTGATCTTGGTCGGGTTCTGCGCGTTGTCGTAGACCCAACCCCCGGTGCATTTGCCGGTCGCGTCTTGCCCGATGGAGGCCTGGCTGCCGTCGCCCTTCGTGTACAGGACGTTCACTTGATTGGGGTTGATGGTCTTGCCGTTCGGCGCCGGCGGAACCGCGTATTCGCAGGTGCTGATTTGGCCGGCGATGGCCGCCAAACCGTCCGCCAATGCGGCCGCGAAGTCCTTGGCCGTCGTCATGTCGAGGTGACAATAGTTGGGGCCGGCGTCGGAACAGCCGGGCGTAGCCGTACCGCCGGCGGTGGCCATCTTCGACAGATCGCCGCGGGCATCTTCGCTGCCGGGGCTGCCGATGACGAACGTCTTGATGTTTTCCGGGCTCTTGAACGCGTCACCCACCGCTGCGATCAGCGGGGCGCTGTCGATGGCGCTCTTACCGTCGCCGCTGCAGTCGAGCGGGCGCGTGGGCACGCCGTCGGTGATCAAGAGCACGAACTTCTGCCCCGTCACCATCGACTTTGCGACCGTGTCCGAGCCGAACAAGAACGCGGCGTGGGTCGGCGTGCCACCCTCGGGATTGGCCCCGTCGATGGCGCGATTGAAGTTGCGGCGCTGGTTGGAGTTGGCCGCGCCCAACAACGCGATGGGCAGCGCGACGCGATTCTGAATGCACGGCATGTCGCTGCGAGTGTTCGGATAGAAGTTGACGCCCACCGCGACCGTTGCCGGGAGCTTGGTCACCGCGTCCTTCAGCGCGACGCTGGTGATGTCCCACTTGGACATGCCACCCCGGGGAGGATTCATTTCCGTGCCCGGGGCCCAGTCCATGGAGCCGCTGGTGTCGACCACCATTTCGACCACCGCCGGGATGGCGTCGGCGGCGGCCGAGCTATCCGCGCAGGCCTGGTCTTTGGTGATGGTCATGACGCCACCGCCGGTGCCGGGCAGCGTGCCATTGCCCCCCGTCCCGATGCTGATGGACCCGCCCTTGCCGGTATTGGCGCCGCTGCCGG
The DNA here is from genome assembly GCA_040348565.1 of Myxococcales bacterium. Classification (GTDB taxonomy): domain Bacteria; phylum Myxococcota_A; class Polyangia; order Polyangiales; family Polyangiaceae; genus PMG-095. The sequence goes on along the minus strand of JBEQSW010000231.1, from coordinate 1,020 downwards.
GTCCGCCGTTCACGTTACTGGTGTCCGAGCCGCCGCACGAAACCGCCAAGACGGCAGTCAGGGCAGGGACGGCAACGAACAGGCTCTGGCGAATGGTGGGAAATAGCATCTTCGAAGGCTCCTCTGGGCTACCCGACGGCCGATCGGAGGATAGCAAAGTCAGGAGGTGTCCGTTAGCTCAGCTGACGGCTCAACCCCACGATTCTCATGGCCCCGGCCCCCCAGCAGCAACGCGACGCGGCGCGGCGCGGAAGCGTCTCGGTGGCTCTCAGCGCGCCAGCGCGATGTCGGCGTAGCTGGAAGGAGCCGCTGTAAGGCGTTCGCCGCGCGTGCCCGGCTCCAGCAACACCGACCGACCTTCACGCACGACGAAGGCGTTTTTCCAGACTTCTTTGGCCTCGGCGGCGACGCCGCGCATGAACACGTCGTCGTGATCGGGATCGTGATGAAAGATACCCAAACGTTTGGCGCCAGCGGCGCGGCAAACGCGAATGCCTTCCTGCCACGTCGAATGCCCCCAGCCGACTTTGGTAGGGAACTCGGCGTCCGTGTAGGTGCAATCGTACAACACCAGATCAGCGCCTTCGATCAGTCGCACGATGTTTTGATCCAGGGCACCTGGCCGATGCTCGGTGTCGGTGACGTAGCAGAACGATACTCCGCCGTGCTCGATGCGGTAACCGGTCGCGCCGTTCGGATGATTCAACGGCTCGGTCTTGACGACCACGTCGGCGCCGAGTCGGAACGTGTCGCCCGAGGTGAAGTCTTCGAAGGCCGACGCGCCGCGCATGGCGTCGAGCGGCACCGGGAACATCGGATCGGTCATTTGGCTGGCGAGCACCGAACGAATGCCGGCTTCGTGCGGGAGATGGCCAGCCAGGATGCGCATGGACCACGACGGGTCGTACGCGGGTGTGAAGAAGGGGAACCCGCAGATGTGATCCCAATGCGTGTGCGAGAGCAGCAACGACGCGCGGCGGATGCCGCGGTGCAGGAATGAACGCCCCAGCCCGCGGATGC
>JBEQSW010000220.1:0-50653 GCA_040348565.1 Myxococcales bacterium | reverse complement strand
CCAGCGCATCCCACGACGGCGGGCTTTGCCCTTCGTGCGCGGCGCGCGGGGCGGGGGTCGCTTCGGCGGCGTTCGGCGTGGCGGGCGCTTGGGCCGATGGCTCCGAGGTACGCTGGCCGGCGCTTTGCGCCAGCGCTTGCGCCAGACCCGGCAACTGCAACGTCTCGCCGCTCTTCAGCGTGCGAAGCTTGCCGCCGGGCTCGACCAGCCGCACCTCGCCCTTGGTCATCGACAGCAAGAAGCCGCTGCCGCCGGGCTCCCAAGCCAGGTCGAACTCGGTGCCCACGACTCGCACCTCGTACGGGCCGGCGATGAAGCGATAGCTGGTGTCGTCGTTGTGGGCCACGCGCACGTGCAGCGTGCCGGACACCAATCGCGTGAGGGCGGCGTTGCGACCCACCACGTCCACGCTGAACTTGGTGCGGTTCTCCGCCAAAATAGAGCTACCGTCGGAGAGCGCGACCGTGGCCTCGCCGCGCTCGGCTTCGATCACCCCGCCCTTGGCGTGGCCGCCGCGCAGCTCATAGCTGAGCTGAGAATCTGCCCGAAAACCGAGCATGAGCAGAACCGCGGCCGCCAACGCCAGCGCCAGGCCGATGGCGGCGACGCGCCCGGAGCCGCTGCTGGAAGCGTGAAGCTCGGTCGGCGCGATGCTCGATTCGACGCGACCCCACGCGCGCTGGGCGTCGCGCTCGGCGTGGAGCACGGCGTGCTCCTCGGACAAGCGGCGGATGACGGCCCCTACCCGACGCTCGGAGAGCGGCTCACGGTCGTCAGCCATGCCGACGCTCCGTGCGAGCTTGAACGTAGTCCGCCAGCAGCGCGTTGCGACTCACGCGCTTCAGCACGTGCTCGTTGGCGCGGCGGATGCGACGCTTGGCCGTCGACTCCGACACGCGCAAGACCTGGGCGATCTCGAGCACCGGCATGCCTTCCAGGTTGGAAAGCACGAAGGCGGCGCGGTCGTCCGCCGACAGCTCGTCCAAAATGCGCGACAGTTGGATTAGCGCCGCTTTCGCCTTCGGGTCGTCCTGCCCGGCCTCTTGCTCGTATTCCGGGGCGCCGCCGGTGAAGCGCTGAAACAGCTCACGCCGTTTGCGCTGCCGCACCTCGCGCCGCGCCAGGTTCATGGTGATGGACACCAAGTAGCTTCGGACCGCGAGCGGGCTCTGGATGCGGTGAGCGCTGGTGAAGAAGATCACGAACGCGTCACCGACCAGGTCGGCAATTTCGGCGCGGGGCCCCAGCGACTTGATGAGCAGACCGTGCACCAAGCCGTGAAAGGCGTCGAACGCGCGGCGTTGCCAGCCGGCTTCGTTCTGGACGATCGCCCGATGGAGCTCCAGCGCTACCTCGGCCGCCAACGGCGCCTGAGGGCTCACGAAACTCGACGGCACAACGATCGCCACTGGCGCTAGAGTAGCAAATGTCATGACTCTCGACGCTCTCAGCCAACGATTGATCGGCGGGCGAGACCGAAAACCGACCGCGCTAAAAACTTCGCCTAAGGCGACAATGGTGCTGGGCGCGCTGTTGCTGGTAGGTTGCGGCACGACGCCCATCGAGGCCGTGACGGAAGATTTGCCCACGCCTGCGGACACGAGCGGCATGACCCCAGCCAGCGGTTTTGGCTGCAGCGTGCCCACGGCGGGAAGATTCACTCTCAGCACAGAAAACCTGTGCCTGCGGCGAGGCGACCCGACCACGGTGTTCGGCTCGCCGGCGTTCTTCACGGAGTTGTCGGCAGACTGCAGCACGGCTCGGGCCCAGTGGGACCTGACCCCAGCCGTGGCCGGTACTTTCACCGTGCGCAACGTCGAGGACCAATTGTCTCTGGACGTGCGAGCGGCGTCGGATGTTCCAGGAACTCCAGTCATTGTTTACGACCCGAACACACTCGACAATCAACGTTTCTGGTTTCGCCCGCGCTCAGCCGACACGTACGAGCTGGCTCCGCGCCATGCCCCAACCCTCTGCGCGAAGGGGCGGGGTGCTGCCGTAGAAATTTGGCCTTGTGACACGAATGACGTGGGCCAAACCTTCCGGTTCGCGGGCGTCAGCTGCCCGTAAATTGAGTCGCTTCGAAGGCGACCAAGCAGACCATCTTTTCTCTTTTATGTCGGCAGCCCCGGTGACTTGTTCACTTTTGTGGCTCTGGGCGGGCCCTTCGGCCGCGGCATGCTGGTTGCCCGACAGGCACGAGGCTATGGCGCGAGCATGGCTCCCCCTGACGGTGATCGCTCTTTTGGCCCCGCGTTGCTGCTCTCGACCGCGCTTTTGACCGTAGGCGGCGGCGGGTGCAAGCGCATCCCCAGCGCTCGAGCCCAAGCACCGGTTCAGGTCGCCGCCGCCGCCGATCTGAGCGTGGCGTTCGAAGAGATGGGCAGGCTGTTCGAAGCGCGCACTGGCCAAACGGTAAGCTTTTCGTTCGGCGCCTCCGGCGCGCTTTCCAAACAACTAGCGGAAGGCGCGCCATTCGATCTGTTTGCGGCCGCCGATCCTTCCTTCGTCGACAAGGCGGTTCAGGCGGGTGCATGCGATGGCGCGACGAAGGCTCTCTACGCGCGCGGTCATGTGGTGGTGTGGACGCGCAAGGGCGGCCCCACGCTGCGCTCGCTCGCCGATTTGCAGAGCCCCGACATCGAGCACATCGCCATCGCCAACCCCGAGCACGCGCCGTATGGCAGGGCGGCGCGCGAGGCCTTGATGCACGCTGGCCTATGGTCCGCGCTGGAGTCGAAGATCGTTCAGGCCGAGAACGTGCGCCAAGCCTTGCAGTTCGCGCAGACGGGCAACGCCGACGCCGCCATCGTGGCGCTGTCGCTAGTCGCGAAAAACGACCCAGGCGTCAGCTTGCCGATCGATGCGACGCTGCACGGCGCCCTCGAGCAGACGTTGGTCGTGTGCCGCCACGGCAAGAACGCGGCGGGAGCGCGCGAGTTCGCCGAGCTGGTGGAATCGAAAGATGGGCAAAAATTGCTCCAGCGATACGGTTTCGGCGGACCGACGCCGGATGCTGGCAAGTAGCTAAACGGGTGTCAGCCCGCCGAGCTCGGTTTACTATCGCCTCCGCCATGAACGCCCGTTGGCACGAGCAACACCCCATGCCGAAACGCGCCAGCCTGGCCCAGCGCGTTGCTTGGCACACCGCCCACGCTCAGCACTGTGCGTGCCGCGCGATGCCCAAGTCCATCGTCGCCGCGCTCAAGGCTGCCCCGCCCGTGCGCGCGGCGGTCTCGCGCCTCCAGCGCGACATCCAAGCCATGCCCGCCGACGTGAAGCAAAAGCTCAAAGCGCGTGGCCTCACCCGAGCCTACGACGCGCGGCCGCCCTATCAACAAAACGACTACTTGGGCTGGATGGCGCGCGCAAAGCTGCCCGCGACCCGCCAAAAGCGGCTCGAGCAGATGCTCGATGAGCTGGAGCAAGGCGACGTGTACATGAAGATGAAATGGGCGCCGAGCAGCAGCCGCAAGCTGCCCCCTAAGCCGAAGCGTGCTCCAAGTAAGCGCACAGCGCGTTCACGAGCTTGATTTGCCGCGGTGTCTGGCACGAGGCGCGCGCAAGCTCGGGGCTGGCAACCAGCACACACAGCGCTTGAGCGCGCGAAACCGCCACGTTCAAGCGATTGCGGCTGTACAAAAACTCGAGGCCGCGCGGCGCGTCTTCGGCGGTCGAGCTGGTCATCGAGTAGACGACGATGGGCGCCTCGCGTCCTTGGAATTTGTCGACCGTGCCGACCATGACCCCTTCGGGCAACGCGCGCCGTAGCGCCGACACCTGCACGTTGTAGGGCGCAACCACCAGGACGTCCTCGGCCGTAAGCGGACGAGCGGGCCCCGAACGCGGCTGGAACGTAGAGCCCGCGGCCAAGCAGCGCTCGACCAACCCCCGCACCGCTTCCACCTCTTCGGGCGACTGGTTGGTGTTGCCGCGATGGGCGACCGGTAAGAAGCGCAGCCCAGAGCCAGAAAAGCCTGCCGCGACGGAAACGCTCTGCGCTTCCAAGCCCAAGCCCTGCTCGGCCGTCAGTCGGCTCTCGTAGAAGGTGGAAGAGATGAAGTCGCAGATGCGCGGGTGCAGGCGCCGGGTCTTGGGCAAGAACACACCCAAGCTCGGCGGAATCGTCAGCGCGTCGCCGCCCAGCCAATGCTCGAGCGTCGACACTTCGGCGCCGGGCGGGTGCACGCCCTTCTGCGGCTGCTCCAGCTGCGCCGGGTCACCGAACAACACGAGGCCGCGGCCGGCGCGCGCCACCGCCAGCGCGTTGGCCAACGACATCTGGCCAGCTTCGTCGATCACGAGCACGTCGACGCTGCCCGCAAAATCGTCGCGCGCCCAGGTCCAAGCCGTGCCGCCCAGTAAATTGATGCGCCCGGCTTCCAGCTCGGCGCGCGCCTTGTCCTTGTCGTCGTCGATCAGAAACGGCCAGTCGTGGTCACCGCCGGAGTCTGCCTCCAAGTGCAGGGCGCGCACCAGCTCGGGCTCTCCGGCGTCGACGGCCTGCACGCAGGCTTGCTCGAGCAGATGCTTGATGACCGCGTGGCTGTTGGCGGTGACGCCAACGCGCTTTCCTTGCCGCAAAAGCTCACGAATCATGCGCGCGGCTTGATACGTCTTGCCGGAGCCGGGCGGGCCCTGCACCGCGAGCACGGTGCCGTGCAAATGTTGGGTCAGGCGCGCCAGCGCTTGCTCGGGTGCCTCTCCTTCGCGCAACAGCGAGCCGGCTTCGACCGACGTCGGCGGCGTCCTCATCAAAAGCGCGCGCGCCGCCTCGAAGCCGGGCTCGTCGTCGAGCAGGGCCCGACCGAGCGCGAGCAAGCTATCCGGCAGCGGCTTGCTGTCGATGGGCTTGCCGACGATCAGCGCCGAAGGGTGCGGCGCCGCGGAGCGCGCTCCGCGCTTGATCTTGACGTGCCGCGCTCCGAGCTCGACCACGTCGCCGGGCGGCTTGCCCGTCTCGGGATCGCACGGCTCCGGCGTGGTGCGCAGCGAATGCTCCTGTTCCGGGAAAGTGTATAGGTAGACGATCGATTGCTTGATGCGTTCGACCTCTTTGACCAGCGTCAATTGCGCGAGGCAAGCGCGGTCGTCCAGCCTATCTTCCGGCGCAAGCTCGAGCGCGCGGTAGTGCTCCCACCAGCCGCTCTTGGCTTCCCGCCAGTGAAAATCCAACAGATTTGCCAGCAATTGCCGAGCATTGGCTTCGGGGTGACTTGGGTCTTGAGTGAGCCGAAGGCCGAGCGCGCGCGTGAGCTGTTGCCGCTCGTTGAGCGCGTCCGGCGGCTTGACGGCGGCGCGTTGCGGGCGAGTCAGCGGGGCGCCTCGTGCTTGCGCAAGCTCCAGGCGCAGACGTTCCAAATAGTCGCGCAACCGAGCGGTGGAGTGACAGTCGTCCTCGTTGTAGCTTTGAATCGAGGCTTGCAGCTCGACCAACGGCAAGACCTCATCCGCGGTCTCTAACCACCAGCCGAACAGTTGCATGGCGCGCGCCGCTTCGCGCAGCGGCGTCTGGCGTTGGTAGCCGTGCAGGCTCTCCAGCTCCTTCAGGCTATAGCTTTCGACCGACGCGCGCAGACCGTGGCGCACCACCGGCAGTAGATCGACGAGCACGCCCTCGCGCAGCAACTGGTCGACCTCCTGTTCGCGCGTCGCATGCCGGCACGACAGCTTCTTCAGGGCGTCGGCTTCGCGGTGCCCGAAATGATAGAGATGCAGGTCCGGAAATTCCTGGCGCCCCAGCAGCACCCGGTCGATGACGCGCTCGAACGCGAGCTTCTCCTCGGCGCGATTTTTGGCCCAAAACGCCTGATAACGCGCGGGCCCCGGCGCGTCTCGCACGGTAAAGTCGAGCTCCGGCTCGCCGAAATCGACGAGACCGAACAAGTACTCGAGCCCTTCGCCCTGCACGAACGAGTCGCCTTCCAAGTCCAAAAACAAATCGCCCGGCGTGGGCTTGGGCAGCGCCTCGAGACCGATGCCGGCGGTGTCATTCTTCAGTAGCTCGTACAGAGGCCGTCCCGCCCAGCGCCCCTTGAGCTGTAGCGCCGCCTGCTCGCGCACGCGCTCCAGCGAGTCGACCTGAATGCCTTCGATGCGGCGTTCACGATCCAAGACGCCCAGCTCTTCGAGCCGCCCGACGCCCGCCAAGTTGAGCCTGTCGCGCTGGCGGCGGGTGATGCCGGCGACTAGCGACAAGTGATCGTCGGCGCGACGGCGGTCTTCACAACGCTTCCAGTAGCGGCAGACCGCGCAATGCTCGGCCGGCTCCGGATATGGAGCACTCTCGGAGGCGGCACCGGCGACGAACGCTTGCATGCGCTGGCGCACGCTGCGGAAATAGGCGGCGTAGTCCGCGCTCAACAAGCTCGACAGCGAAAGCTCGGCGCCGCCGCCCGCCACGTGCAAATACCGTGGAAATACGCCCTGCAGCTCGTGCAGCTGGTCGGCGTAGGCGCAGAGCTGCAACACGGCGCGCGCCTTGGCCTCGCGCGAAAGCTTGGCGTCCACCGGCTCGTAGTGGTGTGGCCAACGCCCGCCCCCGCCCTCGACCTTCTGCAAGAAGTCGGGTCGCCCGACCCAGCCCGGCGTCAGCAAGGTGCCTTGGTAGATCAGCGGCGCGCCTGCGCTCATGGCCTGAAGCGTCTGTTCGGCAGCGCGACGGGTGCCCTCCGCGCCCGGCGCCGGCCGCAGCGTGACAATCCCGCGGCCCGCTGCTCGAAAGTAGTCGAGCACGCGCGCCTCGTGCTCCAAGCCTCGCTTCTCCAGCAAGCGCCGCTCGATGTCGTTTTGCGCCGGCCGCGTCAGCAACCCCGCTTCCACTTGCAGCTCGAGCGACGTGAGGTGCTGGCAAGCCAAGAAATTGCCGACCTCTGTCGCCGAAAAGCTCAGCCAACCATCGTCACCGCGCTGCATCGCCGCGCACTCTAACGGAAGAGCCAAGCACCGGCCACCCGCCGCCCGCGGGGGCGATAACACGGGCCATCGACCCACTAGGCGTGGGCTGCAGGGCTGCCCAAACGCAGCCTGAATCGCAGAAGCTTCTGTAGCGGCGCGAGGCCACCTCGAGCGATCGAGATTTTCTTCACAGGGAGGACGGGAGGACGGGAGGACGAGACAGAGGCGAGAATTTGGGGTGCGCGCTGCCGCCCGCGACTCTGCAGCAGCGTCGCGGGCTCGGCCCTCCAGCTTTCTCACGAGGGAAATATTTTTGGTTTTGGTCCTCCAAAAACAAAAATGCGTTCTCGCCTCCCTGCGTCCTCCCGTCCTCCCGTCCTCCCTGTTGATCTCAGGAACTTGAATGGGGCTGTCAGAACGCCAGCAGCCCCACGCGGTCGCCCAGCGAAGTCTCGCGACGCCACGGTAGTCCGCTCGCCCTTTGCTCGCGCCAGAATGACTTCGCATGCGAAGTCATCTCCATTCCACCCGCAGCAGACCTGCAACGGTTCGTATTCACTAGTGAACGCCAGCCAGCGATCTGCTCATCGAAATGACTTCGCATGCGAAGTCATTCGGCGACGGAGCGAGGGACGAAACGTGGAGGCGCGTCGCTAGCAGCTGAAATGAGACCAATGATGAGCCGCCTACTTCAAGATCTCGATCGGGCGAGGGTGGCCTGTATCCGCTACAGAAGCTTCTGCGATTCGGGCTGCGGATTGGCAGCCCCTTCGTGGATTCAGGCGTCGAACAGTGGGATGGCTTCGCGGATGGCGTGGGAGGTGCCGACGACGTACACGACGTCGCCGGCCGCGAAGGGCGCGTGAGGATCGGGATTTTGCAGCAGCTCTTCGGCGCGCTGCACGCCGACCACCAGCACGCCCGTGGTGCTACGCAGGCGCATTTTCGCCGCTGAAGAGCCGGCGGCGACGCTGTTTTCGCGCACCAGCACCGACTCGATCTTGAGCTCGGACAGGGCGCGCAGCTCGCCGAGCTGGGCGCGCGGCAGGGTTTGTTTGCGCTCGCTGGTTTGAGTTTCCGAACGGATGCTCTGCAGGCTGGCTTCGATGACGTTGCGCGGCACTTCGATGCTGCGCAGCAGCCGCGCGATGACCTCGACCGCGCCTTCCACTTCTTCGGCAACGACGTCGCGCGCGCCCATTTTTAACAGGCCTTCGCGCTCGGCCAGGTAGCGCGCGCGCATCAGCACCGGCACGTTGGGCGCGACGCGCCGCAGCATGTCCACGATGCGCTGGGCGGCTTGGGGATCGTTCATCAGCAGCACGACCAGCCGCGCCTCTTGGAGGTGAGCGTGACCGAGCGCCTCTTCGCTGGTGGCGTCGCCGTAGTACACCGGCAGGCCCTGCAGCTTGCCGCGACGCACGTTGTCGGCGTTCAGCTCGAGCACCACGAACGGCGCGCCGGCGGCCTGGAGCGCGCGGGCGGTGAGCTGACCGGCGACGCCAAAACCGATGACAATCACGTGATTTTCGAGCTTCCTGCTCTCGTCCGCCTCGTCGATGCTGCGCACACCGATCAAGCGCTCGAGCGGGGCCAACAACCGTTCGCCAGCGGTGATGTGCGGAGCGGCGCGCACGAGCAGGGGCGTCAAGAACATGCTGGCGATGCCGGCGGCCAAGAGCGGGCTCACCTGCTGCTCGGTGACGACGCCGCTGGTCTGCGCTAGCCGCGAAAGCACGAACCCGAACTCGCCGAATTGCGCCAGTCCAACGCCTGCCAGCCACGCCACGCGCGACGGAAAGCGCATGGCCATCGCCGCGAGCGTGGCCAACAGCCCTTTGGCGATCAAGAAGCCGGCTAGCAATCCGCACACCAACAGCGGGTGCGAGGCGACCACGCGCACGTCGAACAACATGCCCAGCGACACGAAGAACACGCTCACGAACGCGTCCCGCAGCGGCAAAATATCGCCCATGGCGCGGTGGCTGTACTCGGTGTCGGCGACCACCATGCCGCCCAGAAACGCCCCCAACGCCAGCGACAAGCCGACCATGGACGTGAGCCACGCCGTGCCGATGCATAGCGCCAGAATGGCGAGCAAGAACACCTCGCGGCTACGGCTGGCGTCCACCCAACCCAAAATCTTGGGCACGACGAAGCGCGCGAGCAGCACCGTGCCGGTCACCACGACGGCGGCTTTGCCGAGCGCCAAGCCAACGCTGGCCGCCGCATGCCCCGCCGGGTTGCCCGCGCCCAGCAACGGCACGATCAACACCATCGGTACCACGCACAGATCTTGGAAGATCAGGGTTCCGACGATGAACTTGCCGTGCGGCGCGTCCAGCTCACGCCGTTCGGACAGCGCGCGCAGCACGATGGCGGTGCTCGAGAGCGCGAAGGCGAAGCCGTAGAACAAGCCGCGTCCCACCGGCTGCCCTAGCAACACGGCAACGCCGGTGGTGACGCCGGTGGTGAGACCGACCTGCAGCGCACCGCCCAGCGCCACTTGTCGCAGCACGTCGCGCAAGCGCGCCAGCGAAAACTCCAGCCCAATCGAGAACAGCAACAGCACGACCCCGACCTCGGCCAAGACTTCGATGGCGTGCACGGACGACACCAGGCGCAGCCCGAAGGGTCCAAGCAACGCGCCCGCCAACAGCAGGCCGGCGACAGTGGGCAGCTTCAAGCGCGCGAGCACGACGGTGACGAACACCGCCAGCGCGGCGACGATCGCCAGCTCGTCGAGCAGCGGTACGTGTCCCATGGCGGCTCATGCTTGCGCGAGCGCGTCGCTCGAGCAACGTGGAGCATTTCGATACGATGGCGCGCGTGGCGCGTTTCGATACGGTCACGACATGGTGCCCGCGAGACCCCGCGAGGCGACAAGCACCCCGGCAAGGCTTGCTCTCGCACCACGAAACGGCAGGTTCTCTGTGAAAAAACGTGGAGCGCGCAGGCAGGCTCTTCCGGTTCTTGGCCGCCGGCGCTAGGCACAAGGCATGAAAACCCCGTTCGGAAAGCAGGCGAGCGGCCTTCGGCTGGAGCGCATGCAGGGCTCGCCCCGCTACCGGGACGGGGAATTCAGGAATGTGCACCCGGTCTTGCCGGGCCTCAAAGGCGGCAACATGCCGTCGATTGGCGACTTCATTTGCAGTACCAGTGGGCGGAGCGTGCCGAGCGCACCGCTTGCCACGTCCGACCCTCGGCCCAGTTGGGGCGAGGCGCCGGAGACGGGCCTGCGCGTGACTTGGCTCGGCCACTCCACGCTGCTGGTCGAGCTCGACGGCGTGCGCGTGCTGACCGATCCGGTTTGGGGCGAGCGCGTTTCACCGGTTGGCTTTGCGGGCCCCAAGCGCTTTCACCCCGTGCCGGTGCAGCTTGGCCAATTGCCACCGCTCGACGCCGTGATCGTTTCGCACGATCACTACGATCACCTCGACTATCCGACCATTTTGGAGCTCGCCAAGAGCGACGTGCCCTTCATCACCAGCCTCGGCGTCGGGGCGCACTTGGAGTCGTGGGGCATTGCCGAAGAGCGCATCACCGAGCTGGACTGGTGGGAGAGCACACCGATTGCCGGCGGGCGCGCCCGCGTGACGGCAGCGCCGTCGCAGCATTTTTCGGGGCGGGCCCCCGGGATGCGCAACACGACGGCCTGGTCGTCGTTTGCGCTGCGTGGCGAGCGGCACGGCTTCTTCTTCAGCGGGGACACGGGCCTGACCACTGAATATGCCAGCATCCGCGACAAGCTCGGCCCGTTCGACTTGGTAGCGCTGGAGGTGGGCGCCTTTCATCCCGCCTGGGGCGACATCCACTTGGGGCCCGAGAATGCGCTCAAGGCCTTTCAGCTGCTGCGGGGCACGCGTTTCTTGCCGGTGCATTGGGGCACCTTCAACCTGGCCATGCACGACTGGGACGAACCGGCGGAGGTGCTGCTGAAGGCGGGCAGCGGCGTGCCGCTGCTCATGCCGCAGCTGGGGGAAGCGGTCGAGCCCGGGCGGAGCGGCGCGCCCGTGCCTTGGTGGCGGACGCCGGGCAAAGCCCTGGAGGCAACGGCACCGCCCGAGCCTCCGGCCGCTACCGAGCTGGATCCGAACGCTCCCCTCGCCTTCCCGCTCGACTGATGGCCCAGACCGACGACGACATCGTTCTCCGCGCGCTCACGGCCGAAGACGCCCCGCGCTACCACGAGTTTTTACTGCAAGGTGTGCGCACGCACCCAGATACGTTGCGGATCTCACCCGCCGACATGGCGGCCGCGCCGTTCAAAACCGAGCACGGCACGGAGGGCACCACCTTCGTGGCTGAGCGCGCCGGTCAGTGGCTCGGGGTCGTGACGCTGGAGCGCGAACAAGGGCGCGAGAAGCGCCGACATATTGCTTGGGTTTTGCGCATGTACGTGGCGCAAAACAGCGCCGGGGCAGGCGTCGGTCGCCGGCTTCTGCAGGCCGCGCTGGCGCGCGCGGGGGAGCTGCCGGGCGTCGCCAAGGTGAACCTGACGGTGGCCGCGCACAACGCACGCGCGGTCGGTCTCTATGAATCGGAGGGTTTTCGCGCCATTGCGCGCGAAGAAGACGCCTTTCGCGATCCGGAGCCCCGCACCGAGCTCACCATGACCCGCCTCTTGTGAGGCGCGCAGGACGCCGCGTGCTAAACAGCGCCTGGCCATGAGCGACCCCGCAACCGGCAACCAAACGCCCTTCGAGCGCATCGGCGGTGAAGCCACCGTGCGCGCCCTGGTCGAGCGCTTTTACGACGCCATGGACGAGAGCGAGCCGGCCTTGGCCGCGCTGCATCGACTAGAAAATGGCAAAGTCAGCCGCGAGTCGCGTGACAAGTTCGCGCTGTTCTTGATCGGCTGGCTCGGCGGCCCGCAAGACTACGTGCGCTTGAACGGCCACCCCCGCCTGCGCATGCGCCACGCCCACGTCGCCGTCACCCAAGCCATGCGCGATGCCTGGATGCGGGCGATGCGCCAGGCGCTGGCTCACGACACCATCGACCCCTCGCTGCGCGCCTTTTTGGACGAAAAGCTCGGCGAAGTCGCCGATTTCATGCGCAACCAAGCCGAGTAGGCCGACGCGCGGCGGGCTCCTGATCGCCGGGTGTGGCGGTAGCGCGCCGAGAATCGCTCGGCTATGGACTTCAGCCATGCTCGGCTCCGCAGCAGACGACGGCCAACGGCCCCGCGGCCCCTTTTCGCTCACGCCGATCGGCTGGGTCTGCTCGCCCTACCAGCGGCGCTTCGGAACTCCGCAGCAGGCCTCGGCGATCGATTCGGACCTCGACGCCGTGCTGGAGCTGGACGCCGAGCGCATCCCGCTTTCCGCGCTCGGCGACCTGGTCGGGATCGAGCGGCTTTGGGTGCTCAGCTTCTTACATCGCAGCGGTACGTGGGGCCCGTTGGTGCGCCCACCGCGCGGCGCGCGCGTGCGCCGAGGTCTGTTCGCGACGCGCTCGCCCGATCGCCCGAACCCGCTCGGTCTCTCCGCGGTACAGCTGGTGCGCATCGAAGGGCACCGGCTGCACGTGCGCGGCGTCGACTTGCTGGACGGCACGCCCATCCTCGACATCAAGCCGTACGTTCCGTACGCCGATGCTTTTCCCAGCTCGCGCGCAGGCTGGATCGACGAGATTGCATCCGACGTGCTGCAGTATGCGAAACGTCCGCCAAAATCGGACGAATGATGCGATTTCGCTAGGTTTGCGGGGCCAGGCTCGAGCCGCTGCTGCGCTCGGACAGGGCGCAGGTAGCCGAGCCGTGGGCGAGCAGACGCCCTTGCTCGTCGGTGAGGCGGCCCTCCGCCGTCACCAGCCGGCTGCCGCGATGTACGACCCAACCCTCGGCGGAAACCTTGACGGTGCGCGAGGTGATGGCACGCGTGAGGTGCACGGTCAGCATGGCGGTGGTGTAGCCAGTCAGGCCGTCGAGCGTGGTCGTCACCGCGGCGCCCATGGCGGAGTCGAGCAAGGTGGCCGCGACACCGCCATGTACGACGCCGGACGGATTGTACAGGTGCTCACCCGGAGTGAGCTCGAAGCGCGCGAAGCCATCGCTCACCTCGACCAGCTGAAAACCGAGCGTTTGCTGCAGGGGCGCGGGCGGCACGGTGCCGGCGATGAGCTCGCGCAAGAACTCGATGCCCGGTTTACCGACGGCGCCGGCCGTGGTGAGCTCGGGGTCGTCGAATTCGATTGTGCGCGTCCGTTTGCCGCCCATCGCCGTGGCAAATTCGATACCACGCCTAGGCCACGAAGTCCGTCAGGCTGCGGCCAAGCTTTTCCAGCAGCTCTTTCGTGCCCGCTTCCCGTTGCGAGCCGTCCTCCACCCCATCCAGGTAGGCGCCCTGCTCGGTCATGACCAGGTGCGTCCCCTTGCCCTGCGCCCGTAGCTCGATGGTGGCCAGCGACACCGAGAGCTTTCGTTCGCCCACGTACATGTCGTAGGCGTAGACGATGCGCTGGTTGGGAACGATGTCGAAATAGCGCGCGTCGAAGGTGTGAGGCGTCGCACCCTTGGGCCCACCGCTCAAGATTTCACGGCCACCGACCCGAAAGTCGAATTCACGCTTGTGAGCGACCCACTGTTCGGGGCCGCTGAACCACCGGGCTTTGTTTTCGAGCTGGGAAAAAGCTTGAAACACGCGCTCGGGAGAAGCGTCGAAGCTGCGCTCGAGGCAGAAGGTGCTGTGGACGACGCTGCGCTTTTCGGAGGTGGGCATGGCTACTTCTTTTTGGCTTTCTTCTTCGGCTCGGGGTCAGTCTCGGCGAGAAATTCGCCAAGGCGATCGAGGCGGCGCTCCCAAGCGTCTCGCCTCTGGTTGATCCAATGCTCGGCCGTACGTAGCCCCTCGGCCTGCATGCGACAGGTGCGCACCCGCCCCACCTTTTCGGAGCGCACGAGGCCGCTTTGCTCCAAGACTTGCAAGTGCTGCACGACCGCCGGTAGCGACATGGTGAGCGGCTTGGCCAGCTCACTGACGGAAGCCGGGCCGCGACTGAGGCGCTCGACCATCCAGCGCCGCGTGGGGTCGGCAAGAGCCTGAAACACCTGATCGAGCGCGGCGCCTTGGTTAAGCATTCGCCTAACTATTGAGCCAAAACCTGCGACCTGTCAAGGAGACACTTTAGCCGTTAATTAACCTTTGCCACGCTCCGGCACGAGGCGTCGAAGCTCGGCGCCTCGGCGAACGGCCGCCGCTAGGGGCGCGATAGCTCGACGCGCAGCAGGTGAAAGTGATTCTCCGCGAGGTAGCTCACGTACTCGACCTTGCCGCGCTGCTCCTGAAACTCCGGGTGAGCCAGGGCGTGGAGCGCGTTGTCTTCGGGAGGCTCGAATACCTCGAGCTCGTCCGACCAGGGACCTCCGAGCTCGGGCGCGGAGCGAAGCACGATTTTTCCCCAGCCGATGTAGAGCGCGAGCCAACGCCCGACCTGCTCGTTGAAATGCACGGTCATGTTCGGCGAGCCTTCGAACAGCGGTGCGGCGCGGTCCGCGGTTTCGACCCAGTCCCCCACGTTGGCGCCGCGGAAACGCCACGCCGAGCGCTCCAACACGTGCTCGAGCTCGGCCCGCGCCAGCCGACACGTGTGGGCCGCGGCGCCCGCGCCCGAGCACGAAAACAGATACAAGAAGCCGTCGTGGACCGCCGGTATGGCAAATTCGCCTTCCGTCGGCGAAAACAGCAGACGCGGATCTTCCAGCGTGCCTTCCACCAGCGGCCGGGTCGGGCCTTGGTCGAAGTCCGTCCATACGGCCAGCGACGTGCCGACGATCGAGAAGTTGAACTCACCGGGTGCGGCGTGCACCTTGCCATACGTCAACAGCGCCCGCCCCCGCTCGATGTCTTGCACGGGGCCGCTGCCCCAGATGGCGATGCGCGCGCCGCACGGCTCTCCGTCGGTGGCGTCGCAGGTGCCGTCACCGTGGTCTAGGTGCGCGGCGTTGAACGTGTCTTCTTCTTCGGTGCGCGGGAAAAATTCGCGTGGAGCGCCGGTTTCGTCGCAAGGTTGCTCGAGCGGGTCGATGCCGTCGGAGGCGTCCAGGTCCTCGGTCCACGACATGGTGTTGTTGCGCCAGGTATTTGGGTACGTGCCAGCGTCAGTCGTAACCGAATCGCCGTACACCCAAACCGAGCGACCTTGAAAACGCCCGCTCACACCGCCGTCGCGCCCCACGATGCCCATGGGCGTGGGCATCACTCCCAGCGACCGCACGGAGCCGACGCGCACGTCGGCGTCGTTGCCTGCGCAGCCGAGCGCCGCCAATGCCGCAATGAGCGGCAGCGTCGACTCCCAGCGCTTTGCCCGGCCGCTCATGCCGCCTAACATACCGCGCCAGTCGGCGCCCGCCGCTGTCTAGCCATGCCGCGACCGAACTTCTTCTTCGCTTTTCCCGTCAGTGGTCGGTTCGTGGAGAGCTTGCCGGCACCGCCCCCGTTCATTCGGCTGTTTCATGCGGAGGATGTGCACCTGACGCTGTCGTTTCTCGGTGGCTGCGGGCAGGCCGCGGCGGAGCGGGCCCTGGCCGCGCTGGACGAGGCGCTCACCCAAAGGCCGGCGTCGTGCCTCGACGTGTCGCTCGGCCCAGTAGTGCCGATGGGGCCGGCGCGGGCTTACTCGGCGCTGTCGGCGTTGCTCGAACGCGGACGTGAGCCGACCACGCAGCTGATCGTTTCACTGCGCGACGTGGTCAGCGAAGCCGCGCTGGGCCGGCGCGAGCAACGCCCGCCCAAGCCGCATGTCACCATCGCGCGACCGCGCACCAACGCCACCAAGGCCGCGCGCGACGCCGGGTTGGCCTGGGCCGCGCAGCTCGATCTGCTCGGCGTTTCGGCCACCTTGGAGCGGATTGCGCTCTACACCTGGAGTGAAGGTAACCGTCGAGACCGTCTGTTTCGCATCGTGGCCGAGCGCCCGCTCGCGCGCTGACGGTTACAGCGCGGGCCGCTTCCGCAACGACGAAATCCCGGCGCTAGAGGACACCGGCCAGCGAGAGCGTCCACAACGGCGGCGACGACCCTGCACCCGGCGTGAACGCCAAACGCGGCACGAGCGGCAGCCGTCCGGAGCCGGCGCTTCCAAGCCGCATTGGCTGAGTGAACAATTGCGCTTCTCCCAGCGAGGTGCTGACCGCGGCCGTGATGGCCCCGCTCACGTAGTGGTCGTAGCCAAACGCGATGATGCCGCCGGCCAGCGCCGACAGACCGACGTTGGCCAGGTGCCACGGCCACGAAACCCGCTCGCGTTCGTCGGCCGCGCTTTCGCGGTAGAGCCGGGGCAAGCGCGCGGCGCGTTGGCCAGGGGGCAAGGCGTCGAGCTCCGCAACCGCCGACTCCACGCGCAGCGGCATGAAGAACGTGCTGAGCAGGGTGAGACCCGAGCCGGCACCGGAAACGATCCAGTCCGGACGAGATTCACGGCGGTCCAGCGGCAACGCCACGAATGCCCCGACCGTCAGCCCCGCGTTCACTCCCGACCAGGCGTAGCGCCAGGTACGCGCCCGGCTGGCTTCGGCACGCAGCTGCTGCTCTTGGTCGGGCTCGGTCGGAGCCGCTTGCGCACCGGCTACGTGAAGCAGCCAACAACAAGCGATGGTCAGGCTGGCAATCGAGCGCATGCAAAAATCCGCGTCGAACGAGAACCTTCAGCATAACGGCAGCGGGGCTGGGCTAGAAGGACCACGTGACCCTCGAAACCGCGCCCCGGCCCGCCCCCGTCGCGCCTGCCCCCGCCGCAGCCGCGCCCTCGACGCACGTGAGCTTCGGCGAAGCCGTGCTGGTGTGGGCCAAGATTGGGCTTCTGAGCTTCGGCGGACCGGCGGGACAAGTGGCGCTCATGCACCAGGAGCTCGTCGACAAGCGCCGCTGGATCGACGAAGAGCGGTTCTTGCACGCACTCAATTATTGCATGCTGCTCCCGGGGCCAGAGGCGCAGCAGCTGGCCACCTACATTGGCTGGTTGATGCACAAGACGCGCGGCGGCCTGGTCGCGGGCATCCTGTTCGTGGCGCCAGGCTTCGCGGCGATCTTGCTGTTGAGCCTGCTGTACGCCGGCTTCGGACAGCTGCCCGCGGTGGCAGCGTTGTTTTTCGGCCTGAAGGCGGCGGTGCTGGCGGTCGTGGTGGAAGCGGTGCTGCGCATCGGCAAGCGCGCGCTGAAGAGCGCGCTGTTGATGGTGCTGGCGGCGCTGGCCTTCGTCGCCATCTTCTTTTTCGAGGTTCCGTTTCCGTTGGTGGTGCTGGCCGCGGCCGCGGCCGGCTTGGTCGGCAGCCGGCTTGCCCCCGGCGCGTTCCCTCAGGCGCCCAGCGCCAAGCCTGCCGGTACGCACGCCACCGTCATCGATCGCATGGCAGAAGCGGGTGAGCTTGCTCACACGCGTCCGTCGAGCGCGCGCGCGGTGCGAGTGCTGCTGGTGGCGGGCGTGCTCTGGGGCGTGCCCCTCGTTTTGCTGCGCCAACGGCTCGGTGCCACATCGGTGTTCTGGCAAGAGGGCGCGTTCTTTTCGCGTGCTGCAGTGGTCACGTTTGGCGGCGCGTACGCCGTGCTGGCCTACATTGCCCAGGAAGCCGTGGACACCTTCCACTGGCTGCACCCGGGCGAGATGCTCGACGGTTTGGGCCTAGCCGAAACCACCCCGGGGCCTTTGATCATGGTCGTGCAATTCGTGGGTTTCATGGGGGCATTTCGCCACCCCGGCGACCTGCCGCCGTTGTTGGCGGGCGTGTTGGGCTCGCTGGTCACGGTTTGGGTGACGTTCGTGCCCTGCTTCTTGTGGATCTTCTTGGGGGCGCCCTACATCGAGGCGCTGCGGCAAAGCCGCCCGTTGCGCGCGGCGCTGGCAGCCATCACGGCCGCCGTAGTCGGCGTCATCCTCAACCTTTCTCTGTGGTTCGGGCTGCACGTCGTGTTCCGGCGCGTGGGCGAGCAGCACTTCGGACCGCTGCGGCTGTTGATTCCCGATTTGGCCAGCGTCGACATCGCGGCAGCAGCTCTGGCGGTGTTGGCCATGCTGTCGATGTTTCGCTTCAAGCTGGGCCTGCCAAAAACGCTGGCGGGCAGCGCGGCCTTGGGCATCTTGTGGAAGCTCGTCGCGTAAGGCGGTAAAGAGGCGCCATGCGCTACATCGTGATGCACAAGGTCGACGCCAACATGGAAGCTGGCGGCCCGCCCAGCCAGGAGATCATTCAGAACATGGGCGCGCTCGTGCAGGGCAGCCTGAAAGAAGGGGTATTCCTCAACGGCGCGGGCTTGCACCGCTCGGCCCAGCGCGCGCGTCTGAAGTGCGTCGGCGGGGATTGCACCGTCACCCACGGCCCCTACCGCGGCTCGAACGAGCTGGTCGCCTCCATGACGATGCTGAGCGCCAAATCGTTCGACGACGCCATCGCCCACGCTCGAACCTTGGCCGGCTCGCTCGGCGACGTCGAAATCGAGGTCGGTCCCGTCGTCGAGCCCTGGGATCTTGGCTTGATGCCCAAGCCCGCGGCCGCCCCGGAGCGCTTCTTGCTGTTGTGCAAGTCCACCTCTGCCGACGAAGCGGGTGGCACCGCGGGCAAGCACGCCGCCGCTGTCAAAAAGCTCTCGGCGTCGTTCTCGGACAACGCGGCCGTGTTGGCGGCGGAGAGCCTGGCCCCCAGCGCCCGCGGAGCCCGCCTGTCGCCGCCCGGTCAGGGCAAGCGCGTTTGGGTCGACGGCCCCTTCGCCGAGTCGAAAGAGCTGATCGCCGGCTTCTCGCTGCTCAGCTTGCCTTCCAAGGCCGAGGCGCTGGCCTGGGCCGACCGCTATTCGGCCATTTTGGGCGACAACGAGGTCGACGTCCGTGAAGTGAACGACCCCTAAAAAAAATGTCCGGCGCCGACGGCGTCGAACGTCTTCGGGTAATCATGAGCGAATTCGTATTTTTGCTACGGAGCGACGAAGAAAATTACCAGGAGGCGATGGGCACGCCGGAGCGCGCCCAAAAAAGCCTGCAGGCCTGGGTCGCCTGGATCAAAGAGTTGGAAGCCAAAGGCCAGCTCAAAAATCCCGGCATCCCGCTGGAACGCAGCGGCAAGACGGTGCGGGGTAAGGCGCTGTCCGTCACCGACGGCCCCTTCACCGAGGCCAAGGACATCGTGCTCGGCTTCATCGTGGTCGCGGCGCGCGACCTCGAGCATGCGGTAGAAATTGCCAAGAGCTGCCCGCTGGCGCAAGGCGGAGGCGGCGTCGAAATCCGGCCCGTCATGGATGCCAACTTCGAAGGAGCCGGCACATGAGCGCGCGCCGCATTTTGATGTTCAATCAGGTGTCGGCGGACGGCTTCTTCTCCGACCCCGACGGGGGCCTCGACTGGGTCGTCTCCGATCCGGAGATTCACGCTCGAGCGGTGGCGGGCATGCCGACTACCGACACCATCTTGTTCGGGCGCCGCACCTACGAGCAGTTCGCGTCGTTCTGGCCCCACGCGCTCGAAAACATGGACGCCGCCGGACCACACCGTAGCAACAAGCGCGACCCGGCCTTCGTCGCGATGGCGGAATGGCTCAACGCCACGAAGAAGCTGGTGTTCTCGACGAGCTTGCGCCTAGCGAGCTGGCACAACAGCGAGGTGCTGCCCACGCTCGACGCCAAGGCAGTGGCTCGGCTGAAGCAGCAGCCCGGCAAAGATTTGCTGATTTTCGGCAGCGGATCGGTGGTTTCACAGCTCAGCGAGCACGGCCTGATCGACGAATATCGCTTCGTCGTGTGCCCGGTGTTGCTGGGCCAGGGCCGAACCCTGCTGGGCGATTTGTCGAAGCGCGTGGGCTTGAAGTTGCTGGAAGCCAAGGCGTTCGCCACCGGCAATGTCATGCTCACCTACGGCCGGGGCTAGCGGCACGCGTGGAGGTGGACCCGCATTTCTTCCGCCACGAGTCGGGGCGGCTGGTGGCGGCGCTGGCGCGGCTGTTCGGGGTGCATCGCCTGGCCCTGGCCGAAGACGTGGCGCAGCACGCCTTCTGCCGGGCGCTCGAGGTGTGGAAGGTGCGCGGCATTCCCGAAAATCCGTCCGCTTGGCTGCTGGCCACCGCCAAGCACCGGGCGCTCGACGTGCTGCGGCAAGAGCGCACCGTGCGCAGCTTGGCTCCCGAGCTGTCGCGGCGTTTGGACGTCGACGGCGAGCTGGCCAACGCCGTCGACGATGCCTTCCTGGCCGGCAGCATCCAGGACGAGCAGCTGCGCATGATGTTTTCGTGCTGCCACCCGCGCCTGGCCGAAGCCGCGCAAATCTCGCTCATTTTGAACATTTTGTGCGGCTTTGGCGCCAGCGAGATCGCCTCCGCTCTTTTTGTGGAAAAGGCGGCGATCGAAAAGCGCATCTCGCGCGGCAAGCACACGTTGGCCGAGAGCAAAACGCTGTTCGACTTGGCCGACGCCGAGTTTGCGGCTCGCCTAACGACGGTACGGCAAGCCTTGTACCTTTTGTTCAACGAGGGCTACCACGGCGGCGGGCGGCTCGACGTCGTTCGGCAGGAGCTGTGCCAAGAAGCGCTGCGCCTCACCAGCTTGCTCGCCCAACACGCCCCCGCCGCGACTCCGACGACGCAGGCGCTATTGGCGCTGATGTACCTGAATGCGGCGCGCCTGCCGGCGCGGCTCGATGCCGCTGGCGAGCTGGTCGCGCTCTACGAGCAAGACCGCTCACGCTGGGACGCACGGCTGCTGACGCGCGGTCTCAGCCACTTCGACGCCAGCGCCAGCGGCGACGAGCTCAGCGCCTACCACGTCGAAGCCGCCATCGCGGTGGCCCACGTCAGCGCGCCGAGCTTTGCCGCGACCGATTGGACCGCGGTCGTTCAGCTATACGACCGGTTGATGAACGTGGCTCCGTCTCCGGTCGTCGCGCTCAACCGCGCCATCGCGCTCGGTCACCGCGACGGCGCCGCCCGCGCGCTCGGCGAGCTACGCGCCATCGCCGAGGTGGAACGGCTCGCGTCGTACCCATTCTATCCCGCGGCGCTCGGCGAGTTCGAGCTCCGGCTCGGCCATTTGGAAGCCGCGCGGCAACACTTCAGCGCCGCCATCGGCCTTTCACGCAACGACGCCGAGCGTCACTTTCTCGAGAAGCGGTTGCGCAGCGCCGGTCACTGATGCGCGGGCGGCGGGTGCAAGGCATCGTGAAAATCGAAGCCGTAGGCGACAATCACGTACAGCAGCGATTGAGTGAGCCCGCCGCGGTCGATAGGCATGTCTCGCTCGTACGCGACGTGCACTTCGAACGGGTCGGCGCGGCCGATCAGCTCCCCGGTGACGTCGAGCTCGCTCGGGGCCACGGGGTTGTCGGCTCTGCGATCGCTGAAGAACGTGGCGTCGGCACCCAGCGCCAGCCGGCGGTGCCATAGCGACAGCTCGGTGTGCTCGGCGTACCTGAGCAGCGCCCGGCCGGTGTTGTCCGGACGCGCCGCGTAGGTGGGATTCACCGCGAACCAGCCGAGGGTGACGTAACCCGACACGTCCCCGTCCAACAAGCTGCGACCGAGCGAAGGCGACAGCGCCGCGGCCGAATACAAGAGCCGGGCGCGAGCATCGACGTACGTTTGAGTGAAGTTACCGCGGTCGACGGGACGATCGTGCTCGACGCGCGCGCCCAGCTCCAAATCGAAGCCGCGCGTCAAGCTGTTGGTAGACGTGAGCCCGCCGATCAGGTCCAGCTCGGACGGCGCAAAGACCAGCGCCTTCTTGCGCTCGCGATCGGTGAGCACGTTCACGTCGATCGGTATCGACAGCAAGCGCCCCAGTAAATCCACGTCCAAGTGCAGCGCATAGCGAAAGAGCGCCAAGCCCGTGTTGTTGGGCCGGGCCGCGTAGGACGGGTTGTAGAGCGACGCTCCCAACATCGCCGCGCCCGAAACATTGAATTCGTTGGCTCCGCCGCCCACCTGGCCGCCGTGAGCGCTGCCCTGCTTGTCCAGCGCCCACGCCGACGACGTGAAGCCCAACACCCACGAGGCCGCAGCTACCAACGAAAGCCAACGATTTACGGGCACGCAGGGTGCCGTGTAACACGCCGGCGCGGCGGGCCAAAAGCGCAACCTCAGAGGTGGCGCGTCTCACCCTCAATCGGGGCCCAATCGTCGCCCGCGCCGTCGACGTAGCGCACTTTGGCGTTGGCCAGCTCCTCCACGCTCGCGTCGTCGAGACAAGCCAGGTTGACGGCGTGAAATTCCGCGCCCAAAGCCGGCAAATAGCCGCCCTTGCTGAATGGTCGCACGCCGCAACGCCCACAAAACAACAGATGAAGAAACGGCCCGGGCTTGCCCTTCGGCGTGTGCTGGTAGTCGACCAGCTGGTCGGCGCCGGCTAGCAGCCGAAAGGCGTCGCCCTTCGCGATGGCCATCCAAAAGCGGTTCTTCCGGCAAAACGAGCAGTTGCAGCGGCTCGTGCCGGCGGCCAGGTCGAGGTCACATTCGAAACGGACAGCGCCGCAGTGGCAGCTGCCACAGTAGGTTTTTTGCATGCCCATACAGAGTGGGCGGCGCGCGAAAGCTCATCGCTCCGGCAAAGAAAATCGAGCATGAAGAGCCGGGTCCAAAAATCCCGTCAATTCACTGATGGCGGCGCCTCGCAGGGTGATGACGTTGAGCGCTCCGAGCCGAAAATCCGGGGCCTGGTAACACGCAAACGCCAATTGGCCGCTCGCCCGTAGAGGGTGAAGCCGCCACGGGGTCGCGAACACGCGCTCGGCGAAAAAGCGCACGACGTCGGCCCGGCCGTCGAACCAATTCGGGATGGGAGGCATGCCGAATTTGGCGTCCTCGGTCAGCAACCCGAGCAACGCCTGCGGGTCGCGGCTTTCCCAAGCGGTCACGAAGCGCGCCACCAGCTCGCGCTCGGCGGCGCTGCCCAAATCTCGCAAAGTGACTTGCTGGGTCTGCGCAGGCACGCGCTGCTGAACGGCGTGACGAGCCCGCTGCAGCGCGCTTTCGATCGATGGCGCGCTGGTGTCGAGGAGCTCCGCCACCTCGAGCGCCGAAAGCCCGACGACTTCGCGCAAAATCAGGGTGGCGCGCTGGGTCGGCGGCAAGTGCTGGAGCGCGGCAATGAAGGCAAGCTCCACGCTTTCGCGCAGCTCGAAGCCGGCTTCCGGATCATGGGGATATGGCTCCAGCCACAATGGCCCTTCAACCAGGGGCTCGAGCGGGCGGTCGGGCTCGGCCGCCGCGCTGCGTTCGAACGGTAACTGCCGTCGTGGCCGAGCTGCCAGCAGCTGCAGGCAAGCGTTGGTGGTGATGCGAAACAGCCACGAGCGCAGCGTGCTACGGCCTTCGAAACCCGCAAACCCACGCCACGCGCCGAGCAAGGCCTCCTGCAACGCGTCGTCGGCGTCGGCAACCGAGCCCAACATGCGGTAGCAGTGCGCGTGGAGCTCCCGCCGGTGCGGGTTCACTAGCTGCTCGAACTCGGCTTCGTCGATCATCGCGGCCACGAGCCACGGTAGCAAACGGCCGGGTACGGCGTGAGCGCTCGCCGCAAAAAGGGGGAGCCGTCCCATCGTTCTTGACGGAGCGTCAGCTGCACCTCATGGTTGCTCATGATCTGGAACCGGTCCCAGGTGGGGCATTTGGCCGTGGCCGCGCTGGTTGCGCTCGGGTCGAGCGCCTGTACCTCGAGCTCTGACGGGGCCAACACGCCGGGAGCTGGCAGCGCCGGCACCGGGAACGGCACCAGCGGCAGCGCAACCACGGGCGGCACCGCGGGCACCACCACCGGCGTGGCGGGCAACGGCGGGGGCTCGAGCGGCGGCACGGCGAGTGGGGGCAGCGCCGGCAATGCCAGCTCGGGTGGCTCCGGCAACGGCGGCGCGGGGGTCGGCGGCAGCAGCGGCTCGGCAATGCAACCGGATAACCTGTTCGTCAGCGTCTCGGGTAAGACCCAACCCGAGACCGACGAAAAGGTCACGACGGCCATCAACCGCTACTTCGGCATCGGCACGGCCGAGCCCACCACCCCCACCGTGGCCAGCGGCTACCGTTGCTACTACGAGCTACCGAACGACGCTTCGATGGCGTTCATTTGGGCTGCAGATTCGAACGACATCCGCAGCGAAGGCATGTCGTACGGCATGATGATCGCCGTCCAAGCCAATCTGCACGACGAATTCGACAAGCTGTGGAAGTTTGCCAAGACGTACATGCAGTACCCGGCGGACACCGCCACCAGCGCCTGGAAGTACTATTTTCGCTGGCAAGGCACCGTGAGCGGCAGCACCGTCACCTTCGCGCCGACCACCGTTCCCGCGCCCGACGGCGACGAGTACTTCGCGGCCGCGCTGTACTTGGCCGATCTTCGCTGGGGCAGCGCCGGCACGGTGAACTACCGCCAGGAAGCCGACAACGTCTCGGCGGCCATGCTGCACAACGCCGCCACCGGCGACGGCCGCAACCCCATCATTCACGCCACGCAGAGCATGGTCGTGTTCGTGCCGTACGGTGCGTCGAACGAGTTCACCGATCCTAGCTACCACTTGCCGGCGTTCTACGAGCTGTTCGCGCAGCGCGGCCCCGCCGCGGACGCCGACAAGTGGAAGTCGATTGCCACCACCAGCCGCGCCTACCTGGCCAAGTCGGCCCACGCCACGACGGGCTTGCACCCCGACTACGCCACCTTCGCCGGAGCGCCCACCACCGGCTCGGCCGGCGACGGGCACGATCAGTTCAAATACGACGCCTGGCGCGTGGTCATGAACATGAGCCTCGACTACGCCTGGGTCAGCCAAAGCGCTTCGCTCAAGACGCAGGTCGAAAAATACCACGCCTTTTTTGCCAACAATCTGGGCACCAACAACGTGTCCAACGCGCTCTTTGCCGTCGACGGCTCCAACCCGTCGGGCGGCGGCTCCACGGCGCTCACCGCGACCCTGGCCGCCGGCGCGCTCGCCTCCAGCGCTGCGAACCGCAAGACTTACGTGGACAACCTTTGGAACGTTGCCCAGCAGAGCGGGCAATACCGTTACTATCAGGAGAGCGTCTATCTTTTGGGATTGCTCGCCGTCGCGGGAAAGTACCACCTCGCCTTCTGACGCCAGCGATCGCCGCGCGCGCTGATTCGCTGAAGCGCATGGTCACGCGGGCTCGCTCACCATCGCGCCTTGATCCGCCCGAGCGCGTCGGCGAAGCTGCCGCCGATGTTGCGCTCGACCTGGACGGGGTTTTCGGTGGTTGCCGCGCTCGTGGCGGTCGTCGCTTGTCGCCACGAAGCCGAGCCTCGGCCGCTCCAAGCCAAGCCCAGCAGCGCTGCGCCCGCCGCGACCGCTCCGCCCAGCGCCGCGCCCTCCGCATCGACGTCCGCGCCCCGAGTCCCTCTCCCCGCGGAAGCGCTCCTGATGGCTTGGAGTTCGGCGTTGAGTCGGCACGCCGTCGATGAGCTCGCGTCGTTCTACGCTCCCCAAGTCGTCTTTTACGGACGTCGCAAGACGGCCGCCGAAGTCGTGGCCGCCAAGCGGCTGGCGCTGGAAAAGGCGCCACGGTTTCGGCAGAGCGTGAGCGACGTGAAGATCGAAACGGGGCCAAACGGCTTCGTGCTCCGCTTCACCAAACTGAGCGGCGACGGAACGCTCAAGGCCGTGGACGCACGCCTCGTCCTCGAATCCAGCCAAAACAAGCTGGTCATCGTCGAGGAGAGCGACGCCCCGACCGATCAGCGCACCGCCACCCCTACCCCCACGACCTGCGCCGAAGCCGTCGGCCTCATCGTCGGCAGCCATCCGGTCATCGCCGCCGATGTCGCGCGCGTCGCTCGCGAGTACCCGGAGGTCAACGCGGGCGGCATGTCGTACGACCAAGTCGATCGGCCCGACCACTACTCAGCATCGCAAGGCTACTTTCACGAAGACCGCTATGAGCCGCGCTGGTGGATCGAAGCCGCCGACGGCGTCTTGACCATCCGCGACACCTACCGTGAGCAGCCCCTCGTCATCACCGCCAAGCAGCAAGCCGTCGTGCGCAAGCTCTGCACCGGCAAGGCCGACCCGGAGCCCTGAGCCGCCGGCGGGCTTGCGACGCGGCAAGGGGTGGGTGCCGTCGCCCTTGTTTGGGAAACCGTCTTGCGCTCGCCCACACGGCGGGCGATTTTTGACGGGTTCGAAGCTTGGGCCGCAACTGGATCGGGTTACCTCTCGCGCGGGTCACGCAAAGGTTCACCGTGAAGATGAGTTCAGTGCCGCGGATCGTTTTGGGACTAGTTGCTTTGGCGCCGCTGATTGCCTGCGCCTGTTCTGGGGATTCTGGCGGGCCGGAAAACCCCGGAGCCGGGGGGAGCGCGCTCCCGAATGCCGGGGCAGCGGGTACCGCGGTCGGCACCGCCGGGGTCACGACCAGCGGCGGGGCGTCGACGGCCGGTTCGCCCGCGGGCGGCAGCCCGACCGGGGGCGCAGCGAGCGCAGGTAGCACCGGCGTGTCAGGGAGCATGGGCTCGGGCGGCAAAATGGGCACCGCCGGCAGCGGTACGGCTGGCAGCGCGAACGGCGGCTCGTCAGCGGGTGGCAGCGCGACCGGTGGCGCGGGCGGCGGCTCGGCAGGCTCGGGTTCTTGCATGACTCCGCCCGCAGCCGAGGCCGTCCAGGGTTGGGCTTCCGTCAGCGGCATGAATCAAACCACCACCACCGGTGGCGGCAACCTCACGCCGCAAGTGGTCACCACGCTCGATGCATTCAAGGCCGCCGTCAGCGGCACGCAGGCCGCGGTCGTCTACTTGAACGCCAAGCTACCGAACGCGGCCATCCCGATCGGTTCGAACAAGACCATCGTCGGCGTGTGTGGCGCCGAAATTCACGGCCACCTCGGCTTGAGCAAATCGGTCAACGTGATCGTGCGCAACCTCAAGATTGTCGGCTACGGCGTCGGCGACTGCACCAAAGATCCAGCCTTCGACGCCGCCGTCGGTTGCTCGTCGGGCGCCGACGCGGTGTCCGTTTCGTCGGCCTCGCACCACGTCTGGTTCGACCACTGCGACATTTCCGACGGTACGGACGGCAACCTGGACATCAACGCCGGCTCCGACTTCATCACGATCTCGTGGACGAAGTTCCACTACACGTCGCGCACCGACAACGTCGGCAACGACTCCACCGGGGCCAGTGGGCATCGCTTCTCCAACCTCATCGGCTCCGCCGACGACGTGCCCGAAGACGTCGGGCACCTGAACGTGACGTGGCACCACGACTGGTGGGCGGAAAATGTCAACCAACGCATGCCGCGTACCCGGCGCGGAAAAATTCACGTCGTCAACAGCCTGTACACGTCGACCGGCAATTCGTACTGCACGAACGCGGGCTTCGAGACGCATTTGCTGGTGGAGAACAACGTCTACAACGGCGTGAAGAACCCGCTCTCGCCCGACGCCAACGGCGACATGCTTGCTCGCAACAACGTCTTCACTGGCACGAGCGGCACCACCACCGCCAACGGCACGGGCTTTACCCCGCCGTATGCCTATACGCCGGAAGCCACCGGCTCGCTGGCGGCGGCCATCATGAGCGGCGCGGGCCCGCACTGAGCCTCGACGGCGCTGGCCGAGCCCCACGTCCACCGGCAATCGGTGGCTAACGTTGACGTTGGGGCCGCGCCGTGGCGTCTTGGCGTACCGGACAGTCGAGTCCGCTCAGCAGGAGTCGAAATGTCCGATAGCCCGAAAGACCGTTCCAAAGTCAGCGTGACCGAAGCCACCGAGGTCGCGTTTTGGTGCCAGAAGCTCAGCTGCTCGGAGACGCAGCTGCGCGCCGCCGTCAAAATGGTCGGTTTTACCGTGAGCAAGGTCCGCGCTCACCTGGCCCAGCGCCGGTAGCCACGCCCCCGCTAAGGGGCGGCAAGCTGCAGCGGCACCCCGAACGACGGAAAGAGCCGAGGCAGACCAAAGCGAACCAGCAACGAGACGCGCCCTTGGTGAAACGTCACCAGCGTGATTCCCGCTGCCTGAAACGCGCCGTCGGGGGGGTTCGGCTGGCTGTAGAGCGCCACCGCCAGCCCGCCATTGGCGGCCAGCGGTGTGAGGCGACGCGGTCCGGGCCGTGCCGCCCACATCGCGCCGAACAGCTCGACGATCGCGGCGCGGCCGGCAAACCACTCCGGCTGCGGAGGCATGGCGAACAGCGCGTCCTCGGCCAAGAGCGCGCTGAAGGCTTCCAGATCTCCCTGCTCCCACGCGCTGATGAAGCGCGCCAGCAGCTCCGAATCGGCGCTCGACACCGCCTTCGCCGACTCGGCTTCGCCCCGCGACTCGACGCTCTTGCGAGCGCGCTGCAACAACGAATTGACGGACGCGACGCTCGTTTCGAGAAGCGTCGCCGTCTCTTGCGGGTTCCAACCGAGCACATCCACGAGCAGAAGCGCCGCGCGCTGCTTCGGCGACAACAACTGCAGCGCGGCGATGAACGCCAGCCCAATGCTCTCACGCCGCGCCGCTCGCGCATCGGGCCGCTGCCTAGCGTCGTCGGCGAGTTCCAACAGCGAGTCGGGCACAGGCTCGAGCCACAGTTGCTCTTCCAGCGGTGGGCCGAGCCGCGTCGAAGAGCTGGGAGCGGCGACCAAGTGCGGCAGCGTCCTTCGGCGCCGCCTCGCCTTCCGCAGCTGATCGAGGCAAGCGTTGGTAGCAATCTGGTACAGCCATGTGCGAAAAGCGCTGGTGTCCCTCACCTCGTCGCGCCGCTGCCACGCGCGCAGCAGGGTCTCTTGCGCCAGCTCCTCGGCGTCCTGCAACGAGCCGAGCATGCGGTAGCAATGGAGGGTGATGGCGCGCCGGTGTGGCTCGAAGAGGGTGCGAAAAGCGGCGTCGTGGGCGCCATGGGACATGGGCAGAACATGCCACAGCCGATTTTTTCGAGTAGGCCGATGATCTGTCGAGCCTCGCGTCGTCTTAGCCGTGTGAGCCGCAAAACCCACGGCCCCACCCCAGGAGAGACGACGATGATGCTGAAGAACAAGGTTGCAGTCGTGTACGGAGCCGGAGGTGACGTTGGCGGCGCGGTGGCGCGCGCATTTGCCCGTGAAGGCGCGAAGGTGTTTTTGAGCGGACGCACCCAGCGCAAGCTCGAAACGGTTGCCGCCGCCATCAAAGACCACGGCGGAAGCGCGGAAACCGCCGTGGTCGACGCGCTGGACGAGCTTGCGGTGGAGCGCCAGGTGGCGAGCGTCGTCGAAAAGGCGGGCGGCATCGACATCTCTTTCAACGCCATCGCTACCGCTCGCGCCGTCCCCAAGCTGCCGCTCACCCAGCTTTCCGCCGAAGATTTCGCGCTTCCGATCACGACCTACACTTTGACCAACTTCCTCACGGCGCGGTCGGCGGCGCGCCACATGGTCGCCAAACGCTCCGGTGTGATCCTGACCATCACCGGCACCCCGGGCCGGATGGGGTTTCTGAACGTGGGCGGCACGTCACCCGCGTACGCGGCGGTGGTAGCGCTCACTCGCACCCTTTCGGCCGAGCTGGGCCCCCAAGGCGTGCGCGTGGTGTGCCTCATGCCCAACGCAATCCCCGAGAGCGCGCTGATCCGGGAAAGCTTTGGTCGTTACGCGCAAGCGGCCGGCATCACCCAAGCCGAGTTCCAAGCGCGCTTCGAGAACATGACCCACCTCAAACGCCTCACCACGCTCGAAGAGCTCGCTCGCACTGCCGTGTTCTTGGCTTCGGAGCATGCCAGCGCCCTGACCGGCACCGTGGTCAACCTGAGTGGCGGCGCCGTCGTGGACTGAAACGCGCGCCCGGGCCGTGCACGTTGCGCCCAGCCCCGTACCCGAGTTGAATGGCCGCCCGGGAGCGGACCATGAAGACGACGTTCTGGGCGGGTTTGTTAGTCCTGGCAGCGGCGGCTGGTTGTGGGGGCCACAGCGCTCGCGGCAGTGCCCAGAATAGCGGAGGCCAACCCACTAGCGCGACCGGCGGCACCAGCAACGATGTCGGCGCGAGCAACGAAGCCGGCGCCGCCGGCCGCGACACCCGCGAACCTCCTGTCCGTTGTCCCGCTACGTGTCCGTCAACCTGCCAGGACGACCGCTGCGTCGAGGTCCTGGCCGCGAACCTGCGCAGCCCCACCGCCCTCGCGCTCACCCGTGCGGCGGCGTACTTCAGCACGAGCATCGGCATCATGACCGTCGGCAAGACGGGCGGCTCGCCCGACGTGTTCGTCTCAACGATGGACGAAGGCAGAGCCGGCGCACTCGCCGTCGACGGGACGTACGCCTATTGGTCGGGAAGCTACGACAGCAAACTCATGCGCGCCGCGCTCGCGACCGGAGCGCCCGAAGTGTTGGCCGAAGCGCAAGGCTCCCTGAGCGCGATCGCCCTGGATTCGACCGCAATCTACTGGTCGAATTGGCAAGATGGGACGATCTCGACCATGCCCAAGTCCGGTGGAGCTCCCACCGTGCTTACCGCCGCTGCTCGCCACCCCAGCGCGCTCGCGCTCGACGCGAACCGAATCTACTGGAGTGAAGACGTCGAAACCGACGGAGCGGTAGTCGCCATGCCGCTCGGCGGCGGTCCCCCCGTCACCCTCGCTGCCCTACAAGACGCTCCCCGGGGGTTGGCGCTGGATGCAACCCACGTCTTTTGGACCGCGACCTTCGACAAGACGGTCTGCCGGGTACCGCTCGCAGGAGGACCGTTCGAGGTGCTGTCCAAAGGCACGGCCTATCCCGAGCGCCTCGTCGTCGACGGCGTCTCCGTCTATTGGATCGGCGACTACTGCGTTCAGAAGGTGCGTTCGAGCGGCGGCACTGCCCAGCGCCTTCCCGGCGACGAATTTCCGAATGACCTCGCCGTCGACGAAACCAGCGTCTATTTCCTCAACGACGGCCAAGGCGGCCCAGAGGGAAACGGAACGCTCATCAAGTTGACCCCGAAATAGCCAAAAAGCGCTTCCATGCCTTGACAGGCATATTCCATCGCGCGTATATACGTCACATGGAATCTGCCTTCGGCATCGTCGCGGAACCGAACCGTCGGGCCATTTTGAGCCTGCTCGCGTCGTCCGAGCGGTCCGTCAGCGAGATCGAGCAGCAGCTGCGGATGCCCCAGCCCTCGGTCTCGAAGCACCTCCGGGTGCTGCGCGAAGCCGGCTTCGTCGAGGCGCGCGTGGACGCGCAGCGGCGCGTTTACCGCATTCGGCCGGAGCCGCTGATGGAGGTCGATGCGTGGCTGGCCCAGTTCCGGCGCTTTTGGTCGACGCACGTGGACGCGCTGGAGCGTCACCTGGACCGCATGGACGACGAGCCGTCCAAAAAAGGAAAGAAGTGATGAACATTGCACTTTGGGTTTTGCAAGTACTGTTGGCACTCTTGTGTATCTCGGGGGGCGCGTTCCAAATCTTCAAGCTGGACGAGCTGAAGAAGAACGTCGCGGCCATGCGGGAGCTGCCGCGCGGGCTGTGGGCGTTCTTGGGCGCCTTCGGAATCGTGGCGGGCGTGTGCTTGATTCTGCCCATGGCCATCGGCGTGCTGCCGGTGCTCACACCCATCGCCGCCGCGGGCATGGCGGCGCACTCCTTGCTGATCAGCGGTTTCTACTTGAAGTTCGGCGACCGTCCCCCTCTGCCCTACAGCGTCACGATGGCGATCCTTGCGCTCGTGATTGCGGTAGGCAGGTTCGCTCTCTAACCAATTCCGCGCATTTTCGGCCCAATCTGGAGGTTTTGGCATGCAGGCAACGAACAAGTCGAGCGCGAACGAAGCGCAGTCCGCGTCAGAGCGAATCTCGCAGCGCATCGCGGAGCTTGGTGACTGGCGCGGAAAGACGCTGGCGAGAATGCGCAAGCTCATCTGCGACGCGGTGCCGGACGTCGTGGAAGAGTGGAAGTGGATGGGCACGCCCATCTGGTCACACCAAGGCATCATTTGCACCGGCGAGTCCTACAAGGACAAGGTGAAGCTCACGTTCGCCAAGGGCGCAGCCTTGAAAGATCCGAAACGGCTCTTCAACTCGAGCTTGGAAGGCAACGTGCGCCGCGCCATCGACATCTCCGCCCCTGGCAAGATCGATGAAGCCGCGTTCAAGGCGCTCGTGCGCGAAGCCGTCGCGCTCAACGCGGAGAAACCGGCCAAGAAGAAGCCCGCCGCCAAGACCGCGGCTCCTGCCCCGAAGAAGCAAGTTCGCGCGCTGACGCAGCCACGAACACGACACCCGAAGTAAGCACAACCACGCCTTCCTGGCGTGCCCCGGAGGCCGCAGATGAAGCTCGAAAACTGGCTCGTCGTTTTCCAGCGGTTCTGGTCGACGCACGTGGATGCGCTGGAAAAACATTTGAACCAGCGGGCTCCGCTGCCCGCCGTAAGAGAAAAGGAAACCAAACACATGACCCGCCGCGAACAGTACGTGCCCGGCGCCGCGTTCGGCGCACACATCGACAAGAAAGAAGAGAGGTGGACCCTGGTGCTCGTGCGTGAGCTCGCTCACCCACCGGCCAAGGTGTGGAACGCGCTCACCGATCCCGAGCACCTCCGAGAGTGGGCACCGTTCGATGCCGACCGAAATCTGGGCGCCGTCGGCACCGCTCAGCTCACCACCGTCGGGGCGCCGAAGCCGATGATTTCGGAGGCGCAGGTCAAGCGCGCCGACGCGCCCAAGTTGCTCGAGTTCAACTGGGGCGGCCAGGACATTCGCTGGGAGCTAGAGCCGTTCGGCGCTGGCGGCACGCGTCTCACCCTGTGGCACAACATCGACCGGCGCTTCATCGCCATGGGCGCAGCCGGTTGGCACCTCTGCATCGACATCATGGAGCGCTTCGTTGCAGGTCACCCCATCGGACGCATCGTCGGCCCCGACGCGATGAAGCTCGAAGGTTGGCAGCGCTTGCACGCCGAGTACGCGCAGCAGTTCGGCGTCCAAACACCGAGTGGAGGTTGAACATGGCTCGCAACAAATCGCTCTCGATCGCTTTTTGGCTCACCACGGCGCTGTTCTGCCTGCAGATTGGCTTCACCGCTTACGCCCAGCTGCGCCTGCCGCAGGTGGCGGCCGCCTTTAGTCACTTGGGCTTTCCCGACTATTTTCGGGTTCAGCTCTCGTGGGCCAAGCTGCTTGGCGTGGCGGTGCTGCTAGCTCCCACCCCGCCGCGGCTCAAAGAGTGGGCTTACGCCGGCTTCGCCTTCGACCTGAGCTCGGCGGTGCTGGCCCACCTTGCGATGGGGGATGGTCCGCAGGCTTGGGGCTGGGCCGCCGGCACTTTGCTGCTGGGTGCAACGTCGTACTTCTTTTGGCGGCGGCTCCAGGCTCTGCCGATGACGGAAGGAACCATGCCTCAGGTCAGCGGCACCGAAGTCGCGCTGACGAAGTAGCGTCAAGGTCCGACTCGACCCCGCTATGAGCGCTTGAGCTCGATGCAGAGGGTGCGCACTTCGGTTGGCCCGATGTTCTCGCGCCTCGCGTCCCTGGAAGCCGCCGAGCTGATCACGAGTGAGCGCGATCCAGAGGACGGTCGCAAAGTCGTCTATCGACTGACGGCCAAGGGTTTCGATTTGGCGCCAGCGCTGTTGGAGCTAGGGCGCTGGGCGGTGAAGTACGAGGCGGGTGTGCGGCGGCCGGAGCCGTTGCGGCTCTGGGAGACCGAGCGCGACGACTTTCTGAAACAACTGCGCAAAGAACGCTTGCGGGACGCGCCCCCGAACACGGTCCCAACGCGGAAGTCCAAGGCCGCTCGCTGAAGGCGTCCCGATGCGAGACGCCGCTCGCATCGGCTTGCAGGGCGAGAAATGCCTGGGGTATGTTGGCAGATCACACGCTCATGTCAGTCCATTCACCGCGCCCTTCTACGGTCTTTCAACCTCTCCCTTTCCTACTGGCTGGTGCGTTCACGGCCTTGCTTGCCACCGCTGCCGCGTGCAGCTCGGACTCCAAGGACGCCCCGGGCAAAGGCGGAGGGTCGGCTTCGGGTGCTTCGAGCGGCGGCAGCTCTTCGAGCGCCGCTGGCAAGAGCACCAACGACGCCGGCCAGGCCAGCAGCACCGGCGGCACCGTCAACGATGGCGCGGGCGGCGACGCATCGCCGAGCGGCGGGGCGGTAGGAGACGGCGGCACCGCAGCGGCAACGCCCAGCGACGGTGGCGCCTCGCCGGGCAACGGGGGCTCCAGCAGCGCTGGCTCGAGTAACGGCACCGGCACCCTCCCTGGCAACGACGTTTGGAATTGCGTTGCGGGGGGGACCAGCTGCATCTGTCAGAACAACGCAGACCCCAACAGCGCCAACACCTGCACCGGGACGTACCCGTGCTGCTTCGCGATTCCGCTGGGAGGCAGCACCCGCTGCCAGTGCCAAGATCCGTACACGTCCAAGTGCAGCGATTTCGCCAATGCTTTCAGCGGTAAAGTCGTCGACCACTGTCCGCCCTGAAGGGCGCTGAAAGCAGACGGGGAGCAGTGAAGCCGGTTCTTTGCTCGGGTGGGCTCCGCTCTCTCCGCGCCGTCGCCGTCGCGTTGTTGGTGTCGTTGTCGGGGTGCGCCCAAAAGCCGTACCTGCGCTGGCACGGTGGCGACGTCTTCGGCGTGTTCGACGCCGACCTGCACGCCCCATCTCGAATCGATTGCCCGGGGACGACGGAAGAACGCTTCAAGTGCTTGGCCGCGAGGGTGCGTTCGCGGGTCGGAGACACCAGTGGTGCTTTCGCCGTCATCACGCCTGAAGGCGCGCTCCTGCAAACGACGACGACGGAGCCTGGACAAGCCTTCCCCACCACGGCCGAGACTCTGTTCCCGCTGTTGTCCGTCACCAAGATGTTCACCGCCGCTACCGCCGTTTCGCTGGCAGAAGACGGAATTGTCGATCTTCATCGGCCGATCGCGAGCTATCTGCCGGAGCTCGCGGCGAAACCCGAGCTCGGACGCGTGACGCTGCATCAGCTGCTCACCCATACCGCCGGGCTGGTGGACGATCCCCATCACCCGTTGTGCCGCGGCGGCCGAGCCTTGTCTGATGCCATCGTCGGCGCGCACCTCGGTGCGCAACCGGGAGCGGTCTACCTCTACTCCAACGTCGGCTACTCGCTGGTTGGGCTCGTGATCGAGCGAGCCACGTCCCGCGCTTTCGAGGACGTCGTGCGTGAACGGGTTCTGCTTCCGATGGGGATGTCGACCGCGACGTTCGACTTCGCCTCGGTTCAGGTGCAAGGACACCCGCGGGGCGCTGGCGCCGGCGGCCGCTGCAAGCTGGCCGCTCCCGCCGGAGGCTTGAACGCAAGCGCACGAGACGTCGCGCGCTGGGCGCGCGCCCTGAGCGAGCCCGCTACCCACCCGCTAGGGCAACGGCTCGTCGAAACGCTCACGACAGCCTACGTCGAGACGGGCGCGCGCGCCGGCGAAGCCTACGGTTATGGGATCGGGATGCTGAAGCGGGGCGACGCATGGGTCTTTAGCCACAACGGCGGCATCCAAGACTTCAGCGCGAGCGTGGCCTGGGTTCCGTCGAGGCGGTTCGGCGCCGCCGCCATGATGAACGCTTCGAACGCGGCGGGAGCCACACCGTCGGTCGTCGTTCTTCGGGGGCTCAGCGTGCTCTTGGACCTGCCCGACGATTGGAGAGCCAACACCGATGGCTCTCCTCGCCCCTCGAGCGCCTACGTCGGCACCTACGTCGATCGCATGAGCTGGCTCGGTCGTTTGCGCGTCCGGGTCGACGAGGCCAACCGGCTGACGTTCGACTATCTCGACGGGCCGCCCGCGCTGTTGCCGCCGACGTTCGCATTCCGCTTCATGCCCGGAGAAGCGCGCGCCAAATACGTCGTGACGGTTGTCGGCGTCGGCGAAAGTGTTGCGGAAGACTGAAAGCGCGCACCGTGGCGCTCGTCACCAAACTGCTGAGGCGGATCGCAGGCTACGAGCGCCGCCCGAAATCTGAGCAAGCCGCCGCAGTTGAGACAATTCCCGAATTGTTTCAGTGACTTACGGAACGGGTAAGGCGAGCTGACGGACCCACCACCGCTAGCTAGGTTCCTCTTCTCGAACAGCAGGAGATCGAACCGATGTCGAATGAACAGATGCGCTGGCTCTTGAAGGTCATCCAGCCCGCGCGGACTCTAGCTTCGTTGCCCGGAGGTGCCGGGCTCTCCCAAGAAACCCATGCCGCGCTGCTGGGACTTCCGCCGGAGAGCTACGCCAACGAGGTCGGCCGCATGAAGGCGGAAGCTAAAGAAGCTGCGAACGAGCTGCTGGCCGATCCAGCCGTTGCAGCGAGGGTCGACCGGCTTCCGCTGCGCCAAGGCGCCCGGATAGTTGCGTTCGGAGACAGCCTGACGTCCGATCCCCAGTCCTGGGCCGTGATCCTGAGCGAGCTGCTGAGCGCGCGCCGTGCCGCCGACGGCATATCATTGGTCATCAGCGCTGCCGGCGGCGAAACGACGACGCACGGGCTGGTGCGGATCGGCGAAGTGGTTGCTCAGCAACCCGATTGGATCCTCTTCCTCATCGGTACCAACGACGCGCGGACACAAGGCCCCCACCCGACCAAGACGCTCGTCCATCATGAGGAGACGGTGCGCAATATCGCGGAGCTGCGCCAACGTGTGTCCCGGGAAACCAAGGCGCGCGCCGTATGGATCACCCCGCCCGCGGCAAACGAGAAGCAGGTGGCGGCGCATGCGGGACTGGCCCGTTTCGGCGTGCGCTTCCGCAACGAGGACCTGGCGCGCGTCGCCCAAATCGTCCGCGACGTCGATGGGGCGGCGGTCGACGCGTTCTCCGCGCTAGGGACGCCACCACCGGCCGAGCTACTGATGGGAGACGGCTTGCATTTCACGGTGGCTGGTCAGAAGCGACTAGCGCTCCAGGTGCTCGAGGGTTGGAGCAACGTCGAATGAAGTATCTGATCTTCGGCGGGACCGGGAACATCGGGTCTCGGGTCGCGCAGCGCCTCATCGCTCGTGGCGAACAACCGTCCGTATTCACGCGCGATGCCAAGAAGGCAAAGGCGCTCTTCGGCGACCAGGTCGAGATCCGTTTGGGCGACCTCGAGAAGCCGCGCTCGTCGCTGGCGGACGCGCTCGCCGGTATCGACGGGGTCTTCCTCGTCACCGACGGACCGGATCTCGATTTGCGAGATCGCGCGGTCGCGGGCGCGGCGAAATCCGCCGGGGTCCGGCATGTGGTCAAGCTCTCCACCCTCGACGTCCACAGTGGCGTGGGGACGGGGCCGTGGCACGCGCGCGGCGAGGCCGCTGTCCGCGAGAGTGGGTTGACGTTCACGTTCATTCAGGCAGCCGGCTTCATGTCGAATGCGCTCGGCTGGTCACACTCGATCCGCGAGCGGGGCGTGCTGCGGACCTCGACCGGACAGGGCAAGATCGCGTTCATCCACCCGGACGACATCGCCGATGTCGCGACCGCGGCCCTGCTCACGCGCGACCACGACGGAAAGGCTTTGGTCATCACCGGTCCCGAAGCGCTGAGCTACGGCGAGATGGCGACAACCATCGGCGGCGCCATTGGCAAGCGCGTCCGCTTCGAGGAGATTTCCGACGAGCAAGCCTATGCGAGCGTGGTTCGCTGGGCCGGTAAGGGCCCGTACGCGGACGCGCTGGTCGATATTTGGCGTGCAGTGCGCGAAGGCCGGCTGGCCACCGTCTCGGACGGGGTCCCGCAGATCCTCGGGCGAAGGGCCATCTCGTTCGCGCGGTGGGCCGAGGAGAACGCCAACACCTTTCAGTAGCGGCTGGCGTGGCCGTCCCGGTACGAATTCAAGTAGACGGCGACCGTGCGGATGGCCTCGTCTTTGGCGCGCGCCCGCGAGAGCGGCTGCTTCTGGTGAGCCACGCCATGCACCAATGCTTCGACCATTTGCGGAAGAACGAAGAGCATCCGCTCTGCCGCTTCAGCGGTATAGCGATCTTGCTTGGTGGGCGAAATCACCTGCTGGAACGTGGTCCAGAGTGCGCTCTTGAAGCCTTCGGCGCTGCCCGGCACGGCGACGGATATGACTTCGTGCAGCTCGGCTTCTTCAGCGTGGACGTTGGCGAGCCCCTCCACGAGCTCGCGCGTGAGCTCCTCGAGTGACGCCGCGCTGCAGTCGCTCATCGTCCGCTCAATCACCTGCCGCACTCCGTCGACGTGGCGGTCATGCAGGGCCGTAAAAATGGCCTGCTTGTCGGGGAAGTACTGGTAGAGCGAGCCGATGCTGACACCCGCGGCTTCCGCGACGCGGTTCGTGGTGATGGCTTCGGCGCCTTGACGCCTCAACACCCGCTGCACCCCCTCGAGGACCGCGTCGACGGTCTGTCGAGCGCGCTGCTGCTTGGGCTCACGGCGCGTGGAAGCTCTTTCGCTGGCTTTCATGAAATCTACCGGACCGCGGATGAATCTAGCACTGACCTGGCCGGCAGCACGCGAACAAGAGCCCTTTTTGGGGGGCTATCTCGAGAGTAGGCAGGCCGTCGTGCAGTCCGGCGCGCCTCAGGATTCGCTGCGCTCCGCGTGAAGCTCGCTCAGCCGCGAGCGGAAACAGCGCCCGCGTTCGTTCACCAGAAGCACTTCACCTCCGACGACGCGTCCGGCACGCAGCTTCCCCTCGAACGGGACAGTGCCGACGATCCCGACCGACACAGGGCCGACCTTAAGGATTGCCGCGCCGGCCTCGCACGGAAGGACCACCAGCCCGTCCGATGAGAGGTCGAGGGGTTCAACCCAGCCGCGAGGTCCGTCACTCTGGTGAAGGAAGGCGCCCTGCGGCGTACGCCAAAGCATGGCGCCACCTCGTATCCGATGTTCCTTCGCCATCGCCAAAGGAGGGAACCTCTCGGGACGAAGGATGTCGGCCGCGATGGCCCGCTCCAACGCGCCCGAGGCGAGGTCGAATCGCAACACCGCCTGGGCTGCGCCAACGCAGAGGCGAGTCGCGTCGCTGCTGAGCGCCCAAGGTGTCTCGAACCCAAAGGGAGCTTCGAACGCGAGGACCTCCGTTGCACGCTCGAAAATCCGGACGCGACCTTCATCGAGAATCACAAGTCGATCGTGAGCGAAGGCAAACGTTCCGGTCGCCCGAGACAAGTCGACGCGCAGAATCGGCTCTCGCCGAAACCATGCCCGTTTCGAAAGGTCCCAAAGCAACAGCTCGTCCCCAAGACTGGCAAGCAAGCGACCATCGGGCGAGAAGGCTATTTCGCGAATCTGCCAGTTGTGTCCGCTGAGCTCGAAACGTCGCTTTCCGCCATCGACCTCATACACGTAGACCTGGCGCGGGTAGCGCCCGCCACCGTGACCAATCTCGCCGGTCGCGACCAGACGGCCGTCCGGCGAAAACGCAAAGCAGCCGCTACCGCCCGGACAACGAAGATGACTGTGGGCTTCGCCAGTCTTGGCATTCCAAAGTTCGACCTCGTTTTTCCAGCCGTCCGTCGCGATCACGTCGCCACGGGGCGACCACGCAGCTCTGACGATCTGCGCATCTCGCTCGACCACAATCGTGGTGTCGCCATCGCGAAAAGCGAGTGTCTTCCCGTTCTCTGGGAAGAGCATTCGACGAGCGTCGAGCTGCAGCGTCGAGGCATTGCGCGCCCACATGGTCCGCGCTGGCTCCGCCGGCTCGTGCAGTACGGTGCGTTCACCGCCAAAAGACCAGAGGACGACGCTGCCCTCGAGGTTGCGGACAAGCACGCGCTCCGCGTCAAAGGTGGCCTCAGCCCAAGCCTCACCCGTCGCGAGACACTTGGTCGCGTCCGAACCCGATTGCGAAAGCCAGACGGTGCCTCCCGTCGTTGCCCATCCGACTCGATCCCCATCGTCGAAGATGGCAAGAATGCTCTCGGCGTGATCCGTGGCTTCCACGACTGCGGCACCGGACGCGACGTCGAAGACGGCTGCCGTCTGGTCCACGGCGCCCCCAAAAACGAAGCACCCATCGGTCGACGAGGCCACCGAGCTAACGAGTGTGTCACGAACGAAGGGCTCTGCGACGAGGCGATTGGCCAGCGGAGCCGCAAGAAAACTGACAAGACGCGATCCGTCCGCAGACCATACGCCGACCGAGCGGCTAGGAAATCCGACCAGTGCTCGGTCGCCCGCAGCCGAGTATCGTACCGCGCGAATGACGCCCCACTCGACTCCGGGTTCTCTATCAGGCGGATGAAGCACAGAGAGCAGGACCGCGTCGTCTACCCGGTAGACGACCGCGGTACCGTCATTGAGACCGAGCAACGCCAAGGTGCCATCCTGATTGAGGGCCGCGGCTTCGACGAATACGACGAAAGGGCCCGTCCCCGGGGCCGTACCAATGGTGCCGCTCAGCGGAGATGCAGGTTTGATCTCCGAAACGGGGTTCCTGCCTTCAACATCCCAGACTTGTGCCACGCCGACGTCTCCCACGGTGAGCACGCGTCGCCCGTCCCCCGAAATGGCTGCTACTTCGACCTCTTCACCGTACTTGCCGAAGTTCAGCAAGAGGTTGCCCAGGGCGTCCTTGCGAAATTTGGGGTGATCCACCGCTCCAGCCTCTACCGGGCGACGACAGCTCGGCTCGTCGCCACTCACATTGCCGAAGCGTACCAGTCTTTGTCCGATGCTGCGCTGTGGCACCGAAGATCGCAACCCGCAGGGAAGCGTTCGAGACGCAGGCCGAGTCCGCTGACGTTGTCCTCCCCCGCCCGCTCCGAGCTTCAGGTGAGACGCGACGAGCTAGCGTTTCGATTTCTCGAACCTGGAAATGCGCGACCGCTTCCGGGGCGAGCAGCCCTGAATAGGCGGCCCTTCCCGCAACGTGAGCGTCTTTCCTCTCGCCAGGTGCACGCCCAACGTCTACACCGAAACGA
This sequence comes from Myxococcales bacterium, assembly GCA_040348565.1. Lineage (GTDB taxonomy): Bacteria > Myxococcota_A > Polyangia > Polyangiales > Polyangiaceae > PMG-095. The sequence goes on along the minus strand of JBEQSW010000220.1, from coordinate 10,023 downwards.
TGAAAGCAGCGGTGAATCGCCGATACGGTCCTCCCGAGGTGGTCCAGATCACCGAGGTGCCGAAACCGACTGCGGCGGACCACGAGGTTTTGGTCAAGGTTCGCGCGACGACCGTCACCGCCGCCGACTGGCGGTTGCGTTCGGCGATTGTGCCACAAGGGTTCGGTCTGCTCGTTCGCCTGGCATTCGGAATTACCGGGCCGCGCAAACACGTTCTCGGCAGCGAGCTCGCCGGCGAAGTCGAAGCAATCGGTAAAGGCGTCACTCGATTCAAGGTGGGCGACAGGGTGTTTGCCCTCTGCCTCCTTGGGTGCCACGCGGAGTACCGGTCGGTTCGCGAGAACGACGCGATCGTTCACATACCCTCGAAGCTCAGCTTCGAAGAGGCGGCGCCACTTTCGTTCGGCGGCGCCACTGCACTCTTCTACCTCCGCGACCAGGGGCGGGTTCAACCGAGCGAGAAGGTTTTGATCAACGGGGCGTCCGGCGGCGTCGGGTCAGCCGCGGTTCAGCTCGCTCGACATTTCGGCGCCGAGGTCACCGCCGTTTGCAGCGGGGCCAACGCACAAATGGTGCGCTCACTCGGCGCAGAACACGTCGTTGACTACTCGAAGGAAGACTTTCGTGCTTCTGGAAGGAAGTTCGACATCATTCTCGATACCGTGGGCAACTTGACGTTCGCGAACTCGGAAAGAGCGCTCGCACCCGGTGGCCGTTTCCTCATGGTCGTAGGCGGCTTTGGCCAAACTATTTCGGCGGCAATTCGACCGACAAGGTCGGGCAAGAAAATCCTCGGCGGCGTCGCTCCAGAACGCGCCGAGGACCTACGACTTCTCGCCGAGCTGGCCGAGGCAGGCAAATTCAAGGCGGTGATCGACCGGATTCTTCCTTTCGACCGCATCGTCGATGCGCACGCACTCGTCGACTCGCGTCGCAAGAAGGGAAACGTCGTCGTCACCCTTTCGTGAGAAGAGCCCAGCATTTGAGCCGCCACCAAAAAACACCGAAGCCCCGAGGCTTTCACCTCGAGGCTTTTCGTTGCTCCCCAAGCGTTCGATTTCTCGAACCTGGAAATACGCGCAAATCGCGCAAGAACGCGCCCCACCGGACAAACCGGCGGCCCGGCGAGCGGCCCAGTCTGCAAGATCGAGCGGGCTGACAGGTTCCGTTCGCTGATGGCGTCGGAGGGGCTCACGCGCTCAGGCCTGGCCGGCAGACTCGGCGTCTCGCGGGATTGGGTAACGAAAGTCCTTGGCCCGCGACGGGAGATCTCAAAGTAGTTCTTTGACAGCGATCTTGTGTAGTTCGTCGAGTCCCTGCAACATTCCTCGGAGCTCATCAATCCGCGGAGCTGGACTCAGGCTGTAGCGGAAGGTCGTCGCATACAACGACAGCTTTTCGTAACCTGCGAAACGCTGTCGCCAGGGATCACCATCGGGCAAAGGAAGGGGCTCCCCGCCGCCCGCACGACCATCAACGAGCATCGCCAAATCGTGATCCTTGGTCTTGACCAGCCCGCGATGGAGGCGAACGGCACCGAGAATCTTCTCCGCAGCCTGCTGCAGATGAGTTGCGGCGAGGACATTGGGGGGATCTACAAGAGGGCGCGCAGCGGCGTTCAAGTCAAGCGCAGCGGCATCCAGGCGCGTTCTGATCGGTTTCTTGCTGGCGGCATCACCTGCCATGGACGAGGCGCCCTTCGCGAGCGACGGCTTCGGCAAGCTCGCCAAAAATTTTTCGGTCGTGGTCGAAGTCGCGACGTCGGATCGGAAAGACATCAACCCGCAGACGTCGAAGGTCCCGCAGGCGCGGCCAGAGCGAGCCAAGGTCAAGTCGGTCATCACCCGCCGAGTCGGCGCTAGGGCAAACGCCACGCCCTCGACCGTCGCTCATCCCACCAGCGAGCCAACGCCTGGGCGGCGGCGAGCAGCGCGAAGCCGGTAGCGCCCAGCGTACCGCACACGAAGCCGAGCAGAGCCAGGCTCCGATCGAGCGTGACCACACACCCCGCGCCGGCCATCGCCAGCCAGCCAGCGCTGAGGCCGGCGAGTAGCACGGAATAGAGCGCGGCTCGGAGCATCGGGACCCGAACGCCCGATGAGCCTCAAGGATTCCTCGAGGCTCACTACCGGACCAACGGGCAGGACTGGTGGCTCCCATCGCCTCGCTGTAGCGTTGCCCCTGGGAAGTCGATGCGAAAAGGTTCCCTTCACCTGACGCGCTGGAGCGGCGTGACGTCATTCATCTTCCTTTCGATCGCATCCTGCGCTCGTTCGTCCGGAAGCGACTCCAACCCGGGGAGCCCGCAACCATCGCCTCCCCCGACTGCCTCCGCGGTAGTACCCCCGCCGCCAGCCACCGGCGCGGACGTGGCTCCGCCCACCAAACTCGACGCCGACTCGGCTGAGCGGGTCATGCAGAGCGTCAACCGTCTCGCCCTCATCGACCGAGCGTGCAAGAAGCGCATGTGCTCGCTCACGGTGGATAGCGACGGGGGCCGCTGGCTGGTCGCGGTCGGAAGCGATCGCTCGCCAGCACCGCTCACTCCACTGCACTTGTTCACCGTCGTCGTCGAGGCAGGCTCGGAACAAGCCGTCGCAGTATTGCCTGGCGGCATGTACGGCGGCGCGAGCTGTCACGAGCCCATCCCACTCAAGGATTGGGACCGCTACAGCGCTCAATACGAGCGCTTCCTGGATGGTCGTGGGAGCGAACCCAGCTGCCCTTCCAAGCATCAGCAGCCCTGAGAGCGTCATCGTCGCGCTGGCAGAGCAGCGCGACGATTTTCGAAACTACGATGTGGGCTCCCCAACAGCTCCTCAAGTAAGAACTTTGCGACGTGCGTGGTGGTGGATTTCGTTGCGACGAGAACGCGGCCCAAGCAGCGCGCCGCGGGGCAGCGGCTGGATCTGCGCGAGCGCGCCCTCGAATGGCTGCGCCAATTGGAGGCGGGCGAGGTGGCGTCTCGGGCAGCTCTAGCCCGACGTGAAGGCCTTTCCCGGTCGAGAGTGAGCCAGGTTCTCAATCAAATTCGCGGCGCCGTGGCCCGGCGTCAACGAGCGGGATAGACTCCGAAGCGTGGAACAGACCGGCTACCACGTCGTCCTCGAGCCCGATCCTGAAGGTGGCTACGTCGCCGTCATTCCGGCGTTTCCCGGCTGCTACAGCCAAGGCGACACTGCCGAAGAGGCGCTCTCGAACGCTCGCGAGGCCATCCTGTTGACCATCGAGGACATGCGCGAGCGCGGCGACGCAATCCCCGATCCCGCGGGTGAGCTCGTGCACCGAGTAGCCGTCGGAGCGTAGCGGTGCCCGGGCTTCCGCGCGTATCGGGGCGAGAGGCTGCGCGAGCGTTCGCCTCGGTCGGCTACGAGATCGTGCGCCAGCGGGGCAGCCATTTGCGCCTGCGACATCCAACGAATGCTCGTCCGCCGCTCACCGTGCCGGACCACGCCGAGCTGAAGACCGGCCTTCTGCGTGCGATCATTCGCGACGCCGGCATGTCCGTCGAAGAGTTCGTCGAGGCCCTGCGACGATGAACCCTGCCCCACCTTCCGCTCGCGCCATCGTGTTCGGTGCCGACCGTGGGGAGCAGCTATCGATCCACGTGACGCGGCGTGAATCTCCCGAGGCGTCCGACTACTGGGATGGTAACTGGGTGTGCGCGACGATCCGGATCCGCGCGGGTGCGTTTCGCGGGGAGTACGAGGCCCTTCTCCGCGCCAATGAGCTTGCCTCTTTCAGGGATCAGCTCGGAATGCTTCACGATGCGATCAACGGATCCGCAACCTTCGAAACGATGGAGCACTGGCTCCGCGTTGACATTCAGGGCGACGGCCGCGGCCACTTTCTGGCCAAGTGCGAGGCGCGTGATCAGCCTGGCATTGGCAACACTCTTCGCTTCGAGCTGACCTTCGACCAGACCGAATTGCCGCCGGTGCTCACGGCCCTGGACGAAGTCGTTCGCGCATTCCCTGTCAAAGCCAACCCGTGACCCAAAAACACCGAAGCCCCGAGGCTTTCACCTCGAGGCTTTTCGTGGCTCCGACTCAAGGACTCGAACCTTGGACCCGGCGGTTAACAGCCGCCTGCTCTACCAACTGAGCTAAGTCGGAATTGTGGGGCGGACAGTACCCACGGAAGCGCGAAGGTCAAGGAGAAGTGGCGGGAAATTCGTCGAGTCGGTGAAATCGGCCGGCTGGCATGGGGCCAGCCCGGTCCCCCGAGGGCGGCGCAGTACGGGGTCCCGCTCCGTGTTACGAGGGGGCGGCTTGCGATGAGTGACGAAGACAAGACACGCAGCACCGGCCGCGGAGGCCTGGCTGTCGCCGGCGCCAAGATTTACTTCATCCTGCTGGGCCTGGTGCAGCAGATAGCGCTGCCGCGGGTGCTCGGCCTGGATGGCTACGGGGCGCTGTCGCGCGTGCTGTCCATCTCGAGCATCACCTACAACCCCATCACCACCATGTCCATCCAGGCGGTGAGCCGCACGGTGGTGCAGGCGCCGCCGGAAGAGCTGGGGGCCACGGTGCGTCGCGTGCTCGGCGGGCACGCGCTGTTCGGGCTGGTGCTCGCGGCCGGGGTTGCGCTGCCGTCGCCGCTGATAGCACGCCTAGCCGGCGCCGGGCACGTCGAGACCCCGCTGCGCATCCTGGCCGCCATCCTGTTCATCTACTCGCTGTACACGCCGCTCATCGGCATCGCCAACGGGCAGAAGCGCTTCGTGGTGCAGGCGGGGTTCGACGTCATGTCGGCCACGCTGCGCACGCTGGGGCTCGTGGTGGGCGCGTTCGTCGCCCGGCGCCTGTCGTTCGCGGGGCCTTCGGGATCAGCATTGGGCTTCGTGCTCAGCTCGCTCCTGGTGCTGTTCATCGCCGCGAGCGTGATCGGCTCGGGCAAGCCGGGGCGGTCGCAGCTTTCGCTCGGCCAGTACGTCAAGCTGGCCCTACCGTTGTTGCTCGGTCAGGCTCTGTTGAACCTGCTGTTTCAGGCGGATTTGACGCTACTGGGCCGCTTTGCAAGCCAGGCTGCGCTAGCGGCTCACGCCCCCCTCACCCGAGCCGACGCGCTGGTGGGTGCCTACCGGGCAACCCAGCTGTTCTCGTTCTTGCCCTACCAAATTCTGATCGCCATCACCTTCATCCTGTTTCCGATGTTGGCGGCGGCCGCGCAGGAGGGCGACGCGGCCGCCATCGCGCGCTACGTGCGGACGGGCTTGCGGCTGTCGCTGATCATCGTGGGCGCCATGGTGAGCGTCACGCTCGGTTTGGCCCCCCGTTTGCTGGAGCTGCTGTTCGGTGCCGACGCCGCCGCGCTCGGTGGTCGAGCCCTGAGCTTGCTCGCGCTCGGCTTCGGCGCGTTCGCCATCTTCGGCATTTTGACGACGGTGCTGAACAGCTTGGGCCGCGAGCGACAAAGCATGTGGGTGACGGCGTTCGCGGTCGTGATCGTGGGCGCGCTGTGCTTCAGCCGCGCGCACGGCGCTCCGCTTTCGGAAAACCTACTCTGGCTGACTGCCCAAGCTACGTCGACCGGCCTCGGCGTGGCGACGCTGATCGCGGCCTATCTGGTGTATCAGGCTGCGGGCGCCCTGGTATCGCCGTGGAGCCTGCTGCGCACGCTGGTATCGCTGGGGGCCGCCGCGCTCTTGGCGCGCACGCTGTTTCCGCCCGGCAAGCTGCTGACCCTGGCGGCGGCCGCGGTGACCCCCTGCTTCTACGTGGCCCTGCTGGTGTTGACGCGCGAATTGACCGGCGCCGATTTGGCCATCGTTCGCAAAGTTGCGCGCCGCTGAGCGAGCTTCAGCTCGCGTCGGCCGACGCGATGGCCTCACGCATGAACAAGTCTTCGAGGGTTTCGTGGCGCGGTACTACCTGCTCCACGCCCAAGCCGGCGGCCAGCGCTCGCTCCAGCACAAGACGCAGCAAGTCGGCTCCCTCGACCTGCACGACCAACATGCCCCCCACCTCTTTGGTCGCCAGGCCTTCGCCCTCGAGCCCGGCGCGCAGGGCCGCGTAGTCACCCGAAAGGGTTATCTCGCTGCGCCGCGCGTCACGGCGCAGCAGCTCAGCGATGCGCCCGCTCACCACCACCTCGCCCTTGCGCAAAATGGCCACACGGTCACACAGCGATTCGACATCGTTCAAAATGTGCGTGGAAAAGAAGATGGTGCGGCCTCGTCGTCGCTCTTCGACAATCAGGTCTCGCACCTCTTTCCGGCCGACGGGGTCGAGCCCGCTCATCGGCTCGTCCAAAATCAACAGCTCGGGGTCCGCGACCAACGCCGCTGCCAGCCCCGTCCGCTGCAGCATGCCCTTCGATAAGCGCCGCACCTGGCGGTCGGCCGCATAGGCAATCCCGACCTGATCGAGTACCTGACGGGTGCGATCGCGCGCCGCCCGCACCCCCAAACCTGACAGGCGTCCGCACAGCACCACGAACTCGGCCGGGGTCAGGTACGGGTACACGTAGGGATTTTCCGGCAAAAACCCGATGCGCCCGAGGGCGCGGCGGCTCGGTACGGCTTCTCCGAACAGCTCTGCCTGACCACTGCTCGGGCTGATGAGGCCGGTCAGCATCTTGATGGTCGTGGTCTTTCCCGCCCCGTTCGGCCCCAAAAACCCGAAAATATCCCCGCGATCGACCTGAAACGAGATGTCTTTGACGGCCAGCACCCGGCGCATCCAGAAGCCTTGGCGGAATTCCTTCTTCAGCCGCTCGACCCGAATCACCGCATCTGTCACGTTAGCCGCGGACGGTAGCGCTCATGGGTTATGGGGTAAAGGTGCGCAGGCACGCGGTGATCAGCTGAAAAAGTCGGCTGCTTCCCATTTTTCTGCGGGCGGCCAAAGGATGATAGAAAGCGGAGCCGGGTACCGTTCTAGCCAAGCTGTGCCCGAACCGAGGAAAAACGAGGAAAGATGAAACGGGTAGGATTCGCGTCGATTTCGCTAGTGGGATCCCTCTGGGCAATGGGGGCCCAGGCTCAGCAACCGGCACCGCCCCCTCCTCCGCCAGCTGCGCCTCCGGCCGCCGCCGCGCCCGCGCCTGCTGCGGCGCCCGCTCCCGGCGCTGCTTCTGCTCCTGCCACAGCTCCGGCTGCGGATGCGCCTGCGCCCAGCGCCGCACCAGCGCCGACCGCGCCCGCTGCGTCCGCCTCGGCTAGCGCCGGCGGCAGCGTGAAGCTCGACGACGGCCTGAACGGCGACGCCGAGCTCAACCTCAACGGCGAAGAAGAAAAAGCCGAGCCCACCGACTACGAGCGTCGCTGGCGCAAGACCTCGCTACAGATTCAAAACTCCATCTCGGGCTCGACCGGCTTGCTCCACACGAGCGAGGCTGGCTCCGGCGCGCCCGGCACGTTCCGCATGTCGCTGTCCGGTAGCTACTTCACCAGCTCCGGCTTCCTCTGCAACTCGGTCAACGTGTGCCCCGTGTTCGGGACCGAGTCGGCGGCAGCGGCCGACGAGATTGACGCGATGGGCGCGCATTTGGGCCTTTCCGCGACCGTTTTGCCCTTTCTCGAAGCCTACATGGGCTTTCACAACCGCGCCGTCAGCAACACCCGCAGCCGCCCCCAGCTGCTGCAAGTGCTGGGTGACACCAACCTCGGCGTGAAGGGCTTCATGCCCAAGACGCCCGACTCCATCTTCTCGTTCGGTGGAGAGCTCGAGCTGTGGCTGCTCAACGGCACCGGCGGCGTGGGTCTCGACGGTGGCGGTACCAGCTTCGCCATCCGCGCCCTGTCGACCATCGACCTGAACAACCGCGTGAACCCCGAGCAGAACATCCCGCTGCGCTTTCACGTCAACCTCGCCTACAAGCTCGACAACTCCGGCAACGTGATCGACGACCTGGAGAACACGCCGCCGCCCAAGGGTCGCGGCGCCAAGATCTCGCGCATCGAGCGCTTCGGTCTGGCCATCAACCGCGTCGACTTCGTGAGCATGGCGTTCGCGGCCGAGTTCGATCACCCCATCATTCGTCCGTTCTTGGAGTGGTCGCTCGACATCCCCCTCAACCGCCAGAACTACATCTGCAATTTGGACGACGTGAAGTTGGCGGGCGAAGGCTGCTTGGGTGAGCACCAGGGCTTCGCTTCGTCGCCGTCCCGCTTGACGCTGGGCACGCGCGTATTCCCCTGGGCCGACCATGGCCTGGCCCTGCTGGGTGCTTTCGACATCGGCACCGGCGCCACCAGCGAGTTCGTCGAAGAAGTAGCGCCCGAGCCGCCGTGGAACCTGTGGTTCGGTTTGGCCTACGCGGTCGACACGGTGCCTCCGCTGCCCGTGATTCAACACGTCAAAGACGCCGCGCCGCCCACGCCCCCTGCCGCGGCCCCGCGCGCTTACGTGACCGGCGTGGTGACCGAGCGCGGCACGCAAACGCCGGTGGCCGGCGCGGTGTTGCGCTACGACGGTCGCAACCTGACCGGTATGGTCGCCGGCGAGGACGGCACCTTCCGCTCCGCCGATCTGGAGCCCGGCACGTACACCTTGAACGTCACTGCTCCCGGCTATCGCGACGGCCAATGCGTCGCGACGGTGCCGGCGCCCGGTAGTGCGGCTCCGCCCGCGGCAGCCCCGGCTCCCGCCGCGCCCGGTGCGCCCGATGCCCCCACTCCTCCGACGCCTCCTGCCGTGTCGACGCCCGGCGGGGTAGCAGCCGCCACCAACGTGGGCGGCAACACGGTCGTGAACGTGATCTGCGAGCTCGAGGCGATGCCCAAAGTGGGCACCGTGGTCGGCGCCGTCAGCGACGGCGAAACGGGTATGCCCGTCACCGCCGCGCGCATCACCGTGACCGACCCGCTGAACCGCTCGCTGGATTTGTCTGCCGACAGCAACGGCGGCTTCAGCGTCGGCAACGTCAAGCCCGGCACGGTGAAGCTCTCGGTAGAGGCTGCCGGCTACTTCACCAGCGCCATCGAGGTGCAGGTCGAGTCACGCAAGGAAGTGCAAGCGCGCATCGTGCTGAACAAGCGCCCGACGGTGCCCAACGTGGTCGTCGCTGGCCGCGAGGTGAAGCTGAAGAAGGAAGTGCACTTCCAGCACGACTCCACCGACATCTTGCCCGACTCGCTGGGTCTGCTCGAAGAGCTGGCGGAGCTGTTCAAGAACAAGCCGGAAATTCGCTTGGCCGAGGTTCAGGGCCACACCGACAACACCGGCTCCGCTGTCTACAACCAGCGCCTGAGCCAAGGTCGCGCGCAGGCCGTCGTCGACACCCTGGTGCGCCTGGGCGTCTCTTCGGACCGCTTGGTGGCCAAGGGCTACGGCGCCGACAAGCCGCTCGTGCCGAACACCACCGACGCGAATCGCGCCAAGAACCGTCGCGTTCAAGTCATCATCCAGCAGAAGTAAAGAAGCTCGCCGTTTAGGTCCCTGTTGAGGCGCGCGAGCGAATCAACGGGGACGCGGCGAGATCACCTGCAAACAGCGACAGCTTCGTGTTGCTGTGAACCGGGAGTATTCTCCGGTAGCTCAACTATTTGCGACAGCGTGAACGCCGGGGTGTGGCTGTTGCGGCTGAGTGGAATCCGACCGCCAGACGGCAGGACAGCGCTCCCTTTTTAGAGATTGTTTTCGCCCGAACGGAGGCGCAACATTTTCGACCCGTCGAGCTCTCGTTCGACCACCTGGAGCCTATGCCCAACCGATCCGTCCTCCTTCGAAGCACGATAGTGCTCGGCGCGCTCGTCTCATCGGTTGCCAGGCCCGCGCAGGCGACTATCGTTTGGGAGGGTAAGGAGGTCCCGGCGTGGCCGGATTTGCCGATCGTCGCGCCGCCGGCGGGCGCGGCGCTCGCCGTCAGCAAGCCGCTGTTTCCTCATCCAAGCGGCTCCGTGGTTGGGCTGACGATCCTGGTCGACTTCAGCGACCAGTCCGCCGCGTACACGAAGGACGATGTCGACGCCTGGCTGAACCAGAAGGGGTTCACCGGCTTCGGGCTCAAGGGCTCTGTTCGCGATTACTACCTGGGGCAATCCCTCGGCAAGGTGGACTACCAGAACGAAGTTGACGG
>JBEQSW010000207.1:0-4843 GCA_040348565.1 Myxococcales bacterium | reverse complement strand
GTGGCGAATCTCGGGCAGAGCGCGAAGCAGCTCGGCCGCGTCGTCGATTTCGTCGAGAAAAGAAAAATCATCCGGCTTCAACATGAGGGTTCTCCTGGTTGGTGCGCGCTCGCACTGCGATCGGGGGAGCTGCCCTGTCGTCCGGGGAACCCGCGGATGCCGGGGCAGCCGAAAGTCGTTTTTCTCGCTAAACACGGCGGCAAAACGTGTCAAGGGGCCCCCCGCGCGAATTTGAGTCGCGCCGGTCTTTCGTGATCCCCTCGCCGCTCGGCTGGCGGGTCCGAAAGGAGCTCGGGTTTCCGCCACGATGGCCAGCGCCGAGCAGTTTTACTGGATGACTACCATTCGCACCGTGGTCATCGACGAGCTGGTGACCGAAGCGGTGGCTCGTGGGGCAGGCATGGTGGTCAACCTGGGCGCCGGCCTCGACACGCGACCCTATCGGCTCGCGCTGCCCTCGCCTGCGGCGGGTGAGTGCCGCCACGCGCCTCTCTACGAGCCTTCGAAGACGGTCGCGAGCGTGCCCGCGGAGAGGATCCGGTCCGCCCAGCTCGCCAGCTCGGCATCACTCGCGTTCGATAGGCGAGCCGTGACGGCGGCGGGTAAGGCTCCGAACTTGGTCGTCAGCTGCCGCTCCAAGACCGCCACGCGGCCCTGGCGGTGAGCCCTTGAGAGGCCCAGCTCGTAGGAGATGAGGGCCATCTCGCGCTGCTCGGCACGCACGCGCGATTCTGGATCGGCACTCAAGCGCTCCAGTGCATCTTTGGCTTCTTTGAGCACCGGATGTTCCATCGCGAGGGTTTCCAGGTCGTCGTCGGCCGTGGCAGCCAGAAATCTACCCCACGCGGTAAGGTTTGGCTCGTCGTTTTTGTCGAGTGCTTCGCGTAGGTTGGGCAGCTCCAGCCTACAGGCGAGCCGCTGCGGAGCGTCCCTCACTCCCGCGTAATCCTCCAAAGTATCGCGACGAGCCTCCTCGCTAGCCCCAGCGCCCGCTCCGCCTCCGCCGCGCGCACGTGCCGCCACGTGATCGCCTGGCGCAGCGCATGCTGCGCCTCTCGCGCGCTGCCCGCAGCCGTGTGGAACCGCGCACGTTTGTTTCCCGGGTCCGAGAAGGCCGCTTCGGCAACGTTGAGCCCGATGCTGCTTGCCGCGCGTCGCAGCTGATCTTCCAACGATTTGTCACGCTGTTTGATGCGCGGCATCAGGGGAACCAGTGCATCGATGAATTCGAGGCTGAGCTCTTCGAGGTGGTATGCCATGTTGAAACTCCGTTCGTTGTTCAGCTTCGCTGCTTGCGAGCCATAGCCAGCTCACCAGCAGTGCGCGGAGCTGCCGTCGAGGCTGCGAGCTCCGCTCGCACCGGCGCAGCCGGCTTGGCCTCGACGGCGGCGAGCACACTGATAAAATCAACCTCACCCGAGCAAGCAGCAGACTTACGGAGTCGTTACGATCGAGAGCCGCCTGCGGCGGGGTGCCGGCTTCGCCGGGGAGAGTGGATACGCGTACGCGGGAGCGGGCTACGCCCGGGTTCCGCCTGCGGGGTGCGGCCTGCGGCCGGGAGAGTGGATGCGCCTGCGGCGGGTGAGTGGAACCGGCGTCGCCGGGGAGAGTGGATGCGCCTGCGGCGGGTGAGCCGCGCTCCCCTCACCCCGCAGGCGCCTCTCACCCGGGCGTAGCCCGAACCCGAGCGAAGCTCGCTCCCGGGCGCAGCCCGAACCCGAGCGTAGCTCGCCTCCCGGCGTAGCTCGAACCCGAGCGAAGCTCGCCTCCCGGGCGTAGCCCGAATCCGAGCGAAGCTCGCCTCCCGGGCGTAGCCCGAACCCGAGCGAATCTCGCTCCCGCCGCGCGCCTCCGGCGCTGCGCTCCCCTCTCCGTCCACTTTGGCCAGCCAATGCGACCCGTGACCGCCCCTTTAGCTTCTGCAATCAAGCTGCGTTTCTGCAGCCCCCAGACGAAGAAAGCCCCAAAGTTTCCTTCGAGGCTTTCCAGTTGCGCGCGGAGGATTTGAGCTCCGCCCTTCGGCTTATGACCTCGTCATCGGCGCGCCGACGGAGGCTTCGATCACTTGGTGGAAGGGTGTGGTGGCGGCGATGCGAAAGTGGGTGAGGCCGCCTTCGGCGAGGGCTTGGCGTAGCGCGGCGGGGCCGGCTTGGGCGCCGAGGGCGAGGCTGCCGTGGTGACAGAGGGCGTTGGGGGTGCAGAGGGCGGTGGAGGCGGCGTAGTTCATGGCGGCGATCGGGCCTTGGTTGTCTTCGGCGCGCGCCGCGGCCAGGGGCTCGACGAGCATGACCGTGCCTCCGTCGGCGAGTCGGCGAGCGGCGTGGCGTGCCGCGGCCACGACGTCGCCGAGATCGTGAAACGAGTCCATGAAGCAGATCAGGTCGTAGCGCTCACCGCCGTAGTCGGTGGCGGTGGCTTGCTCGAAGCGTACGTCTGCGGTCGGTCGACCCGCGGCCGCGCGCTGCCGGGCCGCCTCGAGCGATGGCGCATGGCTGTCGAAGCCGACGAAACGCGACGCCGGAAACGCGCGGGCCATGAGCAAGGTCGAGATGCCGTGACCGCAGCCGACGTCGGCCACCGTGGCCCCCCGCGCCAGCTTCTCGGTGACGCCTTCGAGCGCTGGCAGCCAGCTCTGGATCAGGTGAGTGGCGTACGCGGTGCCGAAAAACTGGGCGCAGCCGTGGAACAAGCGCTGATCGTGCTCGCCCCAGGCGATGCCCTCACCGCGAGCAAACGCGCGCGTCAAGCGCGCTTCGTCCGCCCACATCGCGGCCACGATCTCGAAGGCCGGGAGCACGAACGCGGGGCTGTCTTCGGCCGCCAGCACCGCGGCGGCTCCGGCGGGCAAGCCGAACTTGGCGCTCACTCGGTCGTAGTCGAGGTAACCCGCGGCGCGCTGTTGGTGCAGCCACTCGCGCGCGTAGCGCTCCAGCACGGCAGCGTGCCGAGCCAGCTCCGCGGACGTCGACGGTCCGCGCTGGGCGAGCGCACGGTACAGGCCGAGCTCGTGGCCGATGCGCACCATCAAGCCGGTCATGGCCGCCGACACGTCGCCGAGCACGCGCTGGGCGAAGCGTTCAGTGGCGAGCGCCTCGCTGACGGGCGGCTCCACCGGCTCTACGACGCGGGCTTTGACGGCTTCGGATTCGATTTGAACACTCACTTTGGTCATATTGGCTCCTTTCATCACGGCCGCTGGGCAACGTGGGTCTGGGGCGCCGGGACCGCCTGAGTAGTTCCACTCAGGACGTGGCGCGGCGGCGTCGCCACGCTCGGAGGATGACGAAAAGGGCAGTCGTGGTTGGAGGCAGTATCGGCGGGCTCTTGGCCGGCCTGGTGCTCGCCGAGGTCTGCGACGAAGTGGTGTTGGTCGAGCGCGGGAAGCTCGTGGATGCTCCGCTGCCCCGCGCTGGGGTGCCGCAAGACCAGCACGCTCACGGCCTGCTGGCGGGCGGTTTGGCGGCGCTCGAGCAGCTTTTGCCGGGACTTTGCCGCGAGCTCGAGCAGAGCGGCTGTCCGAGCGGCGACAACTTGCGTGACGCTTCGTGGGTGTTCGCGGGCCGACGACTCGCACGCGGAGAAAGCGGCGTGCGTGGCATGACGATGGCTCGTCCCCTGCTCGAGCACGCCATCCGCCGGCGTGTCTTGGCGCTTCCGAACGTCAGTATCCGCGCGGGGACTCGCGTGCTGGGGTTGCGGTGCACGGCGGGCAAGGTGACCGGGGTGCGCTTGGCAGCGGAGCCGGGCGCCGAAGAGCAGCTGACGGCTGAGCTGGTCGTGGATGCTTCAGGACGCCACTCGCTGATACCGGAGTGGCTCACGGCCGTTGGGCTCGCGGGGCCCCGCATCGAGGAAGTCGCGCTCGAAACCCGTTACGTGAGCCGGACCTACCGCAGACTTCCCCATCACCTGAACGGTGACATCGCGCTGTGCCTGGTAGCGAGCCGCAAGCTGCCGCGCGGCGGTGTCGCGCTGGCGCTCGATGGCGAACGCTGGCTCGTCTCTCAGTACGCCCTCGGTGGAGCGCGCCCGCCGATGGACCACGCGAGTTTTGTTGCGTTCGCGCGCACGCTGTCGAGCCCTGCGCTTGCCGAGTTGCTGGAAGACACCGAACCGCTCGGCGAAGCGCACAGCTTGCGCTTTCCCTCCAGCATCCGCCGGCACTACGAGGAGATGCGCGACTTTCCGCAGGGTCTTTTGGTGTGCGGCGATGCGCTCGCCAGCTTCAATCCGACCTATGGTCAAGGCATCACGGTCGCCGCGAAGCAAGCGGTGTTGCTGCGAGGCTTGTGCCGGCACGTCGCCCTTCCGGAGCTCGGAAAGGTGTTCGTCGAGCAAGCGGCGCCCATTGTCGACGTGGCCTGGAATGCAGCGGTGGGGCCGGCCTTGGCGTACGCCGGCGTCCGCGGTCGGATGACGCTGAAGATGCGGCTCGCCAACGCTTACTTGCCGCGCGTGATCGCCAGGGCCCATGAGGACGTGCAGGTAGCGACCGCGCTCTTGCGGGTGATGCAGTTCTTGGCTCCGCCAGCGAGCTTGTTCGCTCCCCGCGTGTTGTTCCGCGTCTTGGCCGGCACCTCTGCCGACGCGGACCGGGCAGCGTCGCCGGTCAGCGGTTGACCCCAAGATGGATCGTGGCACCATCGACGCCGTGGAAGCCCCTGGCATTCGCTTCGCCAGCACCGCCCGCGGCAAGGTGGCGTTCCAACAGCTCGGCGAGGCCAAGACGTCGTTCGTGCTGGTGCCCCCGCTGGCCCAACACATCGAAATGATGTGGGAGCAGCCGGTATTCTGGCGTCCCATCAAGCGTTTGGCGTCCGGCTTTCGCTTCGTCCAGTACGAC
>JBEQSW010000178.1:0-12593 GCA_040348565.1 Myxococcales bacterium | reverse complement strand
TCCTGGCCTCGCCGTTGACGCTGCGCATCTTGGTGGCAGCGGTGATGATTTTTCCGCTCTCGTTCTTCATGGGCATGTGCTTTCCGCTCGGCATCTTGGCAATCCAGAACAAGCCGCGCGGAGCCATCGCTTGGGCATGGGGCATGAACGGCTTGTTCACCACCATAGGCGGCCTGGGCGCCGCGTTGTTGGCCA
Source organism: Myxococcales bacterium (assembly GCA_040348565.1). Lineage (GTDB taxonomy): Bacteria > Myxococcota_A > Polyangia > Polyangiales > Polyangiaceae > PMG-095. The sequence goes on along the minus strand of JBEQSW010000178.1, from coordinate 12,398 downwards.
TGTTCTTTGGGCTCCGTTTCACGCTGCTCGTAGCGTTCGGCGTTTACGCGCTGGCCGGGGTGGCGTTCAGCCGTTTAAGGCGCTTCGCCGCTCCCCCGGCCGGTGAAGCCGACACGGTTGCCGAGACGAAAACCGACGTCGAGTCCGAGATGACCTTGGCGTAGCGCGGCTACTTGGCGCCGCTGCAATCCATGACCAAGTGCGTCTGCCCCTTGACCCAGTCCTCGGTCAGGCTTGCGCAGGAGCTTCGAGCCAGCTTGCGCATGGACGGGTACTTCCGATCGTCGGTCAGCAAGATGGCGAAGCCCCGCTGCTCGTTGCGTAGCAGCCGCTGAAATTCGCCCAACAAGTCACGCTGCCGGCGACGACAGTCCGCCTTGTACTCTCGCCGCAGGTCGGGCCGCCGCTTGGCGAACGGCTCGTCGTGAAACGCGTAATATTCCCAGGGCCGACAGCTCGCAAAGTCCATCAGCAGCTTGCGAGGACGACCACCCGGCGATGGCGGCAAAAGCATGAACGCTTCGGTGATGGCGCCGGGCTTGGTCCACAGCCCCTTTCGCGCGATGCCGGGCCTGAAATGCACCGTCGGCAGTAGCAGCAGGGCCGCAAAGGCTGGGCCTACGAAGCGTTTGGCCCAGTCGCGCGGGACCTCCAGGAACCACTCGCTGGCCAGGCTGACGATGAAGACCGCGTACGGGACGTAAAATGTGTTGGTGCGAAAGGCCCCCGCCGGCCAACGCCCAGCAAGATTGAACGCGGTCACGAGCAGCAACGGCGACCACAGCGCCGCAAGCTCGAGGAAGCGCCGCTTGCGCAGCAAGAGCAAGAGGCCCGCCAGGTGTAAGACGCTCCACAGCACGCGATCGGCAGACTTGAGTTGCTCGAGCTTGGGCTCGGAAATCTGCGCGGAGCGCCAGAGCTCACGGCCGATGCCGGGCACGCTAGCCAGCTCGAAGTATTTGGCGACGGTCCACGACGCGCGCGAGTCGTGCTCGGTCTGCCGCCCACCTGCGATGTAGAAGACGTCGTACGACGAGCCCCACTTTAGCTCGGCTTTGCCCGCAGAAATGGTGCGCCAAGTCGTAAAATAGATGGTGCCAATCGTAGCCAAACAGACGACGGCGGCGCCGACCACCGCTAGCAGCCAACGCAGCTTGTGCGTGCGCCAAGCATCCCAGGCCAGCGCGGCGAACAGCGCGGGGTAGGTGAAAATCACGGTTAGGGAGAAAAAGAACGAAACCCAGGCCACCCCCAGCACCAGGATCAGGTTGCGTAGCGAGCGCTGCTCGAAATACCGAAGCAGTACCGCTAGCACTGCCACGTACACGCCCACTTCCGTGCCGTAATGCTTGAACTCCGCCGCCATTTCGATGGCGACGGGGCTCAGCGCCAGCAACACCGTCGCCAGCAACTGCGACCAGTACGCGCGAAAGAGCCGCGTCACCAAGTAGGGCGTCAGCAGCAGCGACAACACCGACCCCAAAAAGGGCAGCGTGCGATACACCCAAGCCGCGGCCCCGAACACTCGCAGCGCGCCTTGCGTGACCAGCATGAAGCCGAGCGGCCGAATCTGGGCGTCGATGGCGGCGGTGGTCAGCGCTTTGACCGCCCAATAGGCTTCGTCCTGCCAAAGCGTGGGAGGACGTACGCAGTAGTTGAAGACTCGAATTCCGAGGCCGAGCAGCACGACCGCCCAGATTGCCACGCGCGACCAGGACGGCTTCATTTGCCCGCCTTCGAGACTTGCAACGACAAGTCGTGATCCTTGCGGGTGACGCCGAGCCGGCGCTCGCCCACCAAGATGCCGAGCTTGCCCGGCGCAACGTCGAGCAGCCGGAAAGTGCGACGGCTTGCCCGCTCTCCGAGCTCGAGCACGCTCAGCAACGCCACGGACTTGGAGCCGCCCACGGACGTGCGCATCTCGACCGCCGGCGCGTCCAGCAACACGTCTTCGTCCTGCGACACGATGCCTTGAAAGGGCGGCTTCCTGACCCCCTTCTCCACCGTCACCTCGCTCGGCGTGGCCGATGCATCGAACAACTCGGCATGAAAGTCACCCCCGGTGATCTTCACGCCGCCTTTGCTCGGCGTCGTTTGCAGGTCCGGCGCCACGTGAAAATATCGGGAAACCGAGCGCGACGCGGCGTCTCCCTCGTAGCGGTCGACGATCAGCAGCACGTCGCCCGGGTGATAAAGCCAGACCCGCTCGTGCTGCCGTCCGGCGGCAATGTGCGTGTCGTCGCCGGCCACCGCGTACCAACCTTCGGCCTCACCGGCGGCGCGCAGCGAGTTGCTGGGCAACGACTTCGGCTCCACGTACTCACCGTCGGCGACGAACACGTTGTGCGCGCGCGTCGAGACCAAGAAATCTCGCTCGGGGCTGCTGTCGTACGACAAGAAACCAGAATCGACCAGCAAGCGGCGCTTGGCCGTGGACAAGACGAACGACAGGTCGTCCTGGTGTTTGTGGGTCCTCACGTTGTGAGCGCCAACGACCAACAGCTGCGCGCCCGGAGTCTTGACCGAGTAGTAGCCGGCGTCCTCGAAGAAACGAGCGCCGTCGAGCTTTTCGGACGCCTCGCTGACCCACGCCGGCCCGGCGGCGTCGAAGGTGTCGCCCAGCTGGGGCCAGCGCCCGTCGGGTTGCACCAGCCAAGGAGCGGCCTGCTTCATCAGCTCCAGAGTTGCTCGCACTTCGGCGTCGTCGTCGATCGGCAAGCGGTGCTCGAGCAGCTTGATGATCAAATAGTGATACGAAGGCGAGTGCTCCAAGTGTACGCCGGAAGCCGAGACGGTGGCGCCCAGGTTCTCGCGGAAGCGCTTGCGGGCCAGCGTTCTCCACTCCTTGCACTCCGGAAGGCGATCGAGCTGAACGCAGAGCATCAGCAGGCCGGTGTCGGAAAACAGGCCGTGGTTGTGCTTTTTCTTGTAGTTGCTCGCTTTGGCCAACCATTTGCCGTGGTTGAGCGCCGCGTCGACCAAGCGGTCGCGCTCGTCCGGCTTCAAGACCCCACCGTTGTCGCCCGCGCGGACCAGATAGCCCAACATCGCGGCGCGCGAGGCCACGGCCATGTCGTACCAAGCAAACTCGTTCTTCTTGCCGCCGCGAGGCGACGGATAGCTCGATACCCAGTCGAGAGCGATGTCGACGCCGAACCGGAGCAGCTTCTTGTCGTGCGAGGTCTCGTAGCCGAGCAGAGCCGGCGGCAGAAATTGCCAAGCATTCAGCCGCATGGACCAGGCACGCGATGAATAAGGGTCCTGCCGCCAATCGATGGGGAGTGAAAGATTGGCGACTCGGTCCGCGTCCCCGAGCGGATATTTCGCAAGCTCGCTCGGGCTGGGCACGCCTTTGAGCGGCTCGAACACGTCCAGGGCAGTGGTGGCGAACGGCCGTGACTCGGAGCCGTGCAGCTGAGCGGGGCTCGTCACCGGCACGGTGGCGCTGCTGCTCGTGCTCGTGCTCGTGCTCGTCGCCGGCAGCGCCTTCTTGCGGCAACCCCAAGCCGCCAGCAAAGCCAATCCCGAAAATGCCGCGATCCCGAGGCCACGTGTCAAGCTCGAAACAACCATCGAAAGGTGCGGCATCCTAGACTGCCGGGGCAGCTGCCGCCAGGTCGACAGCTCGCGTCGGCCGCGCATTTCGCCGACTGGAAACAGCTCGGTTTGGCCTTCTCCCGACCAGCGTCCGCGTAGCCGCGCGCAAAACCAAATGGTATCAACCCCGGGCTCTGATCGGTGCGGTGGTGAATGCGCGAGAAGCTCGACGGCCTGCGACTGTTTCTACGTTCCGCAGCGGGGATTGAAGCGCTTGCGTGCGGGCTGTTCGTCGGTCTTGGCTGGCTGCTGCGGACGCGGGGCGTGCTGTGGGGTGGAAGGTTCGGCCTGTGGAGCGACGAAGCCACGTGGGCAATGCGCCTGCTCGAACGGCCGCTGTCCGAGCACCTGATTCGGCCGCCCTTGTTCATGTGGCTCACGCGCGTGAGCGTGGCCATCCTCGGCAATACGGAGTTTGCGTTTCGCCTGCTGCCTTGGTTGGCGGGCATGGCGTCTCCCATCATCGCGATCCACCTCGGGCGGGTCACGCTGCGCACGGCCGGGGCGCGCGTGCTGCTCGTGGCCGTGATTGCGCTGTCCGAAGGAAGCATCGATTTTTCCAAGGAATTCAAGCCTTACGGCGTTGCGATCTTTCTGCATCTGCTGCTGCCGTACCTGGTGCTGCGCTGGGTAGCGTCGCGCACCCGCAAGGACTTGCTGTGGGCGTGTGCCGCGCTGCCCTTGGGCGTCTTGTTCTGCCAAGACGTCCTGTTCCTCTACCCGGGCCTATTCTTGGTAATGGCCATCGAGGCGTTCCGAACGCGCTCGCTGAAGCAGTTGTACATCGTGCTCGGCTTCGGCGCGGTGACGGCCGCGTTCGTGGCCGGCATGTATTTGGAATTTTGGAGGCGCATTCCCAAGGACCGCGCCGAAGAGTATTGGGGCGACAAATATGGCGTCTTCTTCAGGCCGAAGACCCCCGCCGACACGTACCGCGCATGGCTCACGCCCCGCTACTTGGCCGTGGTCGATTTGCCCAACCAGCGCAGCGGCGGTTGGTCCAACCAGCTGATAAAAGGACGCGCCTTCAGCGACATTCGCGAGCTCAACGACGACGTCTGGTTGGCGCTGCACTTCGCCGGTATTGCCGTTTGCGTGCTGCGTCGCCGCTGGAAGGAGGGTCTCTGCTTCTGGTCGCCCCTGCTGGTGTGCGTGTTGTTCAACCGGCTCGGCTTCTGGCCGTTCGGCGCCTTCCGCACCAATCAGTTTTTGATCGCCGAAACCAGCGTGTTGGCGGCGGTCGGGCTGGATTGGCCGAAGCCCAGCGACGCTCGCTGGCGGATGCTGTTGCCGGCCTGCGTTTTGATGGTGCTGCCGTTGGTCTTTTTCGAGCGCAGCTGGGCGTCGACCAAGCGCCTTTCCTACGCCACCGGCATGATGGACATCTTGAAGCAGCTCGAAGTTTGGCAAGCGGAAACGCGGCCAAGCTCGACCAAAGAAAACCTCTACCTCGACCACCACAGCTGTCAGCCGTTCTCGTTCTACGTCAAGTATCACCCTCGAGGTGTACGTTTGTGGAACAGGCTGAGCCAGCACATGGACTACAGGTGCGACGAGGACTTCGGCAGAACGCTCAAGCGGATGCGCCAGCTGCCGCACGGCGTTCGTTTCTGGGTCATGGCGGCACGGCCCACCACGCGCCGGCGCTGGCCGAAAGATTTCCGCATGGACCGCAGGTTTTCGCGGCCCCCGCACGAGCTATTCGAGACTCACGCGCCCTAGGCTAGCGGCGCCGGAGCCACAGCTGCTCGCCGTCCCAGCTTTCGACTTGCTCGAACTGAGCCAACTCCGCCTGGCTCAGCGCGTCGGTCTTACGACGACCCAACACCAGCGCTTGCACCTGCCCGAGCACGCTGCGCGCTTCGGTTAGCGGGCGGCGCGGCGAGGGTCGCGGTGCAAAGCGGGTTGGGTCGCGCGGATCGAAATCGAGCTGCTCCACCGCCCACACGCCGTCCTTCACGCCCCGGACGCCGGAGGCCACGACCAAGTACGGCACCGACGCGGGCGGGGGCTCGCTCGGCATTTCTCCCACCACCAGCTTGCCGAAGCGCTTCACGTGTTGGGCGTAGTGCTCGAACAGATCGGTGAACAGAATGACGTTGTTCCAGCGCTCGGGGCGGCGCTGGCCCTTCGGGTACATCAGGTGCGTGACCCCGCGCGACTTCACCAGGTCGAAGAACTGCCGCGTGTCCTTGAGGTTCGCGTAGCTGATGTAGTCTTGGGTGGCGCGCACGTCCAAGAGCACGGTGCGATCGAGCCCCAACAGGCCCTTGTAGTTGCGCGACAGAATCACCGCGTTTTTTGGCGTGGCGCGGGTGATTTGTTGTTGGGTGCCTCGCGCCGCGAGCCGACTGTCGGCTTGGCCGTCCCAGCCCGACTGAATCAGGTCCAGCCCGGCCGACAGCTGTTTCCCGCCGTAAACGAACATGGCGTCGCCGCCCCAGATCAGCTGCAGTGATACCAACGGCACCAGGCCAGCGCGCGCGGGCCAGCCGAGCTCCCAGACCTCGACCAGCAGCGCCAGGGTGACTCCGATGCACAAGTCCAGAAAGGCCAGCAGGTAGCGATCGTTGGGGGCGGAGTTGGCCCAGGCCAAGAAGGCGAGCGCGAGCACGCCCACCACCACGCCGAAGCGGCGGCGGCCCGGCACCAACAGCGCGCACGGCAACAGCAACGAAAACAGCGCGCCCATGTAGGGCCGATGCTTGGTGAGCGAGCGATTCGACGTCTCCAGCGAATAGTCGAACATCTTGCCCAGCGCCCAAACCTGCCGTCGAAGCCCGGTCTGCCGCGGCTCGAAGGCTTCGCGGATGGGCGTCTCGGCGTAGAAGCCGGGCTGGCGCTTGGGTGTGCTGGCTTTGAAGAGCTTCTGCGCGAACGGGTAAAACGGGTTGTGATAGAAGACCGCGTTCTTGCCGAAGTGCGCGGAGCTCACGAGCGCGAACGCCAGCGCGATCGTCGCCGCGCCGCGCAGCAGACCGCGGCCCCCGACGTCGTCGTCCGAAACGAGGCCGCGGCGCCGGTGCAACCAATAGCGCCCGCCCAAGAAGGCCAACCGCGCCGACACCGCCAGCGCGACGCCGGCAAACAAGTACACGCCCTGGTACTTGACCAGCACGTGTCCGCCCAACGCCACGCCGAGCAACACGCACCAACGCAGGTCGAAGCGCTCCAGCGCTCGCACCGCCGCCAACACCACCGGAACGGCAAAGAAGCCCAGAAAATGGTCGGCCGAGCCGCCGATGCTCTGGTCGTAGACGAAGACCGAAGGAAACAAGAAGAAGCCGGCCCAGAGCCCGCGCACGTCGCGACCGCCCAGCAGCCAGCGCGCCAAGGTGGCCGCGCCGACCAAGCGCCAGACCACGATCGAAAACTCGAGGTGCAGCGACAGCATCCAGTGCTGGCTGAGGATGGGCAACCGCGGCACTAGCAGGGCCCAGGTGTGGACCATGCTGGTCAGGTGCGGAAACGCGCGGTGGCTGTCGCCCGGAAACGGCACGATACGCCCCTCGCGCGCGTAGTCTTGAGCGATCGGAAAGTGGTACCAGGTGGCGTCGAAGTTGATGGCCGAGACGTCGAGGGCTTCGATGTACAGGAACACCAACGCGGCGGCGCCGGCGAAGATCGCCAGCGTGCCGAGCACGCGCTCCACCGGGCGCGGCGCCGCGATCGAGCCGCGCCAGGCCAACAGCTCACGCCACAGCTCGGCCGCGTCGCGCGCGCCGACCAGCAAAAATACGGCCGGCAAGAGCAACGCAACGCTGGGCTTGAACAGGTGCGCGAACCCCAGCACGTACAACGACAGCACGAACGCGGTCAGCCCGAGCATCATGCTCTGCAGCAGCCGCTCCAAAGCCGGCAGCGGGCGCTGCTGCAACAGCTTGCGCGTCAAGAAGGCGCCGAACGCCACGCACGAAGCGTTGAACAGCAGCGTATAGCCCCAGATAGGAGCCAGGCGCCAAATCAACCACTCCGAGATGGTGTAGGCCTCGTCGAGCTTGCGGCTCAATAAGTAGCCACCCGCCAAACAGACGACGCCAGCGGCCGCGCCCGCGAGCAGACGTCGAATGCGAGGCGAAGGAACGAAGCGTGAGATCATGAAGCTGGGCGAGCCGAAAAACCGAGGGCAGACTAGACAAAATGCGGGGCCCTAGCCAGCATCCGCCCCAAGTTTCACGCTCGTCCCGGCGCGCGCGTGGCGCAAAATTCTTCCTCGTGATTGCGGGTGAATCGGAGGCCTGCTACGAGCGGCCCTGTAGTTCGCTCCGGGTGGCCCGTGAAGCTCATCATCCAGATTCCCTGCCTCAACGAGCGTGAAACGCTGCCCGAAACGATCGCCGACTTGCCGCGCCAAATCGCCGGCATCGACGAAATCGAGGTGCTGATCATCGACGACGGCAGCACCGACGGAACGGCGGAGCGCGCGGCGGAGCTGGGCGTGCATCACATCGTGCGCTTTCCGAAGAACCGCGGCTTGGCGCGCGCGTTCGTGGCCGGCATCGACGCCTCGGTGCGACTCGGCGCCGACATCGTGATCAACACCGACGCCGACAATCAGTATCGCGGCGCCGACATCGCGATGCTGGTGGCGCCAATCTTGGCCGGAAGCGCCGAGCTCGTGATCGGCGACCGGCAGACCCACCAGATTGCGCACTTCTCGCCGGTCAAGAAGCTGCTGCAGCGTTGGGGCTCGGGCTTGGTGCGCCGCCTGTCGGCCACGAACGTTACCGACTCGCCCAGCGGCTTTCGCGCCATGAGCCGGCGCGCGGCCCTGATCTTGTTCGTGCACAACCGCTTCACCTACACGCTGGAGACCGTCATCCAGGCGGGGCGCGCCGGCATCGCGATCGAGAACGTCAAGGTCAGCACCAACGACAAGACGCGCGAATCCCGGCTGTTCAAGTCGATTCCCGACTACTTGAAGAAGGCCGGCGGCGTCATGTTCCGCGCGTACGCCATGTACCAGCCGGTGCAGGTGTTCTCACGCATTGCGCTGGTGTTCTTCCTGGTCGGGGCGGTGGCCTGGGTCAGGTTCTTCTACTTCTACTTCGTCAGCGCGCGCGCATCTGGTCACGTCCAGTCTCTCATCATCGGCACCGGCTGCATCGTGCTCTCGTTCCTGGTCGCGCTGGTGGCCATGCTGGCCGAGCTGTTGGCCGCCAACCGGCGCTTGTTGGAAGACTTGTTGGTGCGCATGCGGCGCCTGGAGGGCAGCGGCGCGGCCGATGCTCAGGGCCTGCTGCACGACGGCATTCGCCGCACCGCGCACGCTTCGTGGAAGCCCGCGGCCCGCTGACGCCAGCTCAGAATCTGCCGAACACGCTGAGCGCCGCGCCGCCTTCGGGCAGCGGGTACACGGCCGCCTTCGGTAGATCCTCACGCACCAGCTCTTGGTAGCCGCTGGCCAGACCGATGAAGAAGAGCACGGCGCCGGTCGCCTGCACCAGGCCGTCGGCGGTGAGAAATACGACTGTCGTCACTTCGTCGAAGGCGAAGCCGACGCATTTGTTGATCGCTTTCTGCAGCGCCACCGACGACACGCTGCTGGTGGCGACCGAGACCTTGCAGCGAAACGTGCGCCCGCCGATGGCGGCCCAAGGCCCCGCTACCGGAATGGCCGTGTACGCGGTGCCGTTGTCGAAGCCCTGGTTCGCCGCCAAGGCGAGACCGGCCAGGTACGAAGCCAAGAAGGTGACCCCGCCGCCGATGGTGAGGCCCGAGGCCGCGCGCTGGACGACGCGATAGCCAGGCGGCACCGGTAGGCCCTTCTTGTACGGCAAGAGCGGCGGCAACGACGCCAGGCTGCCGACGGCCGTGTTGGCGGGGAGGGCCGGCGCGTAGGTTGGAGGCACGTACGGCGCGGGTGGTGCGGGAGCGGGCGCAGCTGCCGTTGGAGGCGCGTAGACCGGCGGCGCAGCTGCGGGCGGAGGCGTGTAAGCCGGCGGTGCCGCGCGCGGCGCGGGCGCGGCCGCGGGCGGCGCGGCGGGCTCGGGAAAGCTGGCGTTCGATTGCGCGCGCGCGAGCGAGCTGCACGCAAGCCAAGCGCACGTCGTCAGCGCAACCAATCCCCCACGCCCAAACCACTTACTCCTCAAAATACGCGCCGGCTCAAATCCCAAACCACTCCGCCGGGTCGGCCGTCTCCTGACCGATTCTTACCTCGAAGTAGAGCGTCGAGCCAGCTGAACCACCGGAAAGGGTGGCAATGCGCGCCCCGCCTTTCACGTCCTCGCCCACCTTGACCTCGATCTCCGCGAGGTTGGCGCTGACGGTGTAGTAGCCGCCGCCGTGGTCCAAAATCACCGTACGACCGTAGTCGGCGTAGCTGTCGGCAAAAGCAACGCGCCCGGGAAAGACAGCGCGAACGGCGGCGCCGCCCGGTGCGCGCATGCTCAAGCCGGGGCCGGAGCCATTCCGCCTCGCCGAGCGGATCTCGCTGCGACCCGCGAGCGGAAACGGCAGGCTGCCCTTGAGCGCCGCAAATCCAGTGCTGCCCGCGAGGCTGCTTGGTGGCGCGCCGTAGACGGCGGTGTGATCGTCGAAGCCGCCGCCCATGAACGCGCGCTCGAACGCCTGGTCGCGATCGCGCGCCGCCAACAGCGCCGTTTCGGCTTGCGACATGGCGCGCTGCTGAGCCTGCAAAGGGCCGCGTCGTCCCGTGATGGTAGCCAATTGCTTGGAGAGCACGGCGCGACGCTCGGCAACTTGGCGCTCCTGCGCAAGATCTCGCGACAGCGAGCGATGCAGGCGCTCCAGCCGTGCCGCGTGCTCGACGAACGCTTGAAAGCCGCCGCCCACTGGCAGCAGGCCCGCTCGCGCCAGACGAGCGTAGGCGCGTCCGCGTGCCAGCGTGCGAGCCTTGAGCAGCTCGCTCTCGCGCGCCAAGTCCGCCAGCTCTTGCTTGGCCTTGGCTTCGTCGCGCTCGAGCGTCGCGAGCTCACGCTCCAGATCGGCGCCCAGCAAGTCCTGCGCGCGCGGCTCGGGCGCGACGACGGGCGGCGGCGCGGGCGCGTCGAGCGTGACCGCCGACGCCGATACGGCTAGCAGCAGCACCGACAGCGGGGGGAGCCAGGGATACTTCATAGGACGAGCAGCTTGCGCAGGCTGCCGTAGGCCGAGATGGCGCCGAGCAGGGCGCCCGAAGCCACCAGGCCGACGGCCACCGTCCAGGGCAGAAACACCGGCGTGGCGCCCAAGAGAGCCGAAAGGTTGCTGTCGAAGTGGCTCTGCACGATGCCGAACAGCACCGCCAACAGCAAAATAGCGAACAGCGCACCGAAACCGCCCTGCGCCGCGCCCTCGACCACGAACGGGCTACGCACGTAGGAATCGGTCGCGCCCACGAGCTTCATCACCTCGACCTCGATGCGACGACGCTGCAGGCTCATGCGGATCGTCGACGAAACGACGCTGACGACGGCGGCCAGCACCACGCCCGCCAGCAGCAAGGCCGCGCTCACGCCGCCCGAGAGCAGCGCGGACAACCGATCGCTCCAGGCGCCGTAGGTCTCCACGCTCTCCACCGCGGGCAGCGCCGACAGCTGCGTGGCCAGCTTGCCGAGACGCTCGGTCGCGACGGCGCTTTCGATCGCGACCTCGAGCGACGCGGGAAAGGCCTCGGTCGGCAGCGCGTCCAGCACCGGATCGTTGGTCAAGCCGACCAGCTCGTGGCGCGCGTCTTCGCTGGACACGACCCGCACCTTGGTCACGCCGTCACTCTGCTTGAGCGCGCGCTCGATGGCCGCCACCTGGTCGGCGGTGGCGTTCTTGCGCAAGTAGACCGAAGCGCGACCGCTTTCGGCCCAGCGCGCTCGAATTTGGCCCACGTTCACCACCAAGAGCAGAGCGGCGGCTAGGCAAACGAACGCCACCGCTACGGAAAACACGCTGAGCGCGTGCAGGCGCCAGTCGTTCTTGGCGCCGCGAAAGGCGCGTTTGACGGGGCTTTGAGCCATTTAGGCGACCCTCCGGCTGCCGTCTTCGTTCGTCTCGATCAGCTCGTCGAGGCCGGATGGCACGTCGGTGGCCTTGCCGTCGTCGAGCACGACCACGCGGCGCGGGCGAATGTCGAGCAAGCTGCGATCGTGCGTGGCGAACACCACCGTGACGCCGGTCTCGTTGATGTCTTCCAACAGGCCCAAGATGTCGACGGCGAGCTGCGGGTCCAAGTTGCCGGTCGGCTCGTCCGCCAACAACAGCGCCGGCTCACCCACGATGGCGCGCGCTACCGCGACGCGCTGTTGCTCGCCGCCCGACAGCGTGCCGGCCAGCTCCGAGCCGCGGCCCTGCAGCCCCACCCGCTCCAGCGCTTCACCGACGCGCGCGCGCGCCAGTCGCTCCGGCAAGCCCAGCACCTCGAGCGGCAGAGCGACGTTCTCGAGCACCGTCCAGTTTTTCACGAGCTTGAAGTCTTGAAAGACGATGCCGATGTTGCGGCGCAAAAATGGAATGGAGGCTCCGGTGAGCCGCCCGACCTCGCGCCCCAAGAACAGAATCCGACCCGAATCGACCGACTCGGCGGCGTACAAGAGCCGCAGCAACGTGCTCTTGCCTGCTCCCGAAGGCCCGGTCACGAACACGAATTCACCGCGCGCGATGCTCAGGCTCAGCCCCTTCAGGACCGGCGCATCTACGCGGTAACACTTGTGAACGTCCTCGAACGTGAGGATGGGGCGCCCCGCGGCGAGCGGATCGAAACGACCACCCTCACGGAGCGCGGGGCGGTACGGTCGACTTTTGGCAGCCGGTTCCATGCCGCCCCGAGGTAATCAGGGAGGGGCAAAGTGGGAAACTTTTCTGCT
>JBEQSW010000166.1:0-5124 GCA_040348565.1 Myxococcales bacterium | reverse complement strand
AGCGTGCCGCTCACGCGGACGCGCTCATCGTGGAGATCGCGCGCCATGAATTCCGCAACGTCCATCGAGTACACGGGCGTGCGCCGGCCAAGACTAAAGACCAACGTGAGCAGCGAGGCAGTTGCGACCAGCGTTCCAACGAGCAGCTTTCGACTCATGCACGGGTGCCAAGCACGTTTCATTCCTCTTTGAAAAAGCGCCATTTCACGAGCTCGAGTGGGGGCCTCAGGGGCCGAAGCCCAGCGCGTCGGGGGGCAAAGGCCCTCACCAAAGCTGGAGCCCTGAGCCCGCGACGCTGCTGCAGACTCGCTGGCGGCAGCGCGTCCCCAAAAAACTTCTCGCCTCTTTCTCGTCCTCCCGTCCTCCCGTCCTCCCTGTGAAAAAATCTCGAGCGTACGAGGTGGCCACTCGCCGCTACAGAAGCTTCTGCGATTCAGGCTGCGGATTGGCAGCCCAAGATGTGTGGAATCCCCAGCAGCCGCGCAGTCGCGCGTGAGCGTGCACGCCGACCTCGTGAGCGCATCGGTTGCGACAAGACTCTTACCTTCGGCGCCGCAAATCGTTCGCGTCTACGGCCGTCTTTTGCCGTGACGGATTCGCCAGTCCTTGACCACTGCTTAGTGACCGGTACGAAAAAGGAGCGGCCAGATGCGAGCACGCACAACGGCACTGCAGATCTTCATGTCGAGCATCGCGCTGGCTGGCCTCGGCTGCAGCATCGACCCGGAGGATTCGCCCACCGAAGAAGGGGGTTCGGCAGGCGCGCCTTCGACGAGCGGCGCCGCCACTGGTGTCTCGGGCAACAGCGGCGTCGCGGGGCACAACGTTGGCGGCGTGCCCGGTGGCACGACGACGGGCGGAGCCAATGCCGGCGCGAGCACGATGTTCGGCGGCAATTCAAGCGGTGGTATGCCTCCCGGTGGTAACCCCAACGGTGGGAGTGCAGGCAACGGAACGGGCGGGCGACGTGGCTTCGGCGGCTCTGGCACCGGCGGCAGGGGCGGAGGCGGTAGCTCGAGCGGCGGAAGCAGCGGAAATGGCGGTGCATCCAACACTGGCGGCGGCACGGGTTCCGGCGGCGCGCTCAACTGCTCCGGCGCGCCGTTGAGCGGGGGTACGCAGCACTGCTCGTCCAACGCGCAGGGCAATGTCGGGAGCTACTCTTGGACCATCTGGTCGAGCGGCAGCGGCGGTTGCGTCACTCCCTACGGTGTGGGCGCTGCGTTCAAAGCAACCTGGAACAACTCCGGCGACTTTTTGGCCCGGGTCGGGCTCGGGCTGGGCTCGAACAAAACCTACGACCAGTTCGGCACCTTCTCCGCGGACTTCGCCGAAACCAAATCCGGAAGCGCCGGCGGCTACTCGTACATCGGCATCTATGGTTGGTCGGTCAGCCCGCTCATCGAGTACTACATCGTCGACGATTGGTTCAGCAATCGCCCCAATCCAGGCGGCAGCAAGGTGGGCACCTTGACCGTCGACGGCGGCACGTACGACATCTACAAGCACCAGCAAGTCAACCAGCCGGCGATCACGGGCGGCAACCAAACCTTCGATCAGTTCTTCAGTGTTCGCCAAACCGCGCGCTCTTGCGGCCACATCTCGATCTCCGAGCACTTCAAGCAATGGGCGAGCTTGGGCCTCAAGCTCGGCAACATGGAAGAGGCCAGAATCCTGATCGAAGCCGGCGGCGGCAACGGCAGCATCGATTTTACGACTGGGACCCTCACCGTTCAGTGACCGGAGGGCAGCGCCCCGCGTTTGCCGCTGTACAGCCGCCCGAACGAGCGCGCCAACATCAGCGACCACGCGGTGAGGCCGAGGCCGAAAGCGCCGGCGTGGAGGCCCCGGCGGAGGTCGAAATCGCCGACGAAGGCGAGCAGCGAGTACGCAACCGCAAGGTTGGCCAGCGCCCACAGCACGTTCACCCGTGGCGGCGACAGGCCCTGAAACGGCGGCTTGGCGAACGGCGTTTGTAGCTCGCGCCCCAAGACCCCCGCCACGTAGTGGGGGACGAAGTTGGCGCCAAAGATGCCGGCAAAGAAATACGCGAGCAGATGAGACCAAGCCATGAGCTCTCCTCAAGGCAACTAGCGGTTGCCAAGTGGTCAGGATACGCGAGCCTCGTAAGATGGCAACAGCCGCTTGCCATCTCGGACGCCCCCGGCCTAGCATCGCCGTGCTTTGCCGCGAGTCGAGAGCAAACGACCCAAAACGCGTCGCACCCAGGGGGTGCTGGGCGGCCGCAGCCAGCGCGTGGTGCAGCAGGTGCTCGCGGCGGCCGTGCTGGAGCTGGGCGAGTCCGGCTACCGAGCGTTTCGCATGGACGAGGTGAGCGGCCAGGCCCGCGTCAACAAGACGACCATCTACCGCCGCTGGCCCACCAAGGCGGAGCTGGTGGCGGCGTCGGTCGATTGGATGCGACGCCTGGTGCACGACGTTCCGCTCCCTGACACCGGCACGCTCGAGCAAGACTTGGTCGAGGCCTTCCGGCGCCGCGGCGGCTTCAAGCACAGCGCCGAGGGCCGCGCCTGGGGGCGGCTGCTCGCGGAGCAACACGACCCGGAGGTCCGCGCCATCATCGGCCCCGCCGTCGAAGAGCGCAGCGCTTCCTGGCGCGAGCTCGTCACGCGAGCCGTCGCGCGCGGTCAGCTGCCGAAAGGTACCGCTCCAGCGCTGCTGCTCGGAATGCTTAAGGCCGTGGTCGACGCCTGGACCCCCTCCCCACCCCGCCCGCTGAACCGCGCGCTACTCGAAACCGCCGTCCGCACCATCGTGGCCGGCGCCCGCACCGGGTCGTTGGTTTCGGGCAACGCGCGGGCGCGGCGCTAAGCTCGCTGCAAGAGCTCGGTCGAGAGAGCCACCCGCGTGTAGCCGGTGTTGTCGGCGCGACGGCGTCACCCACCCCGCGTGGCGCCGCCAGTGAATCTGTTTGACGTCAAAATATTGCCGCACTAGCCTCAGCTGCTTGAGCGGCGAACCAGGCGAAGAGCTGCGGCAATTCTTGCACGACTCGGTGAAGACCTTCGAGGAGCTCGAGGCGCTGCTCTTTCTCGTTCGACACCCGGACCAAGACTTCAGCGCGGAAGCGGTTACGGCGACCTTGGGCGCCACCGTAGGGTCGATCGACGAAGCACTCGAAGAACTGGCTCGTGTCGGTGAGCTGGTCAACATGACGCGGGCCGGTACCGTTCGTGTCTACCGCTACGCCCCCCGCGACGAATCTATCCGTCGGCGAGTTGCGGAGCTGGAAGCTGCTTACAACGAGCGGCGCATGACCGTAGTGCAGATGCTGAGCGCAAATGCTCTGGAGCGTGTGAGACGAGCCGCCATGCGGCGACTAGCGGACGCTTTCCGCATAGAGAGGGGCAAGAAATAATGGCTCAGGCCGCATACGCCCTGGGTGTGCTCACGAGTATCCTGTGCGCCGTCCTGCTGATCCGCAGCTACCGGGCGAACCGCACGCCGCTCCTGCTCTGGTGTAGCCTCTGCTTCGTCGGGTTGGCGCTCAACAACGTGCTGTTGTTCGCCGATCTGTTCATCGTGCCGCAAGTCAGCCTCGAGCTTTGGCGCAGCGTCATTGCCCTGGCGGCGCTGATGCTCATGTTGATCGGCTTGATCTGGGAGGAGTCGTGAACGACTTTCTGCGCGGGGCGTTGGTGATGGCCAGTTTTTCGATCGGCCTCTTCTTCCTTCGCTATTGGCGCTCGACGCGGGACCGGCTGTTCCCGTTGTTCAGCGCTGCTTTCTGGCTTCTCGGACTCAACTGGACCGTCGCAACCCTGGCACCAAGTCTGGCGCAGCACGCCAACGTGCTCCGATTCCTGGCTTTCGTGCTGATCGCGCTGGCCGTGCTGGACAAGAATCGACGAAGAAATACCGACCGCTGAGGTCGGTGCGAGGGGCCATAGAGACCGGCGGTCGAGGTCCTGCGGGCCTAGGCCGCGACTGAATCTCCTTGCTCCACGTCGCGGCTTCTGGCTTGATCTTGGCGCTTGAGCCAGTCGCAGCCCAAGGCCGCCACCGTCGGCGACCCCGAAGTGAAGCCGCTGGGCGAGACGCTGAGTTTCATGCAGCTCGTTTGGGCCGTGACGCACGGGCTCGAGTCAGCATCGAAGCGCATGCACGCCGAGTTGGGGGTCACCGGCCCACAGCGGCTGGTGCTGCGCATCGTGGGCCACCACGGACGCATCTCGGCGGGCACCCTCGCCGACGTGCTGCACATTCACCCGAGCTCGCTCACCGGCATGTTGCGGCGCCTCGAGCAAGCCGAGCTCATCCGGCGGGAGAATGACCCGTTCGACCGGCGCCGCACGCTCATCGAGCTGACGCGGCGAGGAATACGCCTGAACGAAGAGCGGCGCGGCACGATCGAAGCAAGCATCGCCAGCGCGCTGTCCAAGCTGCCAAAAGACAAGCTTGCCGGGGCCAAGGCCGTCTTGAAAGCCATCGCCGCGTCTCTCGGCACCGGCGCGGACTCCGACGACGCTTGAGAGGACGTACTGGGCCTCCGACGGCGCCAGGCCAATGACACTTCAATCCCGGAGCTGCCCAACGGCGGCCCGCACGGCGAAGGCGACTGACGTTGGCTGCTAAGCGCGGAAGATGCTGAGCAGCGTGTCATCCTGCACGACGCGGCCGGAGCGCAAGAAGCCTGCGAGGGTGGTGGTTTGGCTGCGAATGGGGACAATCGACGAGCATGGCGGTGCCCCCGCCCCCTGACAGACCAACACGCGAGCGCTGCCGAATTCACGCACCACTTTCCTGACCATTCCTCGCAGTGCTGCGGTCGGAGTGTGCCGATGCGAGACGAGGCCGTCGCGACCTGAAGCGCGCTCTCGGGGTCGGCCCCTCGACTCCCCACCGGTCGTAACGAAGACGACGTTGTCCGTTTCGGGAAATCGTGGATGCATCCGCGAGCCCAACGCCGGGCGAACTTCCGCGCCCGGACACGCAGCGGCGAGCGTCCGCCGCAAGCTCTCGAACGACGCAGCGGCTCCCAGCACGACCAGGTAGGACGAGGACATTGCTTTGACATCAAACTATCACCAGCAACGGATCTCGGGCAAGAACCGAACTGGCTCACGACGACCGACAACTTTGCCACGCACGCGCCGTGAACGA
>JBEQSW010000156.1:0-8660 GCA_040348565.1 Myxococcales bacterium | reverse complement strand
CGCCGAGCCCGGCCGCGTCGCCAGTCGCCGCGCCGCCATCGGGCGCCTCAGCGCGCGCCGCTTTGAGCGCCGCGTTGCTCGGCAACCTGGACGAAGCGGCCGAGCTTTACACCAAGCTCGCCGCCGCCGAGCCCGGCAACCAAGCCTTCAGCCTGGCCGCGCGCCTCACCGCCGCCCACGCCGTCCGTCGACCTTAGACACCCGTTTTGTCCGCCTTCAGGCGTCGACCGGTTGAGATTCCGGGCCCCACCTTTTTGGCCCCACCAGCGTGCAGCGCCAGCTTTTTTCGGCGCGCCGGCGCCCTAGGAGCCCCCAACCGAGGCTTTCCTGACAGCCTGCTGTCAGGAGCTGACGTTTCCTGGTCTTGCGCCAGCGTCTGGACCGACTAACGCTTCCAAGTCCCCATGAGCAGGCCTTTCAAGCTCCGTAGCGAGTTCACTCCAAAAGGTGATCAACCGGCGGCTATCGAGAGCCTGATCAAGAGCTTCGAGGCGGGGGCGCAGTACCAGACCCTGCTGGGTATCACCGGCAGCGGCAAGACGTTCACCGTCGCCAACCTGATCCAGAAGCTGCAAAAGCCGACCTTGATCATGGCGCCGAACAAGACGCTGGCGGCGCAGCTGTACGCGGAGATGCGCGACCTGTTTCCGGAGAACGCGGTGGCGTTCTTCGTCAGTTACTACGACTACTACCAGCCCGAAGCCTACATTCCGACCAGCGACACCTTCATCGAGAAGGACGCGATCATCAACGACCAGATCGACCGCATGCGGCACGCGGCGACCCACTCGCTGCTCAGTCGCTCGGACGTCATCATCATCGCCAGCGTGAGCTGCATCTACGGCATCGGCTCGGCCGAGACGTATTCAGGATTACTGATCAACATCGTCAAAGGCGAAGAAATTCGTCGCGACAACTTGTTGCGCCAGCTGGTCGACATCCAATACCAGCGAAACGACACCGATTTTCACCGCGGCACCTTCCGCGTGCGCGGCGACGTCGTCGAAATTTTCCCGGTATACGAAGAAGCGCTGGCCATCCGCGTCGAGTTCTTCGGCGACGAGGTCGACGGCATCCACGAGATCGATCCCTTGCGCGGCAAGGTGCTGGGCTCGCTCGACCGCTACTCCATCTTCCCCGGCTCGCACTACGTCACCCCGCGCCAGCAGCTCGATCGCGCCATTGGCGGCATTCGCGAAGAGCTGAAAGATCGGCTCGAGTTTTACGACCGCGAAGGGCGCTTCTTGGAGAAGCAGCGCATTCAGCAGCGCACCATGTACGACCTCGAGATGCTGGAGCAAATGGGCTTCGTGCAGGGCATCGAGAACTACTCACGGCACCTGTCGCAAAGAAAGCCGGGCGAGCCGCCGCCCACGCTCATCGACTACTTTCCGAAAGACTTCTTGCTGATCATGGACGAGTCGCACCAGACGGTGCCGCAGGTCGGCTCGATGTACAAAGGCGACCGCTCGCGCAAAGAGACCCTGGTCGAGTACGGCTTCCGCTTGCCCAGCGCGCTAGACAATCGCCCGCTCAAGTTCGACGAGTTCGAGCAGTTCATGCGCCAGACCGTGTTCGTGTCGGCCACGCCCGGCGACTACGAAATCAGCAAGAGCGAAGGCGTGGTCGTCGAGCAGGTGATCCGCCCGACGGGCTTGTTGGATCCGGAGATTTTCGTGCGGCCGGTGGCGGGCCAAGTCGACGATTTGCTGGCCGAGATTCGCGTGCGCACCAAGGCCGACGAGCGCGTGCTGGTCACCACCTTGACCAAGCGCATGGCCGAGGAGCTGACCGACTACTACACCGAGCTCGGCGTGCGCGTGCGCTACCTGCACTCCGACATCGAGACGCTGGAGCGCATCGAAATCTTGCGTGATTTGCGGGCCGGCGAGTTCGACGTGCTGGTCGGCATCAACCTGCTGCGCGAAGGCTTGGACCTGCCCGAGGTGAGCCTGGTGGCCATTTTGGACGCCGACAAAGAGGGCTTCCTCCGCAGCGCGCGCTCCCTGATTCAGACCATCGGTCGCGCCGCCCGCAACGCCCACGGTCAGGTGTACATGTACGCCGACCGCATCACCGACGCGATGAAGCTGGCGATCGGTGAGACCGAGCGGCGGCGTAAAATTCAGGCCGAGTACAACACTGAGCACGGCATCACCCCCGCCACCGTGGTGCGCGCCATCATGGAGATGAGCCCGTCCAGCGGCCAGACCGACTACTACGCGGTGCCCAAAGGCCACGGCGGCAAAGGCGGCGGCCCCGAGCGCAAACGCCCGGAGCGCGCGGGCGCGAGCAACGGCGACGCCGCGTCTTCGCCACAAGAAGTGGCCGAGCGGCTGCTGGAGCTGCGCCAAGAAATGTTCGCCGCCGCCGAGAACCTCCAGTTCGAAACCGCCGCCCGCCTGCGCGACGAAATCCGCAAGCTGCAGGCCATGAACGGCGGAGAATCGGTGGTGCCGCCCAACACCGCCCCCGCCTCCGAACGCCGCCCCGCGCGCAAACCCAAAGCCGGCGGCGGCCGCCGCTCCCGTTAGCGCCACCGACGCACGTCACGAGCTCTTGGGGCTGCCAAATTGCGGCCCGAATTGCAGAAGCTCACGTGCCGTCGCGGTGGCCACGCCGTGCGGCTCGAACCGTAGAAGCTCACCTGCCGTCGCGGTGGGCAAGCTGTGCGGCTCGAGATTTTTTCACAGGGAGGACGGGAGGACGGGAGGCGAGAATTTATTGGTTTGGCGCCACGAGAGAACGCGCCGAGGCGACGACGACGCCGCCGTGCGACGCTTCGCGGCTCGAGACGAATCAAGGAACGCTCCTACGGTCCTACGGTCCTGAGACGAAGCTCAGAGTCCCCTCCACCGATCCAAAAGTCAGTTCGGATCCGAACTGACTTTTGGCCTCGGGAAACCCTTGGCCGTGGCGGGCGAGCGTTTCCGGCGCCCCTTCGCTCGCGCCAGAATGACTTCGCATGCGAAGTCATCGCTGGCTCCATCGGTAACAGAACTTCAACGATTCGTATTCATTAGAGAATATTAGGCTCGCGATGAGCTGATGGTGATGACTTCGCATGCGAAGTCATTCGGAGACGCGGCGAGGGACGAAGGTGAAGCAGGAAAGCGTCGGCTTCTGCGCGACCGTGCGGGCCTGGACGCGCTTCGTTGAATCGCGTCGGCCTGCGTCGGCTAGGGCGAGCCGCCCCCGCTCTCACGGCAAGAGCTCGATCGTGCGAGGGTGCAGGCCGATCCAAAGCTCGACTACGAGGGTGGCCTGGAGCCGCTACAGAAGCTTCTGCGATTCAGGCTGCGGATTGGCAGCCCTAAAGAGTTTCGAATCCTGAGGGGCTGCGTGTTGGTCGTCACATCGGGACGACGCGGAGCGGGGCGGTTATTTGACGATGATTTGGGATTCGCAGGTGAACAGCACTTGGACGGCGGCGCCGACGGTGGCTTTCACGGCGTCGCAGGCTTCGCTGCACAGGTAGACGCGCGAGTTTTCGATGTAGAAGGCGTCGGCTTGGCAATCGGCCGAGGTTTTGGCCTGTTTGAGCTGCGCGGGCGTGCCTTGGGCGGTGCCGTAGGAGACGGCGATTTTGTCGAGCTCCAGCGTTTGCATTGGCGGCGCTTCGGGCAACGGGAAGTCACAGGCGACTTGCGCCTTGGTGACCACGTCTTCGGCGATGCGATGGAAGACCACGTCGTAGGCGCCGAATTGGCAGAGCGGGAACCGCAAGCCGCCGGTGCGCCGGCTCATTTCTTGGTAGACGGCGCCCGCCGACGAGATTTTGTCGGCGTTGCCGGTGCACTTGCCCGGCTGCACCGCTTCGGTCGGTTGGTAAGCGTCGCTGGGCGTCGGCTTTTCGGCGAGGCCGATGATGCTGTGCCACACGATGTTCGGTTTGGTGGCGTCGCTGCCGAACTGGGCGGGGTCCAGCTTGACCAGTGCCGCGAAGAACGAGTCCACCGTGTAAGGCTGAGCGTCGTCGGGGCCGCCCTCGTCGTCGTCGGTCAGCTCCAGAAAGACCTTCTTGGCGCCGACGCGCAGCCACTCGTGGTAGCCGACTTTGGTGAGGCCGCTGCGCGTGTCGGCGCGGTTGTAGAAAAGCAGGACGTTTTCGAGCGAGTCGTGGCTCTCGATCTTTTCGTTGTAGTGAAAGAAGCGCGCGCTGTTGACGGGCGCCGGCGCCGGGCAGGTAGCCAAGTCGGAGAGCGGGCTCGAAACGCAGATGGAGGTGCTGGATTCGCCCGCGTCGCCGCGTACGTCCTTGCGGTGACGCGAAAGGAGAATGACGCGGTAGTCGACGTCGCTGGTCGCCAAAATGGAGGCGAAGTTGACGTTGATGTTGTCTTCGACCGCTTGCAGCTCTTGCGCCATGCTGCCGGAGTTGTCGAGGACCAGGATGATGTCGACAGGCTCTTTGGTGAGCGTGGCCTCGGCTTGCGCGACCGCGCACTGCCCGCCCGACGACACGCCCGTCGAGGTGCCGGCGGCGGTGGTGTCGATGCCGCCGAGATCCGGCCCCTGGCTGGTGCCAGCGTGGCCGGTGCTGACCGACGCGCCGCTGCCACCGCTGCTGCCGGGAGCTGGCTCCTGGTCGCCGGAATCGGGAGCTTTGCCAGCCGCACTGCAAGCCTGAAGGCTCAGCGTGAAGCAGACCGCCAACCACGCCTGAACGCCGCCTCGGAAGACACGCATAGCAAGACCTCGCGGCGCTTAATGCGGGCCAGGCGTGCTTCGATCATGGCGTGCCGCCGATGATCGCCGGGGACCACCGTTCCCGAGGGCTTAGCGGCAGATCGCGTTGATGTCGGCGACCAAGGGCGCTTCGCCGCGGGCGATGTCGTCGAACTGCACGCGACGTTTACGCGCGGCCTCGGCGTCGCCCTTGGCAACCGCTTCCGCCACGTCGCGCAGGGCGGCCGAGGCTTCGCGCGAGAGCTTTTGGTAGCGGGTGGCGCGCGGAACCAAGTCGGCCGAGGTGAGGTGCAAGCCGTCGATGCGATGGGCCAAGTCGTCGTAGCGCTCGGCCAGGGCCAGGGACTCCACCGAAGCCGCCGCGGGAGAAGTGGGCGAGACCGCCGCCGAAGCGGCGGCTTTTGGCGCCTGACCCTTCCAGGTGCGGATGGCTTCGACGAACGCGCCGCACTCGCGCGCGGTTTGAAACTTGGAACAGCCGAGCAGCGCTAACGCCAACGGCAACGCCAATGCCCAACGCGCCGCCGGTTTCAGACCGGGCCTCCGCGCCGAGTCAGCTCGTCCACCACCGCGCGAACGTCTTGGGCGCGTGAACGCGGCATGATCAAGACGGCGTCGTCGGTCTCGACCACGCACAGATCGCTCACGCCCAGCAGCGCCACCGTGCGGATGGTCTTGTTCTTGACGCGCAAGTCTTCGATCAAGTTGCGGTGAGCGTCGACGAATACGGCGTCGTCGGGACCGACGTTGTCAGCGTGGTCACGCTTGCCCAGCTCCCACACCGTGTGCCAGCTGCCGAGATCACTCCAGCCGAAGGAGCCGGGCACCACCGCCAGCGACTTGACCTTCTCCATGATGCCGTGGTCGATGCTGATGCTGGGCATGTCGCCGAAGACGCGGCGCGTGGCTTCGCGCTCGGCTTCGGGGCCCTGCTTGGCGGCCTCGCCAATGACTTGCAGGCAGGCGTGTACGGCCGGCAGGTGCTCTTCCACCGCGCGCAGCATGTCGACCGCGCGAAAGAAGAACATGCCGCTGTTCCAAAAGTGTTTACCGCCAGCCACATAGCCCTCGGCGGTGGCTAGATCGGGCTTTTCCACGAAGCGGTTCACGGCCAGAACTCCGGGCGAGAGCTCGCGCTCGGCCTCGATGTAGCCGTAGCCGGTTTCGGCGCGGGTGGGCTTGATGCCGACGGTGGTGATGGTGCCCTGGGCCGCGTTCTCGAGCGCACGGCTCAGAATCCGGCGAAACTCGGGCTCGTCCTCGATGTGATGGTCGCTGGGCAGAACCATCACGACCGCTTCGGGGTCGCGCCGGGCGATGATGTGAGCGCCCCAGGCGATGCACGGCGCCGTGTTCCGGGCCACCGGCTCGGCGATGAAGCTGGACGGGCCGAGCTGGGGCAAGGCTTCGCGCGTGACGTCGACCAGCTTTTCCCCGGTGGCGACGATCATTTGCTCGGAGGGGCAGAGGCTTTCGACGCGCCGCAAGGTGTGGCCGATCAGCGGCAAGCTCGGATCCGGACCCATGCCCAGCACTTGCTTGGGGCGATCTTTGCGCGAAGCGGGCCAGAAACGGGTGCCGCTGCCACCCGCCAGCACCAGGGTGAAGACGTGATTCATGATATTTTCGGCGAGCATAACGTGCAGCACAAGGCGCGCAACTGGGCGCTCGCTCGACCGAAGAGCCCAGGTGGAAAACCATCACCACCAGCCGGCTTCGCCCGCCAAAAACGCCGCTATGCGAAGCGCGGCCAGCGGCCCGACTGGACTGGCGCAACGACCGGCGTGGGGCGCGGCAGAAGCGACGCGGTGCGCCGCGGTCGCGCTGCTGGGCATAAGCCTGCTGTTCGGCTGCCGCGAGCGCGTACAGCTGCAAGCGGACGAGCCTGAGCCGACCCGCAGCGGCACGAGCGCCGGAGGACGCGCCGGCTCTGCGCTGACCGAACCTGAGGGAGGGCAGGCCGATACGACCACCGCCGGTTCCCCCACCGCCGCTGGCGCGAACACGGCCGGCGAAACCGGGCAACCCAGCGCAAGCCCGCGCCCTCCCCTCGTCACCTGCCAGGAAAATCCGGCTCCGCAAGCGTGCACGGCCCGGGGCGATTCTCGCAAGGGTGTGCGCATCAAAGGCACGTTGCTCGAGCCGCTGGTCACGCGCGAGCGCGGCGTGTTGGCGCTCGACGCGAACGGCAACATCAGCTGCGCGGCGTGCGACTGCGGCGACGACGGCGGGGCGCTGGTCATCGATTGTCCGGATCTGGTGGTGTCGCCCGGCTTCGTGAACCTGCACGACCACTTGGGCTACGCCGGCACCGCGCCCATTCCGCACCCGGGTGAGCTCTACCAGCACCGCAACGATTGGCGCCTGGGTGAGCACGGCCACGCCGCGCTCGATTTCGCGGGCGGCGCCACCACCGCGCAAATCTTGGCACAAGAGCTGCGCATGCTGATGAGCGGCGCAACGTCGATTGTGGGGGCCGGCGGCCGCCGCGGCTTTCTGCGCAATCTGGAAGCGGCCGGGCAAAGCCAGGGAATACTGCCGGGTGAAATCATCGCGCAGACTTTTCCGCTCGACGATGCCAGCGGCACCGTGGACAGCGCCGCCTGCAGCTTCGGCAAAGCGCCGGATACCGCCGCGATCGCCGCGGCCCCGCAGGCGTATGTGGCGCACGTCGGAGAGGGTACGGACCGGCGCGCCCAGGACGAGCTGGAATGCGCTCTCGGTCGCCTGAATTTACTGGGCGAAAACAGCGCGGTGGTGCACGCCATGGCACTGTCGCGCGCAGCGGCGCAGCGGTTGGCTGAGCGGGGCGCCAGCATGGTGTGGTCTCCGCGTTCCAATTTGGATCTGTATGGCAGCACAGCGCCGGTGGCGCTGTTGTCGAGCTTGGGCGTGCGAGTGGCGCTCGGCACGGACTGGTTGGCCAGCGGCTCGATGAACCTGCAGCGCGAGCTGGCTTGCGCGCGAGACTACGACGCGGCGGTGCTGGGCGGCTACTTCGACGACTACCAGCGCTGGCGCATGGTCACCGACAACGCAGCTTGGGCGCTCGGGCTCGAGCAGCGCTTTGCGGCGTTGCGTCCTGGCTTGGTCGGTGACTTGGCGGTGTTTCGGGCGCAAGGCGAAGACGCCTACGCGAGCGCCGTGGAAGCCAACGCCGCCGGCGTGATGCTGGTGCTCCGCCAAGGCGCGCCGCTTTACGGCGAAGCCGAGCTCGTCCGGGCCTTTCGCGACGGCGAAGCGTGCGAAACGATGGACGTATGCGATGCCCCACGGCGCGTTTGCACCCTCGAAACGGGCCTGAGCTTGGCCGAAATCCGCTCGAAGGGCGAAGCCGTTTATCCGCTTTTTAGCTGTGAAACCCCGCCCGACGAGCCGCACTGCCAGGCGCTGGTCATGCGCGAATGCCCGGCCGGCGAAACTGACTGCGACCCTCCTCCCCCGCTGCCCGGATTTGACTCGGCCGACGCCGACCAGGACGGTATCTCCGACTTGCGCGACGATTGTCCGCGCGCGCCGGACCCCGATCAAGCCGATGCTGACCAGGACGGGCGCGGGGATGCTTGCGATGCCTGTCCGGTAGCTAACCCGGGCCTGACGCCCTGCCCGCGCCGCATCAGCGACCTGCGCGCCCCGCCGGAACCGCTGCCACCGAAGACGAGCGTGCTCGTGACGAACGCGCGCGTCACCGCGCTGCGCACCGAAGCCTCCAAGGGCTACTACTTGGAAGACGGCGATCACCAGCCGTACTCGGGCATCTTCGTCTACACCGGCAGCAGCGCGCCGACGGTGGCGCTGGGCGACATCGTCGACCTTCAAGCGTACTTCGACACCTTTCAAGGCACCGACGAGCTCGTCGGCAGTGAGGTGCTGACGCGCGTTGCCGCCGCCGAAGCCTATGCGCCGCTGCAGATTTCGCTGACCGACGCCGCCGACGGCTCGGCGCAAGCGGCCGGACTGACGTCGCTTTT
>JBEQSW010000152.1:0-50018 GCA_040348565.1 Myxococcales bacterium | reverse complement strand
CGTCGACATCAAGCGTCAAGCCCAGCTTCTGGCCGGCTTCTTCCACGAGATCTACATCTACGAAGACCAGTGCACGCGCGGCCGCGCCGACGGCGAAATCATTCGCCTGATGCGAGAAGGCTTCGTAAGCGCTCCCCAGAGCCCGCGGGTGCTGCAAGCCCCCGGTGAGATGGCCGCCATCGGCGCCGCCATCGCGCGGCTCGAGCCCGGCGATCTGTTGCTGTGCCAGGTCGACCAGGTCGAAGAGGCGCTCGCGTTCGTGAACGGCATGCTCAAGCAAGCCGAGACCAGCGCGCGTCCACTGGCGCAAATGGCCGCCAACTTCGCCGCCGCATTGATGGTCGTGCTGAGCGGCATGGGCGGCGCGTAAGGGTCCGAGCTAACCCAGCCGCGTGGCCTCACTACCAGCGCCCGCGCGGCCTCGATGACTGCTTTGAACGCACCTACTTGGCGCAGCTGCTAGCAACGGGATACGCTTCCGGGGATCTGCTGCAGACGTCTTCGCAGCAATTTTCGTGGGGGCCGATGAACTCGTAGTGGTGCTCCTCGGCAGCGCAGCTGTCGTTGAAGTCCACGCTCACCGTGCACTTCCCTCGCGCGCTGCTGGTGACGTTTACGACGACGGCTTGCTCGCCGCGGTACTCTATGCACTTCGCCGCGAGACTACAGCTCGCAGGCAGGGGCCCGACCGTGCACGTGCCATCCGCGCTTAGGCCCGTGACGCTGGACAAGCGCGCGACGGGGATTATCAGAACGTCTTCGCCCGCGTTGGTGCATGCGGGCGTTCCCATACAAGCGTGCAGCACCAGAGCGAGAATAGAGACCAGGCCGGTTGCTCGGAGCATCTTCACTACCCCTTGCACTCGTTGAAGGCAGTCAACTCAGTGTCGCAGCCCAGGTAGACCGGACCTTGGGTCGTACAGCCAACGCTGTCCGCGGTCTTCAGAAAGGTTACGTAGCATTCGACGGCCCGGTAGTGCTCCAGGCCGCACCGGCCGTCCGTTACCAAAGTGTCCGCCTGCTTGCGGCAATTTGCCGTGCAAGCCTCGCGGGCCAAATCCGCGCACGCCTCGTGCCCGAGGTAACACATCTCCTCGCACTTCGGGTAGACGGCCTCCCGAATCTGCTCCGGGTTGGCCTGCCCGCCGAGGCCGCCTTGCGCGACATCGCCGCCCCCGGAGGAGCCAGCGATGTTGCGCAAACCGGCCGCTCCGCCCGCACTCTCTGCTCCGCCGCGAGCACCGCCAGAGCCACCCTCGGGGGCGCCGGCGCTGTTCGCGCCGGCCACGCCCGTGCCTGGTTCGTCAGGCGGGTCACCACTACAGGCGGCGAGCATCGCCGCGAAGCCGAGAGTGAGGGCTCGTGTTGCCAAGTGTTTCCTTATGGTGGGGCGCAGAATCGGTATACCATGGCATCAACGCTGTCTTGATCCAGCTCGCCCAATGGGTTGATGGCAGTCACGTTGATGGTGATGGGGACGTTTCCGCATACGAACCCCGGTCCTGACGGAGTAAACGTCGTCGTGGCCCCCGACAGGGTGGCGAGCGTCTGCTGCACGCCAGTCGCATCCTTTCGCGTAACATTCCACAGATAGACCATTCCACCGGCGGCGTCGCTGGTGCTGACCGCGTTGAGCGTGGCGGGTGCGCCCAGATCAATCACGGCCATGACCTTTCCGTTGAACGGCTCGTTCTGCACCTTTGGGCTCTTGATGGCGACGTGCAGCTTGCCATCGTTGAAGACGTTGAACGAGCGACTGGCGGTACCAGTTTGTCCGTCAACTGTCATGGTCCAGGTCACCGTCGTGGCACCCACTTGGTTGAACGTGGCTTGCACGGAAGCTCCCAGCAGGTTGCTGAAAAGCGGTGTGCCGCCAGGGCCCGTGGCGCTCCAAGCCGATGTGGAATAGGGAGGAGTCTGACCGAAATTCGTGAAGTTGGTCTGTGTCCCCACGAGGTCGACCGGCAACCCCATCGGCACCGACACGCCATCGGCAGCCGGTGAGAGGATCTTGAGGTTCGGCGTCGCGGGGGTGAAGGAAAGGGTCACCTTGTCCGTGCCAGACAGGCCCTTCGAATCGAAGGCCGTTGCCGTGATGGTTCGCAGCCCGGGCGATGTCGGCGCGAAGAGCAAGGGTTGCCCCGCCGAAGTAGTTCCGAGCATTCCATCCTTGTCGCTGGTCCACAAGAACGTCGTGATGGGTCCGTCTTCGAAGTCGCCGGCCTTGGCATGCACGGTGACGAGACCAAGGCTTTCGTAGTTGTTGTCCTCCAGGGTGGGTTCCACGATCTCCACCACCGGAGCTAGGTTCGAAGGGCTACCCATCCCGCATGCGGTCGCCAAGTAGGTCTGAACCCAGCGCCCATTCTCGCCGCCGATCTTTGCGGCCTCGAGGCAGTCTTCAACGTCGCCGGCATGGTTCTGATTGGCGTTCGCCGCCCAGACCAGCGCAGCCGTACCAGCCATGAACGGTGACGAGTAGCTGGTGCCCTGCACCGAATGGTATGCGGTTCCGTCAGAGGCGCGACTGGGATCAGCGCCGATCAACGCGGTGCCGGTCGCCCAGTACTCTACCGAGTCGCCGTAGTTGGAGTAGGACGTATCTCGGTTCTTGTCCGCGTAGTTGGTAGCACCGACGCAGTGGACACCGCTACCTTCGCACGGGAACCAGACGGCCTCTTCCCATGGGCACACCGTGGTGAGCCATAGGTCGTAGCAGCGCTTGGCATCGACGTTTCTACTCTCGTTGCCGGCAGAAGCGAAGATGAGGACTCCGCCTACATGGCGCGCGGCCCACATGACTTGCTCAGATGGCTGGGTCGAGACGCTTGCCCAATCCGGCACGGGAATGGCGTTGCTGAAGTTGAGGATATCTTCGCCCGCGGCGACGAGGGCGGGCACGCTGATGAGAGTCGTGGCTTGGTCGCCAAAGCCCCAGATCAAGTCAACGTCGGCGACACCGGCACCAGGGCCAGCTCCACCATACTTGTTGTTGACCCTTCCGAAGCCGGAGCTTGCGGTCCCGATGCCGTGCCACGGGCAAGCGTTGCCGCCACCGCAATTGAACGGATTGTCGCATTGGCCGCCGGCGCAGCCGATCAACTGACCCTCGACATCGAGGTAGCCGACATCGAACCCGGCATCGATCATGGCTACGTCGATGACGGGCTTCAGCTTTTTGGTGAAGAACATCAACCGCCAGGCTTCATTGACATCATGAAGCAAGAAGTTGTTCCAGTTGAAGGTGTTCGAGCTCGTCTCGATGGTGGTCCCGGGCTCGTTGATGCCGTCCGTGAACACCTTCTGGTTGATGCCGTCGATGTCGACGTCTGCGCCGGGCGCAAGCCAATTGATGCCGACGACGGTCCCACGCGATTGTTCCTCTGCCATCGCGGCGAGGAGCCCGAGCGCTGCGCTCGAGGACACGGCCTGTAACCCGTCAGGACGATTGACTGTCTGACGCAGGTTGGGCACGAGTGTCGTGGGGTCGCCTCGGGTGGTGTCGATGCGGAACACATGTCCGTTCGTCACGCCCGGAATCTTGACCGTAGGTGCAGCCACCTCGACAGCACCCCAGCGCGCCGCGAAGGCGGCAAGCTCGGTCGGGTCGTCCGAGAGCACCAAGAGCTCGTTCTCAGCGAACTTCAACGTGGCACCCTCAGACGTCTTGAGCACGGCTAGCCGACGGGTCAGTCCATTCGCGAACGGCGGCAGACCCTCTGATATGGCCAGGTTCGTGTCGACCTGGAAGGAAAACGGCGCCTTGCTTGCGAAGTCAGTGTCGGTGAAAGGCACCGCGTCGATTACCAGCTTGGCGGGCTTTGCCCCTTCGCGCGAGAACAGCGTGGTGCTGCTCGTCGTGCGAGCCTGGACCATCCAACCCACGTTGGCGCCGCTGGCCAAGAAGGTCTGCACGTCTTCCGTAACGTCGAACACGACCTTGCCCGTGGCGGCCGTGCCCGCAACCCCGGCATCGGGTTTGTAGGGGTTTTCGAAGGTGTGGGCGCGTCGAGGGACGGACCAGCGATCGTTCGTGTAGCACAGCGTTGTCGCCGACGCGGAGTCGCGGTCGTTGCCACAACTCCAGGTGGCCCCGAGCTCTTCCCACTTTTGACGCATCGGGTAAGCATCGAGCGCGCTCGATCCGCTCGACAGATTGAGCTCGAGCCTAGCCGACTTGATCAAGCGGCCAGTGCCGCGGGCCGCGAGAACCGCTTTGCGATCGAACTCGAACACGCCGGCCTTTTGCGCCGAGATCTCGACCGTGGTCGCGCTACCGAAGTTGGCATTCGGCGAAGCCGAGCTCAGCGTTGCGTCCTTGAGCGCCGCCACCTCGTAGCTGTTGTTGCAGACCTTGGTAGTGTCGATGCTCGCGGTCGTGCCAAGCAGCTGCCAGCTCGGTGCCGTGCTGGTATAGCCGATTGCAAAATTGGCGGATTGCGCGCCGGGGAGGAACGTCGTCGGCTGCCGACGGTCGACCGGGGCGATAGAGAACTTGTTGGTGGTACCAACGGGAACGACCTGCCGAGTGGCGTTCGGGTTGAAGTAGCCGAACGTGGCGACCTTGGTACCGTTGGGGGCCGTCTGCACGCATTCGAAACGTGGGACGACATCGAATTGAAAGCCGCTCCAACCCGCGAACGGGAGGCGCGTGACTCGCACATCGGGGTCCAGTTGCAGGTTTTTAGCGAAGAAAGCGCCCGTATGACTGGTCGCGCCGACGGCGAGCCGCACGGTCGCATCGGGGGCTACGAACGTGCCGGTGAACGGCGTCTCGAGGGCGATGGAATCAGTCCCCGCGTAGCCAACCAGCAGCCGATCCGAAGGACCGGTGAAGTTGACGGCGCCACGCCAAGTGAAGCCCGTGCGCACGTAAATGAGGACCGGCCCTGCCACCGTATCGACGGCGATTTTGGCTTGGGGCTCGAGATCGAAGCTGTTCAGGTAGTAGGTGCCCGTGCTCAGCCGAAGCGTGCCCTGGTTGTTGACCGTCACATTCTCGAACGAGCCCGGGCTGATGGGCGTCGATCCTGCCTGGGGAACGACGACGTTCTGCGAGGAAGCGGGAAAGTTGACCGTCCATGACCACGGATCGAAGGCAACGGCGGTGTTGGGCGTGGACGTGCCAGTTACGACCGATTGATTGCCGGGATTGATAGCTCCGCCCGACTGCACGTTGCCTTCGACGCGAGCACGATCGCCGAGCGTGACGGCAGGCTGACTGAGGATAGTGCCGCTTCGCGCATCGTTCCCCAACTGGGTAATCCCACCCGTGGTCGTTGCCGCATTCGCGACGGCAGCCAAAACCCCCGTTGAATTCTGCACGCGCGCTCGATCGAGAATCGCAAGATTGCGACCTGCCGCGACTGCCTCGTCAGAGAGTGCGACTCCTCTAGGAAGCGAGATCGAGAACTTCTTGGAAAGTGCTCCGACGATCTGCTGCTGGGACTCCCCAACATTTTCCACATTCTGCGCCGTTCGGTCGTCTGACGAACTAGCGCAACCCACCAAAACAAGCGGCAAAACGGCCGCCTGCAACCACCCAACTGATCTAAATCGATCCATACGTCCCTCCTATTAAATTGTGCCCCGATGAACTCCGCCTTCCTAGCACACTCCAAATACTTTTCGCGACAAATATCTCGAGGGCACCTTCACATAGCCGTCAGCCTGTTGGCCAAAGGGAGAGTGAGAGTGGCTCGCGACCATCCGGCTTCCAACACCCCAGAGGCATATTGCACCGGTGCCGGTGACGAACCGACGACGTGAACGGCGTCGCCTGAGGGATTGTTCGCCGCCCAAGCGCGTCATCGCTCGACGCTGAACCGCACGCTCATCACTGTAGAGCGACTCGACGACCTTTCGAGTGTGCACGGCGATGTGCTCGCTCGCACCCGACGGGAGCTTGCTCACGCTGTGCGGCATCAGCCTGAGCGCCAACGTTGCGCCTCCTGATCAAATACTCCCAATCTTACAGTTTGCTTTTTGGGGGCCCATTGCCGGACCGGCTTCGTGCCTACGCGCGGCGGAAAGGGTTGCAAACGATGACGCATTCGGTAACTTTTACGGCAATGCGCGCCCGATTTACGACGATGACCCTTCAACGCGCGGCGCTTGTGATCGCCATTGCAGCTTCTGCAATGGCGTGCGAAGGAGATGACACCGGAGGCTCGCCTCAGGGAGGTGCAGCAGGCACCACGACCGCCGGCGCGGGCGGGACCCCTCCGATCGTCGGCTCCGCTGGGAGCGGCGGCGGCAGCGGGGGCACCACGAGCGCAGGCACCACGAGCGCGGGCACCACGAGCGCGGGGACCGCCAGCAATGCGCAAGCAGGCTCGGGAGGCCAGCCCAGCAGCGGTGAGCAACTGAAGGCGGCCACCTACGCCGAGTGCGACGGCATGTGTCAGCTAGCCAAGGCGGCGTGTCCCGAATCCGACGTCGCTGCGTGCACGAGCACCTGCCATCAGCAAGCCGACACCTACGCGGAGACCGGTCATTGTGCCAGCGAGCTGTATAAGACTGCGGCTTGCGTCAACGATACTCAAACAGTCGCAGACGTTACTTGTTTACCCAACGGCTCGAAGTTCGCCGGCTGCCAGGTCGAGCTCGCCGCATACAATGCGTGCGTTGCTGGTTGATTCAGCATCGCCACCGACCTTGAGTGCCGCTTGCGAGCTCCGGAAATCACGAGCGAGCGGCGGCGACGCACCCCTGCGCGTGCTTACCCGAAGAAATCGCGGATCTGCTCGGCGCGGGCGCGGGCGTCTTGGCGGCCGATTTCGATCAGCTCGTGAGCGAAGCCGCCGTCAAACAGCATGTAAGAGGCCCAATCGGCTTCGGCTTCGGGTGCGTCGCGGGCAGCGCGCTCCAACAGGTAACGCGCGATGGGCTTCAAGTCTTTGAGCTTGAGTGATTTGCGAATGTATTCCGCCGCCAAGCGGCCCAGGTCGCGCGAAGGCGTGAACGTCAACGTCTTGATGCGCCGGTAGGGCATGCCGCGATGCCGCACCCAAACCCGGTGCACACGCTCCAGGTCTTCCGGCGACAGCGTCTCTTCCAAGACTTCCATCATCTGGTTCAAGCGGTCGAGCACTTGCAGATCGTACTGAACCGGGTCCAACAAGAGCGCGTTCAGCAGCTTGCCGACGAGGAAGATCGGGCTCAAGTCCTGCATCTGCGCGTGGTCCGCCGCTTCCACTGCCGCCACTTCGCGCACCGAGCGCTCGTGGCGCACGGAAATGACGACCAGCCGCTCCGCGCCAGCGCGAATGGCGGGGGCAATGGGCGTGTTGAAGCGCAAGCCGCCGTCGCAGTAATAGTGCTCGCCCAGCTTGCGCGTAGGAAACAACAACGGAATCGCGGCCGAGGCCAGCACGTGGTCGGCGGTGATGCGCTCGAAGGCGGTGACGCGCCGCTCGTCGCGGGTGTTTTCGATGCGCACGCCGGGCGCGCCCTCGGTGAACACGGTGGTGCGGCCGGAGACGACGTGCAACGCCGCGACCATCACCGCGCGCACGATGCCGGCGTCCACGTTCCGGTGCATGCGCTCCCAGTCGACGGTGCGGCGCACCAGTACCTCTACCGCGCGCGTATCGAGCAGAGATTTGCCGAGGATCTTCGAGTTGGCCCAGCGCCGGAAGGCGTCGGGCAGCGGAGCCAGGCCGAGCGGGCGGACGCGCGCGTGGTCGTCCAGGCGCAAGCTCTGCCAAGTGTCGACCAAGCGTTCGACGCGGTGGTCGTGGCTGTCGGCGTTGGCGGCGAAGTAGGAGGCGTTGATGGCGCCCACCGAAGTGCCGGCAAAAACGTCGAACAGCGCCTGCTCGCCGGGCTCGCGATCGAGCACCTCGACCATGCCCGCCACCACACCCACCTCGTACGCGCCGCGCATCCCGCCACCGGAGAGCACCAAAGCCGTCGGCGGCTGGGGGGGGCGCATCCCGCAATTCTGCCCTGAACCCGCGCCTCAAGTCCAAAACCAGGCGTGAAAGGGTTTCCAAGCGCCGCGTCCACTGCAACAATCTGGCGAATCCGTAGAAAGGCGTCTTCCGTGGCTGGTCCGTCGAGTTTTCATTCATGGCGTTGCCCGAGCAGGTTTTCAGCCCCTGCCCCAGCGAGCGTCCCGTGAACGCCCCCGCTGCCCGTCCCCAGGCCGCGCTGACACTGAAAGCGGCCGGCCGTACTGACATCGGCCGGCGCCGCCAACACAACGAAGACGTCGTGCTGGTGCGCGAAGATTTGGGCCTATTCGTGGTGGCCGACGGCGCCGGCGGGCACAACGCCGGTGAGGTGGCCAGCGCTCTGGCCGCGCGCTCGATGGAGAACTACTTCGGCGCCACTATCCGCGCCACGCACGAGCTGCCCGAGTTCAATCGCCTGGGCATGCCCAACGGCGCGCGACGGCTGTCCAGCGCCGTGCACAAGGCCAACCGCGACGTGGTCGAGATCGCGCGGACCTCGGCCAAGCACCGCGGCATGGGCACCACCGTGGTGGCGGCCTGTTTTTCGCCGCGCTCGGGCTTGATGCATGTAGCCCACGTGGGCGACAGCCGCTGTTATCGCATGCGCGGCGGTGGCTTCGAGCTCTTGACCCAGGACCACTCGCTGCTCACCGACGTGCTGGAGCAACGGCCAGAGCTGGACGACGACATGTTGGCGCGCCTGCCCAAGAACATCGTGACGCGCGCCATCGGCCTCGATGGTCAGCTGCGCGTGTCGATCCGCTCGTTTTCGGTGGTGGAAGGCGACCGCTACCTGCTCTGCTCCGACGGCCTGAGCGGCCCCGTGCCCGCGGTCGAGCTGGCCGAGCTGCTGGCCCTGCCCGAAACGCCGCTCGAGATCAGCCAGCGGCTGATCCTGCGCGCCAACGAGAAGGGCGGCCCCGACAACATCGCCGCGCTGATCATCGACTGCCAGGGCGGCCACAAAACCGCCCTGCCCGCCGACAGCGTGCCGCCTCCGCCGCCCGAAGTGCTGGAGATGTTCGCCGAAAGCGCGAGCGAGCCCGAGCTGCTGATCTTGGGCATTCAAGACTTGGACGTAGCGGACGCGGTGAGCGCCAGCGACGATCTGTTGAAAGCGATTGAGGATCTGATTGGACACCGTTAGCGCTACGCCCGCGATTGCTCTGCACCATCCGCCCGTTGCTTTTCCGGACTTGCCCCCCGTAGGCGGCAAGGTGGGGGCGGAGCCGGAAGACTTCTTGGTCGACGAGGTTCCGGCCTACGCCGCCAGCGGCAAAGGCGAGCACCAATACGTCCAGGTGCAAAAACGCCTGCTGACGACGCCCGAGCTGGTGCGGCGGCTGGCCAAGGCCTGCGGCGTGAACGAGCGCGACGTCGGCTACGCCGGCTTGAAGGACAAGTTCGCGGTGACGACGCAGTGGCTGTCGCTGGCGACCAAATCCGTCATTTCTCCCGAAATGTCGCTGGGTGACGGCGTGAAGATCTTGGCCGTCACGCGCCACGACAACAAGCTGCGCACCGGTCACCTGCTGGGCAACCGCTTCACCATCACCCTACTGGGTGTTCACGAAGACGCCTTGGAGCGCGCCGAACGAATCGCGGCGGGCTTGCGCACGGAGGGGCTGCCCAACTACTTCGGCGCGCAGCGCTTCGGGCACGCGGGACGCAACCTGCCCGACGCGCTCGCTTGGCTCGCCCGCGGCGGACGCGGCCGCAACCGCTTCGAGCAGAAGCTGTTCCCCAGCGTGGTGCAGGCGGAGCTGTTCAATCGCTACTTGAGCGCGCGCCTGGCGCTCGGCGCTCGCCAGCTGATCGCGGGCGAGGTCGTTCGGCTAGAGGGAGCCGGTGCCATGTTCCGCGTCGACGACGTGGAAAAAGAGCAGCCGCGTTTGGCCGCGCGCGACCTCCACCTCACCGGTCCCATGATCGGGCCCAAGATGCGACCGGCGGCGGCCGACGCTTTGGCGCTCGAGCAAAAGCTGACGAGCGAGCTGGGCCTCGACGAAGCCATGTTGGGCGCGCTCGGGCGCGAAGCGCCGGGCACGCGCCGCGACTTGTTCGCGCCGCTGCCCGACTTGAAAATCGACGTCGTGACGGACCGCGACCAGCCAGCGTTGCGCCTGTCTTTCACTCTTCCAGCCGGCGGCTACGCCACCGAGGTGCTGCGCCAGCTCACCCACGAGCCATTCTTGAGCGCTTCGGGCCACGCCAAGCCGCCCGCCGCCGCAGAGTCCGAGGCGGACTCGACGGGCAGCGACTAGTGCTGTGTCCCAGAAGCAACAATCGTTCCGATTGCTGCTTCTGGGGCCTGGCTACGCCAGGCGCGCGGCTGCGCCGCGCCCGCACTAGCCCTTCCTCGGGGGCGTCCCGCCCCCGGAAACTGGCTGCGCCAGTTTCTCCCCCTCATCCGCTCCGCGGATGGCTAGTGCTTCATGGCACGCCAGGCCGCGTCGCCGGCGATT
This sequence comes from Myxococcales bacterium, assembly GCA_040348565.1. Lineage (GTDB taxonomy): Bacteria > Myxococcota_A > Polyangia > Polyangiales > Polyangiaceae > PMG-095. The sequence continues at coordinate 39,595 of JBEQSW010000152.1, read as the reverse complement.
CGCTTCAAAGCAATCATTACCTTTGGGACATCGCAGTAGCCGCCTATACTGCCCGCTCATGAGTGGGACCAACGCGAGCGTCGTGCAGGGGTTGTCGAACGCCAAGCTCGAAGCCTTGGTGGAAATGATGTTCTTGGCGGCATCGGCCGACGGCGACTTCAGCGACGTCGAGCGCAAACACTTTCTGCAGAGCGTCGAGTCACTGACCGACGGGCGATTGGCAAAGGCCGCGCTCGAGACCCTGCTCGAACGCGCCAAGACCGATTTGGAGACGAGCGGCCGCGAAGCGCGCCTGAACGCCGTCAAAGAGCGTCTGCCGGATCCGGGCGCGCGCAAGGTGGCATTGTCGTTGGCCATTCAGGTGACGGCCGCCGACGGCATCATCCGCACCAGCGAGCGCGAGCTGATCTTGGAAACGGCCGAAGCGCTCGAAATCGACCGCGACGAAGCGGCCAATCTCGTGATTCGCCTGTCGCCCTGACGTGATTCGACAGCTACGGTGAGACGCTTCATGTGCGGCCTGGCTCTGGCGGCGGCGACTTATACAAGCCGGTTTGTTGGCTGTTCCGGAGCGGGGTTGCCAAAATTCCGCGCGTGATGCCGAGACCCCTCAGCTTGCTCGGAATTGGCCTGTTCGGCGCCTTGCTCTCGGGCTGCGCGCACGAAACCGTTCAGGCTCAAGCGCCCGCCTCCGGTTGGGCCGCAGGTTGGGTTCTGCCCGCCAGCGACTACGAGTTTCCGCCCAAGACTCTGCCCCGCAAAGCGGGTGAGCCCGTTCACGCCACGCGCGGCAACACGCCCAAGCCACTGCTGACGCCCTCGCCGCTGCGCTTCGCCGCCGCTCCGGGCGTGCCGACCTACGCCGACGGGCGCCCTCGCCCGCTCGCTCCCGAGCTGATTGCGGCCGAATTTCCCGGCGGCGACGCTTGCCTCGGCGAGCTGCACAGCGCCGGCGTGCCGTTTCAGGTGGTGGCCGAAAAGCGCGGCGTGTCCACGCCCATCGCCATCGAAGGTCCTATCGGCGGCGTGCGCTACTGGACCATCGGCGCCGGCCCCATGGTGTCCGACTGTCGGTTGGCGTTGGCGCTGGCCAAGGTGGCGCCCGAGCTGCGCGGCTTGGGCATCAGCGCCATGCGTTTTTCGGGCGCGTATTCGTACCGCATGGCCAAAGTCGGTCGCCTCAGCCTGCACGCCTACGGTCTGGCTCTGGACGTTCACGAGGTGACGGCCGACGGCAAGAGCTACGTCGTCGCCAAAGACTTCGCCAAAGGCCTCCCCAACGGGTGCGCCGCCGAAGCGCCGCTGCTCAACCGCCTGGCATGCCGACTCTCGCAACTGCGCCTGTTCCAAGAGCTGCTCACCCCCGACAGCAACGCCGACCACCACGACCACCTGCACATCGCCATCGCGCGCGCCCCCGACTGACGAAGTCGTAGGCCCCTGGTGGGGAGGCCCAGTCTCGTGTGTGACGACGCCGCCCAGCTGGGCGGCGAGACCGGCCTAGCCCAGCAAACGCGACAAGTCGGAGTGCTTCAGCAACAGCTGCACGGCCGTTTCCAAGCCGAGAGCGTCGTCTTGATCGAAGCGCGCTTCGAGCGGGCTGTCGAGATCGAGCACGCCGTACAGCTTGTCGCCGTCGAGCAAGGGCACGACGATTTCCGAGCGCGAGCGCGCGTCGCAGGCGATATGCCCGGGAAAGGCGTGCACGTCGGGCACCACGATCGTGCGGCGTTCGCGCGCTGCGGTCCCGCACACGCCGCGGCCGAGCGCGATGCGCACGCAGGCGACGCGACCTTGAAAGGGTCCGAGCACCAGCTCGTCGCATTTCAAGAAATAGCAGCCAGCCCAATTGAGATCCGGCAACAGCTCGTAGAGCAGCGCCGCAAGGTTGGCGCTATTGGCAAGACCGTCACGCTCGTCGGCGAATAGCGCCGCCAGCTGCGCGTTGAGCTCGCGGTAGGCGACCGGCTTGGACGACTCGAGAGAGCGCTGTGCAACGAACATCGTGCCCAACGTAGCGCTCCTCAGAGCGCGCCACCACTGCCACCCCCGGACTCATTGCCAACGCCACCTCCGCCGCCTTCACCCCCTGCGCCGCCTTCTTCGGCCGCCTGCACCAGGGCGGCGATGTCGACGGGCTGCTGCGTCAACACGACACCACCCTCCGACTCGCGCCGACACGGTTTATCGCTCACGACCAGCGGAATATTGCCCGAGAACAGCACAACGACCGCGCCCCCAGAGCTCCTGAACGAGAAGCTGTTACCAGCTGGATCCACGCAACTCGGGGTCAGGAACCCGAAGCCGGACTCCCTCCAAGTCGCCCGGAGCTCGCCGTCGACCAGCTCGACGCGGCCGCTCGCGATGTGCCCACCCACAACCGCTTGCTCGAGACAGCTAGTACCGGCGCACGTGATCAGCGTGCCGTCCGGCAAGCTCACGATCGGAATCGTCACGAACGCCGTGCACGTGACTGTCATTTCCATGCAACCGGTTGGCCCCGCGCCGCCGACGGCCATGCCGCCACCTCCCGTAGTGCCGCCAGCCCCCACGCCGACGCGGCCTCCCGCTGCCGGGCTGCCGCCACCGGCGGTCTCATTCGCACGACCGCCCGCCCCGCCACTCGGCGCGCTGACACCCAACGTACCGCCGCTGCCCGCAGCCTGATTCGACTTGTCCGAATCGCCACCCGTTGAGCGAGAGCCACAGCCGAGCGCGCTTGCCAGCACGGCGCCCAACAACCAACCACGAGTCAGCATGACATCCCTATCAAGCAAGAAGGAGGCCAGCTCAAATCGCAAAATAAGCGAAGAAGCGCTGTGCCGGCTTGTGCCAAGCGCCGACGGCTAGCAGCGCGGCAGCGCAAAATGCCGCGCCAACAGTCCGCGCGTGAACGAGGGGCGCAAGTAAAAGCCTTTCGGCAGCGCGGCGAACGGCGCGCCGTCGGCGTCGATGCCCACGCGGCGCGCGCGAGAATTCGCGGCCTTCGGGCGAATCTGCAAGAAGTGACCGAGATGGCCAGTCAGGGCTTCGACGTGGCCGCGACCGATGAAGCCGGCCAGCTCCTCCCAATCAGCGCGCAACACGGCTTCGTCTTCTGGGCTAAGCCGATACAGCAAGGCCTGACCGATCCGTCGCTCGCCCACCGGAATCTGCCGCTCGCCTTCGACCGGTACCCACAGCACCTGCGACAGCTTTCGGCGCACGCGCGAGTCGGCCCACTCGACCTGGCCGATTTCGGTGAGCGGAATAGTGCAAACGAACGTCGACTCCACCGGCGCGCCGACGCGGTCGACCGGCAGCGTCTTCAGCTCGATGCCAAGCTCCGGAAAATCGGGCAAGGCGCGCGAGCCCGCGCTCGCCCCCAGCGCCCGCTCCACCAAGCTCCCGACGAAACCTTTGGCGCGCCGCAAATCGAGCGGCACCGGCACGTTCATGCGGCCGGCTAGCTCCGCCAAGCGCAGGCCGGCTAGGGCCGCGGCGCGCTCGACCAGCTCGGCTTCGTCGCGAGGCGGCGCGAGCGTCACGCCGTCGCTCGGAAGCGAGCGACCAGAAGGGCGATGTCGTCCTTTTGCTCCGCCATGAAGTGAGTGACGGCGGCGCTGATGCCGTCGCGAATTTCGGTCGCGGGCGCTTTACCGAGGCGGACCAGCTCGCGGGACAGTCGCTCGACGCCGAACTGTTCGCCGGCGGCATTTTGAGCCTCGAGCACGCCGTCGGTGTACAGCAGCAGCACGTCCCCGTCGTGCAAGCGGTAGTGCGACTCTTGGGTGGCCTCGTCGATGTCACGGGTGGCGCCGACCCAGGTGCCGAGGGTCGGCACCGCTTCGACCTGGCCGGTCTCGGCGCGTAACACCAGCATGTCTTCGTGGGCGCCCGCAAACACCAGCTGGCCGTCTTGCCGATAGCTGATCAGGCTGAGCGTGGCGTGCTCGTCTTGGCGCAAGCGCTCGCGCACGTTTTCGTACAGCACGCCGTTGACGACCTTCAGCACCTCGCGCGGCGCCGCGTCGGGGTTGCTGCGCACCAGCGCCGATACCACGCTCTGCAGCATCATCATCACCAGCCCCGGCCGCAGCCCATGCCCGGCGACGTCACCGATGGCCAGCCAACAGCCGTGCGGCGTCGGCAACACGTCGTAGTAGTCGCCCCCCACTTCGGTGGCCGGCAGCATGGTGGCGGCGATCGACAAGCCCCGCACCGTGAGATCATGCGGCAAAATCGAGGTTTGGATGTGGGTCGCAATCGACAGCTCTTGCTCGAGCCGTTGCTTTTCCGCCTCTTGGCGGGCCGCCGCCTCTTGCGCGACCCGGCGCATGAGCTGGGCGCCGTGCAGGGCGGCGCTGACCAGCTCGCGCAGTAGCTCGTACACCACGCGCCGGCGTGGACCAAGCTCCAGCAAGGCGAAGCCCAGCTGGGTATTTTCGAAGAACAGCGGCTCCACCACCATGGCGCGACGGCGGGTTTGCAACATTTCGGGCGGCGCCAGGTCAGCGGTGGCGAACGGCAAGCCGCCCTCCGGCAGGTCGAGCAGGCGCCCGCCGTCGTAAGCGACGATCAAGCGTGAGCTCTTCGGCGGGCTGCCCCAGCCGTCGTAGAGAGCCAAAAAGCAGCTACGGATGCCCAACGCCGGCAAGCGATCGGCCAGCGAGCGCGGCAAGCTCTCCACGTCGAAAGATGTGATCAAAGACTCGCTGGTATCGGTCAAGATGCTGGCCGAGCGCTCCGCTTCCGTGCGCAACGCGCGCTGCTCGCGATCCACGGCGTCGGTCAACAAAACGCGCAAGCGCTGCCAAATGTCTTCCAAGCGCATCCAACGCCGGGCGTCGCTGCGCACCAACGGTAACAGCTTGCTGCGCAGCAGAGAGAGCGTTAGCTGCCAAGCGACCACGTCACCGCCCACTTCGATGGTGCGCGACAGCACTTGATCGAGCCGCTCGATCAAGCGCCTATCGGAAGCGTGCTCCAGCGCTTCGCTCAGAGCGTCCAGCAGCGGACCTTCGAAGCCGCGCTCGACGTTGGCGCGCGCCCGCCGCGCCGACGTGGTGAGCTCTCGTTGAAGCTCGGGGCGAATGCGCTCGAAGGCGTCACGGAAAGGCTCCGAAAGCGCGCTGAGCGAGGGCGGCGCGTCGGACGGCGCGCCATCCGACAAGCAGCCGCAGGAACGGCGCCTTATCAGGCGGGAGCCCAGCACCAGCCGCTCGGGCCCGGGCTCACCTTGCAGCAAGCGGCTCAAAGTCTCGAGCGCGTGCGCGGCCAGCTCGAAGTACGGCTGGCGGACCGTGCTGAGGGTGGGAGTGGCCCCGCGCGCCTCTTCGGCGTCATCGAAGCCAATCACCGCGACTTGGTGGGGAACGCTGATGTCACGCTCGCGCAGCGCCTCCAACGCGCCCAGCGTCGAAAAGTCGTTCGCGCCAACCACCGCGTCGAAGTCCACTCTGCGGTCCATCAGCTCGCGCAGGGCGCGCTTGCCGGCGTCCACCGCAAACTCGCCATTTTGTACTAGCGCCGCATCGTACGATAGGCCGAAGTCACGCAGCGCGTCCTTGTACGCTTGAAAGCGGATTTGCGCTTCTTGGTTGTCGCTTGGCCCGCGCAGGAACACCAAGCGCCGACGGCCGTGCGCGCTGATCAGGTGCACCACCGCGTCACGCATGCCGGCGGCGTTATCGGCCAAAACCACCGGCACGCCGGGCACCACATGCCCGACCGTGACCGTGGGCAACCCCGGATAGCGAGCCAAGAACGACTCGATGACCTCACTGGACGCGCTCAGGCTGAGCACCACGATGGCGTCGAGCGCTTGGCTGGACACTAGGTCGTAGCAGCGGTTGCGCGACTTCTCGTGCCCCGCCAACGAATGCAGCGCGCCGCCGGCAAAGCAATACAGGTCCAAATCACGCTCACGCGCTTCGACCTCGAAGGCCGTGACCAACATGCTGGCGTACTCGTTGTAGAGCGCGTCCAACAATACGCCCACACGCCGACGCGGGCGCGCGGGCGCGCGGGGGCTTGCGGTGTCCTCGGCCGGCGTCACGCCCGCCGATGATACACGGAAGCCGACCGAAGCGCGCCGAAGGCCCTACTTGTCCTTGTAGGTGACCTGTCCGATGAAGTCGGATTTACCCAGGTCGACGCCGTTGTGGCGCAAGATGGCGTAAACCATGCTGGCGTGGAAATACAGGTTGGGCAGCTGGCGCTCGACCAAGTAGTCGTGACCGGTCATGCCCTTACCCTCCGGAAAGAAGGGCAAAGAAATCAGGCGTTCGGCCGCCCCTTCGAAGTCGGCCGGCTTGAAGGTGTCGAGGTAGGCAATCACCGAGTGCAGGCGGCGGCGCAGCTCGTCGATGGTCTGCTCCGTGTCGGGGTGCTTGGGCGGGTCTTTGGCCGTCAGGCGCGCCACCGTGAGCTTGGCTTGATCGGCAACGGATTGAACCTGCCGTACGAGCGCGAACTGGTCGGGCGCCAGGCGGGCGCTGAGCAGCGTGTTCGGGTCGAACTTCTTACCGTCGGCAAAAGCGACGGCCTTGTCGAGCCAGCGCTCGACGTTTTGGAGGAGGCGGTTGAACTGCGGAATGGTCGCGGCGTAGAGGTTCATGGAATGCTCCGGGTGCTGGGTCCTAACGCCAAGGTTTTGGAAGCGGAAGTGCCCGGCGCTCAACAACCTCGGCCGCGCCTTCCTTCCCGCGGATTTGGCGCGCCCAGGCCCGCTGAGCTACGGTCCGCCCGTGCGTGCCCTGGCGCTGACTTGCTCTCTTCCGCTGTTGGTGGGCTGCGCGCGCGCCGAACCGTCGGCGCAGGCCCACCCGGCACCTGTGCGAGCGTCCGCCGTGGCTGCGCTCGCGTCCGCGCCGGTGCGGAGCACGCCGAGCGCGCCGAGCGCCGCGGCACCCGTTCTGCCACCCGCGGTCATGGACGCCGCTCCAATTCCGGAAGCCTCCGGCCGTCGCGTCTACTCCAAGACGCGCTTCGTCTGGATCCGTCCCGAGCCCGACTCTTCCAAGCAATGGATCGGCTATTTGTGGACGGGCGAATCGGCCAAGCTCGTGACGGGGCGCCCGGTGTATGGCCCGGGTTGCATGACCTGGTACGCCGTCGAGCCGGTCGGCTTCGTGTGCGTGGACGGCCTGCGCGCCACGCTCGATGCGAGCGACCCCGGCTTCGTGGTCGCGCAGAAGTACGCCGCGCAGCTGGGCTCGGCCTGGCCTCATCAGTACGGCGAAGCCCAAAAGCTGACCCGCACGTACGCCCTCGAAGGCTCGCCGTTGTCGTTCCCCAACTTGCCGAACAGCGTGCACGATCAACGGACGGAGCTGCGGCGCGGCTCGACGGTGGCCTACGTCGCCGAGGTTCACGTCGGCGCCGAAGACTACTTGTTGGGCTCCGACCTCAGCTACTTCAAGAAGCCGTTGGTCACGCCGTTTCCGCACTACCAGTTTCAGGGCATCGATCTGGGCGGCGCTACCAAGCTGCCGCTGGCGCTGTTTCGCAGCGCCGATCGGCCCAAGCTCGAGCGTCACGGTGACGCGTTCAGCGAGACCGGCGAGAAATTCGCGCGCTTGTCCCACGTGGGTCTGACCGGCCAAAGCGCAGAAGTCGGCGGAGAGCGCTACCTAGAGACCGAGGGCGGCGCGTGGGTGCGCGCCAAAGACGCGGTCGTCCCTACGCCCAGCGACCACCCGCCCTGGGGCACGGCCACGCCGAAGGGTCGCGGCACTTGGATCGAAGTTTCGGTGAACGGCGGCTGGCTCATCGCCTACGAAGGCGAAAAACCGGTCTTTACCACGCTGATTTCTCCCGGTCGCGGCGGCGCCGCCAAGCCCGACGAGGATCCGATCTCCGAAGCGCGCACGCCGCTCGGCGTCTTTCCCATCTCCGGCAAGTTCGCCACCGCGACCATGGAGGCGCCCGGGAACTTGGTCCATTCGGCGGTGCCGTGGACCCAGAATTTCTCCGGCCCCCACGCCTTGCACGCCGCGTACTGGCACGACGATTGGGGCAGCCCCAAGAGCGGCGGCTGCATCAACCTGTCTCCGCTCGACGGCAAAAAGCTGTTCGCTTGGACCGACCCAGCCTTGCCCGAAGGTTGGCACGGCGTCCGCTGGATGCCGTGGCGTGGCCCCGCCACCATCGTGGTCATTCATCGCTAATCCGAGCGTCGCGCCTGTGCGCTCGCCTTTTTCGCAGGTCGGCCGCGTGTTTCGAGTAGCTTCTAGGCAACGCCATGAAGCCGTCGAGCAAGCTGAGTTGGGCTTTGAGCTGCGCGCTGCTCGCGCTCGTGCTGTGCGGCTGCCCCGGCAAGAACGCCGTGAAGAAAGCGCCCGAGCCCTGCCGAGAGCTCGGACAGCAGTGCGAATTTTTGCCAGGCAAGCTGGGCGCTTGTTCCTACCGCGCCAATTGCTCGGGTCCCAACTGCCTGTACTGCCAGTCGCAGCACTGAGCGGGACGACGGCGCGTCACTAACCTTGGCCGAGCACCTTCACCCGCAGCTCTTTGAGCTCGCGTTCGTAGCCACCCGATAGGATCGGAAAACGGCACCACGTCTTGGGGTCGAGGTTTTCGTCGTCGAGGTGAAATGACGGCGCGTAGCGCTCGCGCTTCCATTGGTTGCGGGTGAAGAGCCTAAAGAATCGCTCGATCCAGGTGACGAGCGCGACCTTGCCATGTTGCGGAAAGAGCGCGTTCATCAGCTCGAACACTTCGAGCGGCCCACGCTTGTCGCGGATGGCCGCCCGCTCGATGGCGTCCAGGAGATCGTACGGCATCAAGTCGCCTTCGTCCGTCTGGTGCTCGGACGACGGGCGCAGCTCGGCGGTGGGCGCCTGCACGTTGACGGCAGCGAGCGCCGGGATTGGCGATAGGCCCGAGGGACCTTGCTGCTCCAACCACACCAGCCACTTTCTCAGGTAGGCCTTGTCGATACCGGCGATCGGCGCGAGGCCTCCGGCGGTATCGCCGTCCATGGTGGCGTAGCCGACCGCCGCTTCGGAGCGGTTGCTGGTGGAAAGCAAAAGCGCGCCGGCGAGGTTGGCCAGCAGCCAAACGCTGGGGGCGCGTGTGCGCGCTTGAATGTTTTGCAGCGCAATGTCGTCGGTCTGCCAATCGAGCTTGCGCCCGAGCGCGCCCTCGATCATTTCCACGTAGCCCTGCACTTGCGCGTCGACGTCGAGCTCCAGGTGCCGCGCCCCAAGCCCTTCGGCCACGCTCCGCGCCGCCGCCCGCGTCACTTCCGAGCTGTTGCGCGTGGCCTGGTACACCGTGGTCAAGAGCGCGTGTACGACCGCCCGCGCGTCGCTGGCCTCCGCCACACCCGGCACGTAGTCGAGCACGCGCTTCACGCCGTCGAGGCCCCCATCGCGCGTGGCAAAGCCCACCATGCACGCACACATCGAGGCAATCGCCGAAGAATCGGCGCCGCCCGACAGTGACACCACGAAGCCGCGCGAGCGACTCTTGCGCATGTAATCGAACAGTCCCAGCGACAACGCGCGCGCCAGCTCTTCTTCTTTGACGTGCTGACCGCGCTCCCATTCGTCCGCCGCGCTCAGCAACGCCGGCTGCGCCGACAGCTTCGGAAACGCGAACGGCGCGCTCACGCAGCTGCCGGGCGCGTCGTTGACGTGAGGCGAGTAGCCAGAGCGCCAACCGTGCCGGGTCCGAGGCAGCTCGATGTCGACCACGGCCGAAGTCAGCTCCCCCTCCGAAAACACGAAACGCCGGGCTTCGGCTACCAAAGTGCCGTCGCTGGCGACGAGCGCGTCGCCGTCGTAAATCGCTCGTCCGGCCTCGTTTCCTAGTAGATTGGCGTACAGGTAGCTGACCCCGAAGGCACGCGAGCCCTCCAGCACCAGACGCCGCCGCACCAGGTGCTTGCCGAACGCGAAGTGACTGGCCGAAGGGTTCAGGATCAAATCCACGCCCGACAACGACAGCTCCGCCCCGCGGCGTTCGGCCATCCAGGCGTCTTCACAAATCTCGAAGCCGATGCGCACCCCGCCGCAATCGAACAGCACGTCACCGAGTGGCAGCTCTCGCCCCAAGACGTTGGCGGTCGTGCGACCGCCGGCGGGCCAAGGCTTGAACCAACGCGGCTCGTAGTGGATGCCGTCGCCCGCCAACGCGCGCTTGGCGACGAAGCCGGCAAGGTTGCCGTCCACCGCCAGCGCGCACACGTTGTAGACGCCTTTTTGATGAGCGAGCGGCAAGCCGAAGCACGCGATCAACCCGCGCGTGTCGGGCAACAACGACGCCAGCACGTCCAGGGCGGTGGCGCGCACGGCCGGCGACAAGAACGCATCTTCACAACCGTAGCCGCTGATGCACAGCTCCGGCAGGCAGAGCACGCTGACGCTTTCGGCGCGGGCGCGCGCCAACATTTCGCGGATGCGACGTTCGTTGCCGTCCCAATCCAGGGGCGTCTGGTTCAGGGTCGCGGCCGCGACTTTCACGAGCTGCATGGGCCGGGAGAGTCTAGCTCACCCGCCTTGCATACGGAAATCATTGAGAATTCCGGCTGACGCCAGCGCGATACCAAGGAGCCTCTATGCTTCGGCGCTCATGGCCGAAGAAGTCGTCGTCGTCACCAAGACCAGCCCTGTTCGCCGCCGCGCCGTGGAAGGAGCCGTGGGCATGCTGGCAGGCTTGGTGCTCGCGTGCTTGAGCGGGCCCGCGTTCGTCAGCTTCTGGTACAAGCCGCCCAGCGGCGATGCCTTCAGCTGCGCCGGCACCGTCACCGAAGCGTTGAGCTACTTCGTCAAGCTCGAGCTGTTCGCCGGGCTGGCGGGAGGGGGCTTCATTTTGCTGATGTCCTTTTTGATGCGCCGGATGCTGCGCAAGCGGCGTGAAGCGCGCACGGCGCCGACATGAAGCTCTGGGTCGTCGCAACGAGCGCGGTCGCCATCGCTGGCGCGGTCGGGGTCGCGGGACTTCTGGCCGTGGGCGCCCAGGCCAACGCCGACAGCTCCACCGCCGCGCTGGCCTTGGCCGAGCGCACGAGCCCGAAACCGCCGGCCAGCGCTCGAGCCGCCGTTTCCACCACACCCGCCGCTTCTCCGCCGTCGGCTGCAAGCGCCGAAGTCCCTGCGCCGGTCTCGCTGGAGGCGTTGCCGCGCGTCGTCACCTTTCGCCAAACCAACACGTACAACGGCGCCATCGTCTACGTGCCCGAAGGCTGCCGCGAAACGTACGATTTGATCCTACACTTTCATGGCGCCCATCCGTACGTGCGCGACTTGGTCGAGAAGGCGAACATGAACGCGGTCGTGGCCGTGTTCAACGCCGGCAACGGCGCCGAAAAGTATTCGCAGGCGTACGGCGCAGGCGGCACCTTGAGCTCCCTGCTGCGCCAAATCGACATGGCCACGGCTCCGCTCTGTCCAGGTGCCAAGCTCGGTCGCGTGGCGTTGATGGCTTGGAGCGCGGGCTACGCCGCGACCGAGAAGCTTCTCAGCCGCGAAGAAGATCGCCAGCGGGTGGACGCGGTTTTGCTGGCCGACGGCTTGCACGCCGGCTTCACCGATCGCTGGAAGCGACTGTTTGCCCCCAACGCGCTGCAGGCGTTTCGAGATTTCGGCGAGCTGGCCAAAGAGGGCAAAAAGCTGTTTGCCGTCACCCATTCCAGCATCATGACCGACGGCTACGGCAGCACGACCGAATGCTCACGGCTGCTGCTGAAGGCCCTGAACGTGCCCTGTAACGGCGAGCTCGTCAGCGGAAAATCCGGCGATTTTTCGATTGAAGGCTTCACCGGCGACGACAAGGCCGCGCACATCGTGCAGTTCCGCCAGATGGACACGACCCTACTGGCCAAGCTGCGCGCACGCTGGCTCGAGGCGACTTCGGCCAACAGCGGAAGCCCCAGGGCGCCCTAGCGCTTGCCTTCGAAAGCGAACGTGATACGTGTTGGGTGTATGCGCGGCTCTGGGAAGCACCACCATCGTTGACGCGCCGTCGGGGCTCGCTCCGCACGGCACCAAACGATCGTGCCCGGAGCAAGCCTGAACGAATTCTCGAAACAGTCGGCTCCGGGTACTGAACCGCGTAGGTCAGCACCAAGGAGAACGGAACATGTTGCGAGGCACCAGGATCATCGAAGGGCGTGAAGCGGTACGATTCTCGAGCGTAACGGCCGAGCTTCGGAGGTTGCTTCATCGACGCTGGCTATGAAGAAATCATCGTGCCGGCGCTGTGGGAGCAGCAGACGTTCATCGACAAAGGCGGCCCGGAAATCGTCGAGCAAATGTACGCTTTCCGCGACAAAAAGCAGCGTCCCATCTGCCTCGTGCCCGAAGTGACGGGCATGGTTCAAGAAGCCTGGCGAAGCAACTGGTCGAAGCACAGCGCGGGCGCTCGCCGGCTCTTCTACGTCGCGCGCTGTTACCGTTACGAACGCCCTCAGCGCGGTCGGTATCGCGAGTTTACGCAGGTGCGGGTAGAGCTGCTGAATGCTCGCGCGCCCGGTGATCGCGCGGAGGTGGAATTGCTCTTGAAGCAAATGCTGGACGCCACGGGTGTCCAGTACGTCTTCGACGCCAACGTGAAGCGCGGGCTCGGCTACTACGTCGAGGACGGCTTCGAAGCGCGCTCCGCCCAGTTGGGGGCACAGCAACAAATCGCAGGCGGCGGCCGGTATGCGGAAGGCGTCGGTTGGGCAATCGGGCTCGACCGCCTGCTGCTGGCCTTGGAGGGCGCGTGAGCGGCGTTGTCAGCTACGAAGCGACCCGCGCACGAGATCTGGACCATCTCGTCGAGCTGCGTATCGAAGCCATGCGCGACAGCTTGCAGAGGCTGGGACGCTTCGACCCATCGCGCGCGCGCGAGCGATTTGCCAACGGCTTCGAGCCGAATTGGACCCGGCACGTCTTGCTCGACGGGCAACGCGTGGGCTTCGTGGTGGTGAAGCCTCACCCCGAAGGCTTGTTGTTGGATCACCTGTATTTGCGGCCAAACGCGCAGAGGCGCGGTGTGGGCGGTCGTGTGCTTTCGGACGTGCTGGCCGACGCGGACGCGCGAAAGCTAACCGTGCTGGTGGGCGCGCTGCGAGAAAGCACGGCCAACGCCTTCTATATGCGGCACGGCTTTCAACGCGTGAGCGAAGGCGATTGGGATGTCTACTACCGCCGCGAACCGCGTTGAGCCGGTGAGGGCCGCGCAAAACCTACCGTGGCGCACCATGTAGTTGGCACGTCGCGTCGCGCACCACGTCGTAGTGATTGCGCGCGACGCCTTTCCCATCGCTGCCTTTCGACTACACTGATGAGTTGCCTCGGAAAGCAGCACACGAATGAAATCCTTACGTTCGCCTGTTGTGACAGTCGTTCTCGTACTCACCGCCTGCGCGACGGGAGTAAACCAAGACGTGGGGGACGACGAAGGTAGCGCGGGTAGCGCTATGACAGCCGGCACCGGATCCGAAGGCGGAAGCACGAGCACCGCCGGGAAGACCAATGGAACGAGTGGCACTCTGCCGACCGCCGGCACCACGACCAACGCCTTCGGAGGTACGGCGACCACCGCCGGCACGAGCAGCGGCGGCAAAGGCACCGCCGGCAGCTCGAGCGGCAGCGGCAGCGGGGGCGCGAGCGCCGGTAGCGGGGGCAAAAACAGCGGCGGCAGCGCGGGCGCCGGCACCTCAGGTAGCGGTGGCAAAGCCGGCGGCGGCAGCGGCGGCTCCACGGGTGCGAGCGGCGCGAGCGGTTCCGGCGGCTCCGGCGGCTCCGTCGTAGTCGGCACCGGATCTTGCGACGGCACCGCGGCGTTCGTCGCCGGCACCGGTAACAAGTACGCCAAGGGCGCCAAAGTAACCGACGTCTGCATGGGCGGCACGCCCTGCACCCTCGCGATGCCTGCCGGCACCACGGGCAAGACGTACGAGTTCAGCTGCCTCGATCAGTACAACTGCGGCGCCCAAGACCCGGGCTCGACCAACTGGTCTCAGCCGCCCTGGCAACTGACCACGGCCTGCACGCCCTGACGAGCGGCGCCAAAGCCCCTTTGCTCAGCTGCGCGCGCCGCTGCGCAGGAACAAGCGCGCGCCGCTAAGGCAGGTGCGCACGGCTTGAATCAGCTGCGCGGAGGCGACGGGCTTGTACAGGATGGGGCCGCCGAAACCAGCCAAGAAAGTCGACACCGACGGCGTCCCCGAAGCGCCGGTCGCGACCGCGAAGCGTTGGCGGTAGCTGGAGTCGGCCGCGACGGCGCGTTGGTACACTTCCACCCCCGAAATGTCGGGCAACAGCATGTCGCACACGACGACGTCGGGCGGCGTCTCCGACAGCAGCCGTCGCACGGCTTGGCCGCCAGACAGCGCAAATTCGATCGACAGATCTTCGGCTTGAAGGCAGCGCCGGAACGCCGAGAGCACCGCCATGTCGTCGTCCACGAGCAAGACGGTCGGCGCGTCCACCCGCACCGTGCCGCTGGTACGGCGCGAGGCGGGATCGCTACTGGGCGGCGCCGATGCCGCTGCGGACGCCGACGCCGCTGCCGCCAACGTTCCCGCTCCCGACGCGGTGCGTGCGCCGCTCGGGTATTTGTCGTCACTCGGCGCCACCAGCGCCGCCCGCATGTGGCCGCTGCTGTTCACGCGCTTGAGCCAGCGATTCACCTCGCGCACCAACCCGAACAGGTCTCCGCTCTTCTGCAGGAAACCGTGAGCACCCGCGGTTGCCACCTTGCCGCGCAACACCTCGGCCGAGAGACTGGAGTGTAAGAGGACGATGGTGTCGCTCGTCGGCGCAGCTTTGCCCAGAACGCTCACGATGGTGTCGCCGCCCAGGCCCGGCATATTCACGTCCATCAGCACCAAGTCTGGCTTTTCGTGGAGAATGAGCGCGACGCAACCGGCGGGCCTGTCGTGGGTCACGACCTCGTAGCCGGCCCCTTCGAGAGCACCGCGGGTGACCTCGAGCACGATCTCACTGTCGTCGATGACTACGATCTTCGGCTTACGACCCGACACGTCACTGCCTTCCGCCCGCGTTCGGCGCTCGATACGTTGGACGTTCGTTCCATTAACCGCCCGCGCGCCCTCTTGGTCAACCCACGCTCGTGGTGGTTGGCGGTTCTCTCGTGCACGCCAGTTACACCTACGTCGCACCACTCTTTAGAGTTAAGCGCGTTCGCTCGGCCGAGCGCCTGTGTGTTGACCACCACGACCGACACGCAGCCCAACACCATCGAGGTGGCGAAAAATGTCTCACTCGGCGGCAACGACTTGAGTGATAAAGTCGTAGGCTTCCGTGAGCGGTCATCACCCTCGCGGGTAGCCGCAACGGGCGGAAACAACGGATAGGGCTGGTGAATGATGCGTGCGCTCGTGCCCGCCAGAATCGGACAAGCCTGGGTACTGCTCGACGCCGAGATCATTCGTGAAATCCTAGGCAACGAGGTCTGGCTACCCATTCCCGGCGCTCGCGCGGAGATGCCCGGGGTGATTGCCTGGCGCGGCCGCGCCATTCCGGTAGTGGACTTGGCGGCCCCATTCGGTTTTGCACGTCTCGGCACCGGGGAAACGCGGGCTCGAACCCTGATAGCGTCCGTAGCGGAAAGCATCGTTGCCGTGCCGGTGGATGCCGCGCGCGAAGTTCATGGATTTAATACTACGGAGCTGAAGCCGGTCAGCGTGACTACCCTGCCCTACGCGGTGGCCGAGGCCGAGCTGTTCGAGCGCATCTTGGCGTTGATCGATCTGCCTCGTTTCGTCTCTGAGATCTTGGGCGGCGCGACACCAGAGCTAGGCCGCGAAGGAATGGTCGTTCATGCAGCCGCGGGTTGAGCCACGGCCCAGCTCCACCGCCCTCCTCACCATTCACGGGCAAGAGGGGGCGTGGGGAATTCCGAGCATCGCCGTCGCCAGCATCGAGCGTTTCGGAAGCACCAGCGCACCGCCTCCGGTCGAGCTGTTGTCTTTGTTGGGCGTAGCGCCAGCCGTGGCCAGCGGCCTCGGAGACCACGCTCGGGTGCTGGTGCTCGACGTGCGGGGTGAGCGCCTGAGCATCCTGGTGCACGGCGCGCTGCAATTGGCCCAAACTTCCGCCCAAGACTTGCTGCCGCTGCCGGCGTCCGTGCAAGCCCTGACGCCGCTCGTCAGCCATCTGGCCGTCATCGACGGCAAGCCTGCTCTCTTCGTCGTGTCGCCCGAGCGCCTGCTCGAAGCTGCGCGCGGCGCCACCCCCGCTCCGTCCCGTGACGCCGGTCACGCCCCTCACGACTCCGCTCCGAGGTAGCTCATGCTCAAGACACTGACTTTGAAATCGACGCTGACTTACGCCCTGCTCGATCTGCTGTTTGCGCCGTTCGTGATCTTGGCTTTCACGCAACTGCTGGGTACGGGCGCGGCGGCGGATCCGTGGCTGACCATGGCCGGCCTGACCGCGCTCAAAATCACGTCCTGGGCCGTGTATTTGAGCCTGCAGCTCAGCCCGTGGGAGCGCTTTGCTCGCACCGCCGGCAAGGGACGCACGCCCGAGCTCGTGCAAGCGGCCGATCGCAGCTTGCAAAGCCTGCCCATCCGCTTCGGCATCGTGTACTCGCTGACCTGGATCGTCACCTACGGCGCGGGTTTTCTGATCGTGAAGAGCATGGGGCCGGAGCGCGCTCCGTTGCCACCGCAAGCCGACAACGCCATCGCCATCTTGTGCCTGGCGGTCTTCTTCGGCGGCTTCGCCTTCGCCTACCCGCTGGCGTCCACCTTGACCGCCGACGCCGCCAGCGAGTGCTCGGCGCTCGCGCGCGCCGGCGGCTATTCGCTCGATCGCAGCCCCAGCTCGCTGCAGCTACGCATCGCGGCCGTGGCCATGTCGCTGGCGCTCGGTCCCATGCTGTGGATGGTCTCGCTCGGCTACATCAAGCAGGTCGAGAGCAGCCATAGCGAGCGCATCACGCACGCCGCTTTGGCCGGAAGCCAACTAGCGCTGGCGCTGTCGGCGCTGGACCCCAGCCAGGGCGACGCGCGCCTGGTCAGCGTGCTCGACGGCTGGCAAAAGCAGAACGTGGACGGCCTGTTGCTCGGCGCCGGCGCTCCGCGGGGCAGCGCCACCGCCACGCGTCTTTTGGCCTCCGATCCAGACCTACAACGCTGGTTGGAGGGCGAGACGGCGCGGGCCAGCTCGGGCGTGCGCGCGCGCATCGATTGGCCCGACGTAGTGGCGTTTCAGCGCATCGATCCGAACCGCGTCGCCGTGGCCGTCTTGCACGCGCCGGTTTCGGCGTCGCAAAGCTTCGTCCTGAGCTCGATCGTGTTCACGATGTTGGTCGGGGTTTGGGCGCCGGTCTGCGCGTACGCTCTCGGTCGGGCCGTGTCGAAGCCTATCGGCAAGCTGACCGCCATCTCCCGGCGCATCGTGGAGCAAGGCGACCTCAAAGAGATTGGCACGGTGGCGGTCGCGACCAACGACGAGATTGGCGTGTTGACCGACAAGGTCAACGACGTGCTCGACTTGATGCGCGACGTCAGCTTGGCCGCGCACGCCATCGCCAAGGGCGACCTGCGAGCGGTCGTGGAAGGCACCGGCGAGCTGCCGGATTCGTTCCGGGGCATGCTCGAGAGCTTGCGCGGCATGGTCCATCAAATCCGCGAAACCTCGGTCGACTTGGCCAGCGCCGCCGCCGAAATTTTCGCGGCGTCCCAGGAGCAAGAAGCGGCGGCGGCGTCGCAGTCGAGCGCGATGGTCGAGATCAGCCGCACCATGGACTCCTTGTCGGAGTCGGCCGCGCACGTTTCGGACGCCGTGCAGGGCGTGCTGGGCAACGCCGAGCGCACCCTGCACAACACCGACGACATGGTGCGCCGCATCGGCGAGCTCACCAGCCACGCCAACCGCATCGGTGAAATCTTGGAGGTAATCCGCGACATTGCCGACCGCAGTGATCTGCTGGCGCTGAACGGCTCGCTGGAAGCCAGCCACGCCGGCGAGGGCGGCCGTGGCTTTGCGCTGGTCGCCAGCGAAATGCGCCGCTTGGCCGAGCGCGTGACGGCCTCGGTCTCGGACGTGAAGAAGCTGGTCAGCGACATTCGCGACTCCGGCTCTTCCACCGTGATGGCGACCGAAGAGAGCAAGAAGCTGGCCGAGGGCACCACCGACGCCGCGCGCCAAATCACCTTCGTCACGCAGCAGCAGCGAAGCGGCACCGAGCAGGTCTCGCAGAGCATCAAAGGCATCGCCGACGTGGTGTCGCAAGCGGTCAGCGCCACCTCGCAAACCCGTACGTCTGCCCAAGGTTTGAAGACCCAAGCCGATCGGCTCTCGGCGCTGGTCAAGCGCTTCGAGCTCACGACGGAGGCTCCTTGAGCCAGCCGCGCGAGGCTCTCCTCGCGCGGTTCCGAGCCGGCCTCTTGGAGCGCGTCAAGACGACGCAGCGGCTGGTCGACGCTTTTCGAGACGACAAGAGCCCGGAGAGTCTGCGCCAGGCGCTGGGCGAGCTGCATACCCTGAAGGGTGAGTCGCGCATGCTGGGGCTGGCCGATCTGTCGGAGCTGGCCCACGCCCTCGAGACGGAGCTGGGCAGCGCGCAGCGCTTTTCGCTGGCGCTGGGCGCCTTCGACGCCATGCTGAGCGCGCTCACCACGCCCGACGGCGACGGGGCGCTGCGGGAGGCGCTCGAGCGCCTGCAGGGGCCGACGGCGCGCGAGTCCCGGCCCGCGCCCACGTCGCGACCCCCGACGGCGGGGCCGACGACGCCTCCGCAAGCCGCGCTCGCCCCGCGCGCCAGCACACAAGACCCTGTCGAACGGCAGCGGCCGAGCGCCAACGAACGCTTCATGCAGGTCGACGCCACGTTGATCGACCTTCTGTGCGAGCGCGTCGCGGAGCTGACCGCCGCGTTCGGCCAGCTGGAGACGAGCGCCGACGAGCTGCTGCTCGATCGGCAAACGCGCCGCACCCAAAGCGCCAAGCTGACCGACGGCTTCGAGCGCTGCCGCGCGCTGTTGGACGAAGCGACGTCCACGGCCTGGACGCTGCGCTTGATGCCGATCGAGCCCATGCTGGAAGAGCTGGCGCGACACGCGCGCAAGACCGCGGCCAAGCAACAAAAGATGGTCGAGGTCCAGGTCACCGCCAGCGGCGTGCAGCTCGAGCGCGACGTGGCCGACCAGCTGTGGGATTCGCTGTTGCACCTGGTGCAAAATGCCGTCGATCACGGCCTGGAGGGGCCAGATCAACGTGGCAGCAAGGCCCCGGTAGCGGCGCTGCGGCTGAGCGCCGAATCGGTGGGGCCCAACGTGGTGTTGCGGGTCGAAGACGACGGGCGCGGGGTCGACCCGAACGAGCTACGGCGCGTGGCCGCGGAGCGCGGCGTGCTGTCGGAGCCGGCCGCGCAGGGCCTGAGCGACAGCGAGGCGATGGAGCTGTTGTTCGAGCACGGCTTTTCGACGCGCAGCGAAGCGTCCCGAACCTCGGGGCGCGGCGTCGGTCTGGACGTCGTGCGCCGACGCGTGGAGTCGCTGGGCGGCAACGTTTCGATCGAGAGCACCCTGGGCCTGGGCACGCGCTTCACGCTCGGAGTGCCATTCGCGATCACCAAAGAAAAGCTGCTGGTGGCCGAGCTGTGCGGCGCACCCTACGGCTTTCCGGCGCGCGTGGTGCGGTCGGTGCTGGGCGCGGAGGCATTTCCACAGCCAGGCCAAGACAGCGTCGTGCGCCACAACGGTGAGCTGTTGCCGTTCCGCTCACTGTGCGACGCGCTCAGCCTGCCCAAAGACGACAACGAGGCATTCGTGCTGGTGTTGGAGCTGTCGGGCAAGCGCTTTGCCGCCAGCGTGGGCCGCATCGTGGGCGAGCGCGAGCTGATCCGCAGGCCGGCGGAAAAACTCCTGCACCAAACCGGCATCGGCGCCAGCGCCGTTCTCGAAGACGGCCGCATCGTTCTGCTTCCGGAGCTGAACTACGTCCAGCGGGCGTTGCGAGCCCGCGCGGGTCAGACCGTCCCCGGCTCGCTCTCCGAGGAGAGGCGGCGTCAGCGCGTGCTGGTAGCCGACGATTCGCCAGTGGTGCGCGAGCTCGTGACAGAAATCCTCACCGCCGCCGGGCTCGACGTCGAGCAGGCCAGCGACGGCTCGGCCGCCCTGGAGAGCATCTTGCAGAGCGAGCCGGATCTGTTGGTCAGCGACGTCGAAATGCCGCGCATGAACGGTTTCGACTTATTGGCGGAGGTGCGGCGCCGTACTCAACGGTTACCCGTCGTGATGCTGAGCACGCGCGGCTCGGTGGAAGACCGCAAACGCGCCACCCGCCTGGGAGCCAACGCCTACCTCGTGAAGACCGAATTCCACAGTGAAAGCCTGCTCGAAGTGGTGCGCCGCTTCGTGAACCTGCGACGCTGATGACCATCCGAGTACTGTTGCTCGACGACTCGGCCATCTGCCGTACGCAGCTGCGCGAAATACTGGAGCAGGACGAACGCATCGAGGTCGTGGCCGAAGCGCACAACGGCGATCAGGTGCTGCGCCTGATCGACGAGGCAACGCCGCACATCTTGCTGGTCGACCTACAGATGCCCGGCACCGGTGGGCAGGAGACGATTGAGCGGGTGATGGCGCACCAGCCCCTACCGATTTTGATCGTCACCGGCCAGCCCGAGGGTGTCCGGCGCCAGGCGGTGTTCGAAGCCATCCGTCGCGGCGCCTTGGATTTGGCGGAAAAGCCGCTGCACGGCGACCGCAAAGCGGAAGAACGTCTGCGCGCCATGGTTCGCGAGCTGTCACGCGTGCGCGTGGTCCGACACGTGGCCGGCAAGCTCAGCCGGCGCGACGGCGGACCCGGCTTGCCGACCCCCGTTCCGCCGCGACCGCTCGATGGCTCGACGAGCCCGCTGGTCGTCGGCGTGGCGGCTTCGGCGGGTGGCCCGCGACCGCTCGTGAGCTTGCTGTCGGCGTGGCCGGCGGACTTTGCGGCCGCGATCGCGGTCGTGCAGCATCTGCCCAACGGCTTTACCGCTGCCTTCGCCGAGTTTCTGCAGAGCCGGGTGCCCCAGCGCGTGACCATCGTCAAACAACTGGTGCGCTTCGAGCCCGGCCACGTCTACCTGGCGACCGACGACCAACACTTGGTCGCGCTCAGCGATAAGCAGCTGGGTGTCGATCACGGTGCGGCCGTCGAAGGGCACCGCCCCGCCGCCACCATCTTGTTCGAATCGCTGGCAGCGCGATTGGGTGCGCGTTCGTGTGGGGTGATTTTGTCCGGCATGGGCCGGGACGGCGTCGCCGGCATGCTGAAAATGAAGGCGCGCGCGGCGCTGACCCTGGCCCAAGAAGAGAACGGCTGCGCCGTGTACGGCATGCCCAAAGCGGCGATGGAAGCCGGCGCGGCGGTCGCGGCGCTGGACCCCGTGGGCATCGCGCGCGAAGTGAGCACCTGGGTCTCGCTCCAGCCCAGCCACCTGCCGCGGGGCCGATGAGCGCGCGCCACCAGCTCGACCACCTGCTCGAAAGCTACACCGGCATCGAGGTGACGCGCGGCGGCATCGACGCCAGCCTCGACGCCTTCTTGGCGCGGCGGTTGCCCGAAGCGCGCGTGCCCAGCTTGGAAGAGTACCTGGCACGGCTCGGCCCCCAAAGCGGCGAGCTCGAGCTGCTGCTCAACGCTATCACCGTCACGCACACCTGGTTCATGCGCGATCCGGGCCAGCTGGCGATCATCTCCGCGGTGCTGGAGGCGCGACCTCAGTTGGCGCCGCCGCTCAAGGTCTGGGTGCCTGGCTGCGCTACCGGAGAAGACGTGTATTCGGTAGCCATCCTGGCCGAACAAGCCGGTCGGAGCGTGCAGGTGGTCGGCACCGACATCAACTCGGCCGCGTTGCGGCGAGCCGAGCTGGGCCGTTACGGCAGCTGGGCGGTGCGCGATTTGACCGAAGTCGACCGCTATTTCGAACGCGGAGAGCGCAGCACATTTCAGATCGCCGAGCGCTTCAAGCGCGTCGTGCGCTTCCAGCGCCACAATTTGCTCGACGCCACGATGAGCGGCGATTGGGACGTCGTGCTTTGCCGCAACGTGCTCATTTACCTATCGCGCGAGCGCGCGCGCAGCGTCGTGGAGCGGTTGGCCGACTCGCTCACCCCGGGTGGTTACTTGTTGCTGGGCGCGAGCGAGGTCGTGTTCGAGGTACCGCCACAGCTCGACGCCAGCTACGTTGCGGGGCGACTGGCCCTGAGACGTTCACGACCGAGCCCCGAGCAACGCCGCTCGCAACCACCGCGCGCCACGTTGGTGCCGCACGCTCCTCGACAAGAATGGCAAGCGCCGCTGCCAGCCTTGCCCAGCACGGCCGCCAAAATCGCCGAGCATCCGCGGCCGGCGCAGGTGCCCCCAAGCGGCGCCGAGGCGCTGTTGGCGCGCGGTCACGAGCTGCTCGATCGCTCCGATTTACCGGCCGCCATCATCGAGTACGAGCTGGCGGTCGACGTCGACGCAACGGTGGCGGAGCCGCACATGTACCTGGGCATTGCCTTGTACCTGAATGGCAGCATCGAGGTGGCGTTGCACGAGCTGCGCGCGGCCGCCTTTCTCGACCCCGAGCTATGGCCGGCGGCCTTCTATTTGGCCGTGTGTCATGAAGCGCTCGGCCAGCTGGAAGAGGCGGCGCGCGAGTACCGACACGTCGTCCGCGTCGCCTCCCGCGCCGCGCCGCCGAGCTTGCCGCGCCGCCACAGCGCCTGGCACCGCGACCTGCTCGAGCTAGCCCGCACTCGCGCCGCCCGCCGCTGAACCGCCCCCACCCCGTCTCGGTCGAGAGACGACGGAAAATTCCACCCCTAGCCCGGCAATTCTGCGCGCCAGGCTTTCGAAAAAGGCCAGGTCATCGGGGCGCCGCCCCTTACATGGAGGAAGCTCCGTTTCGGCGCTCTGATCAGGAAAAACCGCTTGCCCATGCTCACACGCTCCTCTCCCCCGCTGTTCGCCGGCATGTCGTTCGTGGCGGCCTTCTTGGCGGCGGGGGTCGCGCACGCGGCCGACTACTACGTGGCCCCGACCGGCAGCGACTCCAACGCGGGCACCATGGCCGCTCCGTTCGCGAGCTTGCAAAAGGGGCACGACGCCGCCAGCGCTGGAGACACGGTCTGGCTGCGCGCCGGCACCTACAAGTCCACCAAGCAGATCAAGTTATCCAAGAGCGGAACCTCGGACACGCAGCGCATCAAGTTCTTCGCCTACACGGGTGAGAAGGTAACCATCGATTTTTCGGGCTACGTGTCGACCAACAAAGCCGCCGACACCCCCGCCCTGCTGGTCACGGGCAATTGGCTGCACTTGAAGGGCTTCGAGATCGTGGGCGCGCCGGTGGGTGCCAGCGGCGATCACTCCATCTCGGCGTTGCGCAGCGAGGGCGCCAGCAACAACACCTTCGAGCTGCTGAACATCCACCACAACTTCGGGCCGGGCCTGTTCATCTCCAAGGGCACGGGCGGCAACCTGATCTTGAACGTGGATTCGCACGACAACTACGACAAGGACGGCAGCCAAGGCGACGGCCAGAACGGCGACGGCTTCGGCGTGCACTATCAAGAGACGGGGCCGAGCACCATCATTCGCGGTTGCCGCGCCTGGCTCGACTCCGACGACGGCTACGACCTGATCTCGCAAGAAGTGCCGGTGATCGTCGAGAACAGCTGGGCGATCCAGAACGGCTACGCCAACGGAGGCTCTACCAGCCCGTCCTCCGGCAACGGCAACGGCTTCAAAATGGGCAGCAGCCAGACCGGCATTCGCCACATCGTTCGCTTCAACGTGGCCTGGAAGAACAAGGCCGCCGGCTTCTACGCCAACCACTCTTCCGGTGGGAATACCTGGCTCAACAACACGTCTTACATGAACGGCACCCAGTACAACATGCTGGCCAGCCCGGCGGGGGACTCGGCGTCGACCATCACTTTGTCCGGCGCGCTCGCGCACAAAATGCGCAACAACGTCGGCTTTCCGAACAAGAACACGAACATGGGCGGCGTCGACACCATGTTCAACACCTGGGATTTGAACATCGCCGAAGCCGCCAGCGATTTCGTGAGCACTTCGGACACGGGCACGCTCGGGGCGCGCCAGGCCGACGGCAGCTTGCCCGCCGTCGACTTCTTGAAGCTCAAGGCCGGCAGCCCGCTCATCGACAAGGGCACGGACGTGATGCTGCCGTTCGTGGGCACAGCGCCCGACCTCGGCGCCGACGAGTTCGGCGCGGTGAAGCCGCCGAGCGGCGGCAGTGGCGGCAGCGGCGGCGGGCCGAGCGCGGGCGGCAGCGCGACGACCGGCGGCGTGAGCAACGGCGGCATGGGCACCACCACCGCCGGCGCGGCGGGCATGACCACCGCCCCGGGCGGCGGCAGCGCTGGCAACGGCAACGGAGGAAGCGGGCCGGTGACGACCGGTGGAGCCGTCACCGGCACGCCCGGCGGCAACATGCCCTACGTCTCGGACGGCGCCGCCAACAACCCGGTCGACCCCAGCGGGGGCAGCGCCGGCGGTGGCGGCAGCGACGACGGCAGCGGCTGCTCTTGCAGCTGGAAGAACCGGCGCGGCACAGGGGGAACCGTCACCGCGCTGCTCTTGCTCGGGGCGGTCCTGCGACGCCGTCGCGCCCGCAGGCTTTGAGCTCCGTCGGTCCGGGGTATGTTGAGCCCGTGACCGAGCTCGAGTGGCAACCTCTCGTCGCGAATCTGACCACCGCGGCGGCCCGTGCCGGCTTCGATCTGGTGCAGGCTTTCAGCGTCGCCCACTACAACGCCGCCGCTCCCGCTACCGAGCGGCTCGACGACCTCGGACGCGCCGCGCTTCCCGGCGCGCTCGGCGTCGTGTTCGGCAACACGCGCGAGCTCTGGCCCGCCTTCACCACGGCCTACACGCAAGACGCCGCCCTGGAGCGTGCCGAGCACCCGCTCGACGCTTACGTGGTCACGCGCCTGTCCTCCCTGTTGGCCGATGCCACCAGCGCGCGCAGCCAGCTGATCTTCGCCCACGTCACCACGCCGCGCGCCTTCCCGATCCAACGCCTCGCTGAGCGGGTTGGCTTGGCCGCGCTCTCGCCTAGCCACTTGGCGATTCATCCGCAGCACGGGCCTTGGCTCGCGTTGCGGGCCGTCGCGGTCATCGATGTCGCGGGGCCGCCCGGCCCCCTCCCCCCCGTCGCCCGCCCCTGTCTAGGCTGTTCGGCGCCATGCCTGGCGGCGCTGGAACAGGCACGGTTGGTCTCGGGCGAACCGCTTTCGTCGGCCGCCATCGCTCGGCACGCCGGCGCTTGGGTCGCGGTGCGCGACGCATGCCCAGTCGGTCGAGGGTCGCGTTACGGCGCCAATCAGCTCGCCTACCACTACGCGCCCGCTCACTCGCGCATCCGGCCTGAGGCTTGACGCGGCGCGCCCTCGCGTCAGCTCCCAGCTTGCCAACGTCGGCGCGGCGGTTTTTGAGCCGTACGGAGCTATCTCTTGCACCTAACAGAGCAACTACTCGATGAAATGCACGGCTTGGTTCAGCGCCGCGGTTTGCTGGTCTGTCACGCTCGGCGGGTGCACCTCCGAGCCCGCCGGCTCCACCCTTGGTGAAACTGAAACAGCGGGCTCGGCCGCGGTCACCCCCATGCCCACCGCCGGGGCCGGCGGCGGCGCCATCCAGACCCCGGCCAGCAGCGGCAGCGGCGGCCTGCTGATCGAGGTCACGCCCCCGGGAAACGAAGCCGGCACCTCCGCCGGGCGCGTGCCTATCACGCTCGACCACGTCACGCCAACGGAGGTCGGCGGCTACGAGCGCGGGGACGAAATCATCCCCGGCGGCGCGGTGGTGCCCGCGACGGTCGAGGACAACGACGGCTGCGGAGTCATCGTCGGCATTGTGCGCGACTTCAACACCGTCGAGCCGGGTAAGCATCCCGACTTCGAGGTCTTCAACGGCTCGTCGGTCACCAAGGGGCTCGTCGCTCCCGAGCTCGATGCCAACCACAAGCCCGTCTACGCTTCGCACTGTGAAGCGACGCCCGACCCGACCGTTTGCCCCAACGATCAGCAAACCACCACCCAAGCCGCCTTCGACCAGTGGTACCGCGACACCCCGGACGTGAACCACTCGTTCTTGCTGTATTTCCAGCTCAAACCGTTCGGCAACGTGCTGTCGTTCCAAAGCGAAAACTTCGTGCCCGTCGACGACGTCGGCTTCAACGACGAGTACGTCGCCGACGCAAAAGACGGAGGAGACGACAAGCTGCACAACTACGGCTTTACCACCGAGCTCCACGTCAAATTCAAATACTCGGGCGGAGAATCCTTCACCTTCAAGGGTGACGACGACGTGTTGGCCTTCATCAACGGCCACTTGGCCATCGATTTGGGCGGCCTGCATGCGCAGCAAACCGATACCATCAAGCTCGACGACCGCGCCGCCGAGCTCGGGCTCGTCAAAGGCAACGTGTACCCGCTCGAGCTCTTCCATGCCGAGCGTCACTCCACCGGCTCGCATTTCCGCATCGACTCCACGCTCTCGTTGGTCGATTGCGGCAGCGTTCCCGAGGTAAAGTAGCGTTCGTGGTGTCGGCCCGTGGGCGGTGCTAACCATCGCGCGTGATCGCCGACGCACTGACCGGAGCCGCGGGCGCCCCCAGCGGCGCCGCTGGGGCCAGCGTGGTGGTCTTCGACTTCGACGGCACGCTGGTCGACCGCGATTCGGTCATCGATTTTGCGCTGCGCTACTGCATGCGCCGACCCGCTCGCTGGCTGCTGTTGCTGGTCTGCCTACCGCTGGCCGCGGTCATGCGGTTCCGCTCGTTGGCGGCCTCCGCTTCCGTGCTGCTGTGGGCGCTGACGGTGGGCGGGTCGACGAGGCGGTTCGTGCTCGCGCTGCGTGAATACGCCAAGGCCACCCTGCCCGGCTTCGCCCACGAAGAGATCTTCGCGGAGCTGACCCGACACGTGAGCGCCGGCGACCACGTCGTCATCGCGACCGGCACGCTGCCGCCGCTGGTGCGGGGGCTGCTCGGCGCCCGCCGCCACCATCGGCTACCGGTCGTGGGCTCGCGTCTACGCCGCAAATGGGGCGGCTTGGTGGCCGAAACGCATTGCATCGGCCGCGTCAAAGTGCGGGAGCTCGAGCGCCGCTTCGGCATCGTCAGCTGGGTCAGCGTCTATACCGACAGCTTCGCCGACCGCTCGCTGCTGAGCCGAGCCCGCAACGTGACGCTGGTCTCGCCGAGCAATCGCACGTTGCGTCGCACCCAGCGGCTTCTGGGCGGAGGCACGCCGCTGCGCGTGCTGGAACCGCGTCAGCGCTGAACGTCGCGCCCGCGCAACAGATCCAGCACCCGCGCCGACGCGCCGTCGTAAAAACCGGCAACGGTGGCGAACTCGGCGGGGTTCTGAAAGGTGCGGAACACCAGGTCCCACAGCCCCAGGTTGCCGTAGTTGCCCTTGTGCAGACCGCGCGCGTGATGCAGCGAGTGGCTCTCGGGCCGTTGCATCAAGTAACCCAGCCAAACCGGTGTGCGCACGTTCAGATGCTGCAGCACGCCCATGAACAAGGTCAGAATCACGACCACCGCCACCGCCGACGGCGAGAGGCCCAAGACGGCCACCGCCGTGGAGGTGGCCAGCGACCCGAGCGCGATATCGAGCGGATGCATGAACGCGGCGCCCAGCACGTCCACCCGCTCGGCCGCATGGTGCAGCTGGTGCGTGAAGCGCCACAACACGGCGTTTTCGTGCTGAATACGGTGCAACCAGTAGGCCACGAAGTCACCACACACCAAGCCGACCAGCGCGCCGCCCCACGTGCCCAGCCACTGCAGGTGCAAGAGCGTCCGCCCGCCGAGCGCGTCGCCCACCAGCATGGGCACCCAACCGCCGATCGCCATGGTGCTGGCGAACAGCACCGACGCCCGCAGCCACCAGCCCTTGATCTCCGGCAACGGGCGGGCCGCTGCTACGCGCTCCAAGACCAGCCCGCCCCCGTAAAAGAGCAGCACGAACGCCGGAGCCAAGCTGGTCAGAGCAGGCACGGCGCCGATACTACCCGCCTCCAGTCGCTTTTCAACTAGCCGAGCCGCGCGTACGGGCCGACACTTCGCACATGTGGGTCTGGCCCGTCGCCTTCGCGTCAGCTTTCGTGCTCGGCACTCTCGTCGAGTACTGGGGCCACCGCTGGATGCACGTCTGGCTGAAGCGGGCGCGTCATATCGAGCATCACCAAAGCGGTATGGGCCAGGGTTTTTGCCGCGAGTTTTGGGGCTACGCGCGCGGGGCGTGGCTCATGTTTCCGCTCGGTTTGCTGCACTCGCCTGCCGCCGGCGTGGCCTTTGCCAGCGGCTCGCTTTGCTACTGTGCGTTCGCGGCCTACGCTCACGAGCTTCAGCATCAGCACCCGGAGTGCTGCTTTTGGTTGAGCCAGCCGGTGCACCACCTGCACCACGCCGGCAAGCTTTGGCACCACAACTTCGGTATCACCTGCGACGTTTGGGATCGCGTGTTCGGTACCTATCGCCGAGTCGCCTGGCAATCGCCGACTCCGCCAGCTTGGCGCAACCTACTGCGCATCCACTGGCTGGCGAGCGTGCCCGGCTCGCGCCAGCTGTCGCGCTGAAGCCGCCGGCACTGGTGCCGGTAGCAGACGGGCTTCCAAGAAGCTGCGCGTGCCGACAGCGTGCTCGAGATCACGCGGCGTATAAAGCATGGGGTCACACCACGCTCTGGCGTCGTTGGCCCGATGCCAGGCGCTGGCCACCACCCCCGAGCAGGTGACGCCACGCATGCGATAGCGCCAAAAACGCCGCCCCGCGCCATCCCCCAGGGCGCGCTCCAACAACACCATCACCGCCAACGCCGCCAAATCGACCCACGCCTCACGCTTGCTCAAAAAGGGCAACGTTTGCTGCAACACCGCCCCGGAGCCACGCACGAAGCGCACGTCGTATTCGTCGCGCAGAAAGCGCCCCAAAAAGTGACGACGCACGCGCCCGCGCAACATACCCACGATGCGCCCCTGTCCCAAGTACACGCAAACGTGCGGCAGCTCACAGCCGGTGACGCGGCGAATCCAGCGCGACCGCCAGCTGGTGCGATGATAGAAAAATAGTAAGTCGCCGGGGTGAGCCAGGCTCAGCGCTTCGTCCAACAGCTGGCGACGCCGCTCCGGCGTGAGCTCGATGAGCCGGCCATTCATTGCGTCACCTTCACCAACTTCAGAAATAGAAACGCCACGTCCCGCTCGAAGGTTCGTTCATCGAGCAACGCCGGCAGCTCGCGCTCGAGTAGCGCCAGCCCCCGCCGCCGATACGACCGAAAGAGCCAACTCAGCAGTCGCAGCGGCAGCGGACCGTGCTGCGACAAATAGCCGTCGATGGCGCGCGCCGACGGCACCACCCTCCGCTCGACCAGCCGCTGCCCGATGCGCAACGTGGGCGCCACGTTCTCGGTAAAATCATGCTCGGTCACGATGCGCCAAGGGCTGCGCGCAAGCCTCGCCCGAAGCTCGCTCGCGCCGTGCATGTCACGGTACGTGGCCGAGCTCGGGCCCCGCAAGAAGGGCGCGGCGACGACCAGGGAGCCGCCCGGATGCGTCAACGCCGCAGAATGCGCCAGCAAGTTGTCGAGCGCGACGTAGTTGCTCGACTCGCTGAACACGACCACATCGAACGGCGCCTGCGAATTTGCTGGCAAGTCTTCGAAGCGCAGCCGCTGAAAGGCGATTCGCGGGTGGGGCGAGCGCCCGAGCCATTCACCTTGATTGCGGTCGGGAGAGAGCGTCAGGACCTCGGCGCCGGCCTCCGCCAACGCGCGCGCGGTTTCGCCTCGACCGGTGCCCACGTCCAGCACCCGCCGCGCCGACGACCCCACCAGCTTCGTCACCTCGGCCGTGAACGCCGCTTGCCCTTCACGTAGCGTCGCCAACGAATCGTCCACCAGCCCCGGCTCCGCGAACCAGCCGTAGTGGAGCGCCAGATCCAGGCCTTCGGCCAAGATCGGGAAATGGAGTCCCGGACCCACTCGCAGCCCCTTCGGCCCCGCGCGCGACGGATCGAATTGCAGCTCCCGGTCCCGCATGCGGGCAGACGCTACACCGGCACTGGTGGCGGAGCCAGGGCGAGCGCGCCCCGAGCCCCGCAGGGATCGCTTGCAGAAGCTAACGTGGCGTCGCAAGGCCATTGTGTGCGGCCTCTAGGCACAGGAAGCGCCGTCCTCCTGGGAAAAAATCTAGATCGTAAAAGGTGGCCTTTCGCCGCCACAGAAGCTTCTGCGATTCAGGCTGCGGCTAAGGATTCCACACATCTTGGGCTGCCGCGCCGCAGATCCCTTGCAGAAACTCTCGTGGCGATGCCAGGCCAAGCCGCACGAGCGCTTTGGGCTGCTGGCGCGCTGGCGGGTCGTTTCGAGAGCCTCGGGGATTTCACAGGGAGGACGGGAGGACGGGAGGTGCAGAGAGGCGAGAACGCATTTTTCGATTCGGATGACCGAATCGAAAAATGTTTCCTCCGAGGTTTAGGAGGGACCGAGGTTGCTGCTCGCTGGCGGCAGCGCGACCCCCAAAAATTCTCGCCTCTTTCTCGTCCTCCCGTCCTCCCATCCTCCCTGTGAAAAAATCTCGATCGTAAAAGGTGGCCTTTCGCCGCCACAGAAGCTTCTGCGATTCAGGCTGCGGATTGGCAGCCCAAGATGTGCGAAATCAGGGATCGTAGCCGAGGTTGGGGCCGAGCCAGCGCTCGACTTCCGCCACCGTCATGCCTTTGCGCGCCGCATAGTCGGTGACTTGGTCGCGGTCGATCTTGCCGAGGCTGAAGTATTGGGCTTCGGGGTGAGCAAAGTATAGACCGCTCACGCTCGAGCCGGGCCACATCGCAAACGACTCGGTCAGCTTGATGCCCGAGTTCTTCTCGGCGTCGAGCAGGTTCCATAGCGTGCCCTTTTCGGTGTGATCGGGGCAAGCGGGGTAACCGGCGGCGGGGCGGATGCCGCGGTATCTTTCTTGGATCAGCTCGGCGTTACTCAGGCCTTCGCTCTTGCCGTAGCCCCATTCCTCGCGCACGCGCTTGTGCAAACACTCGGCAAACGCCTCGGCCAAACGGTCCGCCAGCGCTTCGGCCATGATCGCGTTGTAGTCGTCGTTCTGCGCCTTGTACTTCATGACCAGCTCTTGCAAGCCGAGGCCGCTGGTGACGGCGAAGCCCGCCACGTGGTCGTTGAGGCCGGTCGTGCGCGGCGCGATGAAGTCGGACAGCGACCGATTGGGTTCGCTCTTGTCCTTCTCTTTTGCGCCCTGTTGACGCAAAAAGCACAGCTTGGCCAAGGACTGACTGCGCGAGGCGTCAGCGTACAGCTGCACGTCGTCGCCCTCGGCGTTGGCGGCAAAAAAGCCGTACACGCCGCGCGCACGAATCAGCTTTTTCGCGATGATTTCGTCGAGCAGCGCGTTGCCTTCTTTGAAGATCGTGCGCGCCTGCTCGCCGTACTTTTCGTGCTCCAAGATGCGCGGGTAAACGCCCTTCAGCTCCCAGGTGTGGAAGAACGGCGTCCAGTCGATGAACTCGCGCAGGACCTCGAGCGGAAAGTCTTCGAGCACGCGAACGCCCAAGAATTCCGGCGTCGGCACGTCTTCCTTGCGCCACTCGATCTTCGTGCGGTTCTCGCGTGCCTCCGCCAAGCTCACCAGCTTCTGCTTCTGACCGCCGTGGATTTCGCGCAAGCGTTTGTACTCGGCGTCGTGCTGCTCGACGAACGCGGCCTTGCCGTCGTCGCTGAGCAGGCTGGTCGTGACCGGCACCGCGCGGCTGGCGTCCAGCACGTGCACCACCGGTTGGCTGTAGAACGGCGCGATCTTGACGGCGGTGTGCGCCTTGCTGGTGGTGGCGCCGCCGATCAACAGCGGCAGCTTGAAGCCTTGGCGCTCCATCTCGCGCGCGACGTGCGTCATTTCGTCGAGTGACGGCGTGATGAGACCGCTCAGGCCAATCAGATCCGCTTTCTCCGCCTTCGCCCGCTCCAAGATCTTCTCACACGGCACCATCACGCCCATGTCGAAGACTTCGTAGTTGTTGCAGGCCAGCACCACGCCCACGATGTTCTTGCCGATGTCGTGCACGTCTCCCTTCACGGTCGCGAGCACGATTTTACCCTGCGTTTTCACCACTTCACCGCGCGCCGCCATGGCAACCTTTTCGGCCTCCATGAAGGGCATCAGGTAGGCGACGGCTTTCTTCATCACGCGCGCGCTCTTGACGACCTGGGGCAAGAACATCTTGCCGGCGCCGAACAAGTCGCCCACCACGCCCATGCCATCCATCAACGGGCCTTCGATGACCGACAGCGGCCGTTCGAATTTCTTGCGCGCTTCCTCGGTGTCGGCGTCGATGTACGTGTCGATACCCTTGACCAACGCGTGCGACAGCCGCGCCTCTACCGTGCCTTTGCGCCACTCTTCTTCGGCCTTCTTCTCTCCGGGCGTGGCGCCGGCCGCCTCCGACTTCAGCTTCTCGCCGTAGTCGACCAAGCGCTCGGTGGCGTCGGGTCGACGATTCAAGAGCACGTCCTCGACCAGCTCTTTGAGCTCCGGCTTGATCTCCTCGTACACCTCGAGCATGCCGGCGTTGACGATGCCCATGTCCATGCCGGCCGCGATGGCGTGGTACAAGAACGCCGAGTGCATGGCTTCGCGCACCGGGTTGTTGCCGCGGAAGCTGAAAGAAATGTTGGACACGCCGCCGCTCACCTTGGCGTGCGGCAAGTTTTGCTTGATCCAGCGCGTGGCCTCGATGAAGTCGACCGCGTAGTTGTTGTGCTCCTCCATACCGGTCGCGACGGTGAGGATGTTGGGATCGAAAATGATGTCTTCGGGCTGAATGCCCTCTTCGAGCAGGATGCGGTAAGCCCGCTCGCAAATGCGGATTTTCTCGGCATAAGTGGCGGCCTGGCCCTGCTCGTCGAAAGCCATCACCACCACCGCCATGCCGTATTTCAGCACCGTGCGCGCGTTCTGGCGGAACTTCTCCTCGCCCTCTTTGAGCGAGATGGAATTCACGATGCCCTTGCCCTGCAAGACGCGAATGCCCGCCTCGATCACCTCCCACTTGGAGGAGTCGACCATGAACGGCACTTTCGCCACCTCCGGCTCGCTCGCCAACAGCGACAAGAAGCGGTGCATGGCGGCCACGCCGTCGATCATGCCTTCGTCCATGCACACGTCGATCACGTTGGCGCCGTTTTCGACCTGCTGGCGCGCGACGCTGACCGCTTCCTCGTATTTGCCTTCTTTGATCAGCTTGGCAAACTTGGGCGAGCCAGCGACGTTGGTGCGCTCGCCGATCATCATGTAGACGCCCTTCTGCTGCGTGAACGGCTGCGAGCCGGACAACCGGAGCGGGCGCCACTCGGCGTCGGACACCGACGCCGGAATCGACACGACCTTCTTGGTCTCGTCCTTGTCCACGAAGTCGCGCGGATGGCGGCCCTCCAGCGCCTTGGCGATTGCGGCGATGTGCTCGGGCGTGTTGCCGCAGCAGCCGCCCGCGATGTTGATCAAGCCCGATTCGGCGAACTGCCCCAAGAAGCGCGCCATGTCGGGCGGCTCGAGATCGAAGCCGGTCGGCGACAACGGATTGGGCAAGCCGGCGTTCGGGTAACAAGAGATGGCGGTGTCCGCCTTTTGCGAAAGCTCGCTCAAGAACGGATACATCAAGTCCGGCCCTAGCGAGCAATTGAGGCCGATCGACAGCGGCTTCACGTGCTTCATGGCGTTCCAGAACGCCTCGATGGTCTGCGCCGAAATCATGGTCTCGCCGCCGCGACCCACCGCCGCCGAAATCATGATCGGCAGCTCCTTCTTGTCCTTTTCGAACACCTCTTGGATCGCCACCAGCGCCGCTTTGGCGTTCAACGAATCGAAGATGGTCTCGACCAGCAGCAGGTCCGAGCCACCCGCGATCAACGCGCGCACCTGCTCCACGTAGGCTTGCTTCACTTGGTCGAACGTGACCACGCGAAAGCCCGGATCGTCGGCGTCCGGCGAGTTGGTCAGCGACACCGTGAGCGGCCCGATGGCCCCGGCCACGAAGCGGCGGCGGCCGTCGGCGTTGGCTACGCGGTCCGCCCATTCGCGGCACTGGCGCGCCGACTGCTCGTTGATCTCCCAGGCCAAGTCTTGCAAAGACTTGGTGTCGATGATCTTCTGATAAAATTCCGGGTCTTTGCGGCCGCCGTGCTCGCGCGGGTCATCGACGAAGAACTCGCTCTGGGTGATGCTGGTGGCGCCGAAGGTATTGGTCTCGATGATGTCCGCCCCGGCTTCCAAGAAGCGCCGGTGGATGTCGCAGATCATCTTCGGCTGCGTCAGCGAGAACAGATCGCCGTTGTTGAGCAGGTCCTTCTGCGAGTCTTTGAAGCGCTCGCCGCGGATGTCTTTCTCGGTCATGCCATAGGTGCGGATGGTCGTGCCCATGGCGCCGTCGATGATGGCGATGCGTCGGTGAAGGAGTTCTTGGAGCGGGTGCATGAGAGCTTTCGTGGATCAGTTGTCGGCAGCGTTCGGGAGTTTTTCGGCGATGGCGAGCACGACCTGCAAATGAGGTTTTTTGGACTCGCGACAGGCAATTTCGGCGGTGCGCACGGACAGCCCCGCGCGCGTCAAAAGCTCCTTCACCCCCGCCGGTGAAAAACCGGGGTGGCGTTCGCCGTACGGAGCCGTGACCTCGGGCTGGCGGTGCTCGTCCAGGCACAGCACGACCAGCCTGCCGCGCGGTCGCAGCACGCGCGCGCATTCGGCGAGCGCCTGCGCGGGGCGCTCGGCGTAGGTCAGGGTATGAAACATCAACACCGCATCGAAAGACGCCGACGCAAAGGGCAAATCGTGCACGTCGGCGACGCGGGCGGTCACGTGCTTCAGCTTCTGCAAGCGCTCGCGCGCGGCTTCGATCATGCGTGCGCTGGTGTCCACGCAGGTCAAGCTGCGGCAGTAGGGTGCCAAGGCGCTGGCGGCGGCACCGTCGCCCGAGCCGACGTCGAGCACGTCGCCTAGCTCGAGCAACGCCGACAAGCCCACCGACAGCGACTGCCAGGTTCGGCCCGGCGAGTAGTAACGCTCGATGTCGTCGGCGAACTCGGGCGCGCCGCCTCGCCGCTCGGCCTCCAGCTCCGCGAGCCGGCGTTGGTCGCCGTCCAAAGTCGGATCGGACGAGCGAACCGCTTCGTCGAGCACCGCGCGCGCCGTTTCGGGTAGTGAGTCGAGCGCCAAGCCGTAAAACGACTGCTGCCCCTGGCGGCGA
The DNA here is from genome assembly GCA_040348565.1 of Myxococcales bacterium. Lineage (GTDB taxonomy): Bacteria > Myxococcota_A > Polyangia > Polyangiales > Polyangiaceae > PMG-095. Next base: position 4,384 of record JBEQSW010000152.1, on the reverse strand, counting down.
TCGCGGACGAACCCGGCTTCACGCAGGCGCCCCAAGTGAGTGGAGACGCGCGACTGCGAAATGCCCGTGACGCGCACCAAATCGGTCACGCACAGCTCGCGTTCTCGCAAGAGCGCGCACAGCCGAATGCGGCTCTCGTCACCGAGCAGATTGAGCGTTTCGACGAAGTGGGTGAGCGCCACGTATCCTGCTATCGCGATTAGCGGATACCTCTGGTCCTTCCCCCGCCGACTGTCAAGCGCGGCTCGAAATTACCTAATCATATTGAGCACTTAGCTGCCAGTCTTGGGGGCGGGTCGTTCGCCGGCCGCCTTCTGGGCAGCCGCCAGGTCCTTGCCGTTGGCGGTGCGCAGGCAGGCAAAGCAGTCGCGCAGCCCCAGAAAGCCGCAGCCGCGTCGCTCACTCAGCCGGGTCAGCACCGGCACCGAGCGCACGTCGCCGCTCTCGAGCACGCGCGGCAAGAGCTTCTTCACCGAGTTGCAGCCGTCGCTCTTGGCTTTGGCGAGCTCGAGCGCCACCTTGAGCGCGGGGCTGGCTTGGGCCTGCACCGCGTCGCCGTCGAGCAAGGTCTTGGCTTGCTTGGACAGCGTGGCGTTGGTCGTGCGGTTGGTGTCGTAGACGTCGTACAAAAAGTCTGCGCCGCCTCGACCCAGGCCCGCCGCAACTTCCAACGTCAGTTGCTCGGTGCTGGCGTCGGCCAAAGCGCGGCGCAAGTCGGCCAGCACCTCGTTGGATTCACCGAGCTTGGGGTCGAGCTGACCGCCGGAGCGATAGGCGCGCAGCCCGGCGTCGAGCTGGCCGATCTTGAAGTAGCCGCGACCGAGCGCCACGAACGCCGGCGCCACCTTGGCCTGAGCCGCGCGCCCCAGGAGCTCCGCCAGAGCGGTGCGATCGCCGCTTTCGGCGCGCTTCATCAGATCGGCCAAGTCGTCGTCGACGGGAGCGGCCGCCGCTTTGCCGTCCGCGCCTTCAGCGTGGCTCGAAGCGCCTCCCGAGACGGCCGAGAACGTCAGCGCCAAGACCAGCGGCAGCCCGAGCAACGCGCCGCCGATGGCGCCCAGCGGCACCTGCTTCGACCCGACGGCAATGCGGCGCCGGGCCAGCTCCAACAAACGACCCAAGTGCGGCCCCACCTGGGTTTTGAGCCGAGAAATGGCCGAAGGTTGGGTCGACGAAGGCGGCGCGTCACCCAAGACCGTGTTGGCGAACGCCACCTCGGCGCTCTTCGACGGCTTCGGCTGCTTGGGGCTCACGCGGCGCGGGCTTTGGCCCGACACCGGCGCAAAGGCAACGCTGGGAGCCGGCGAGTAACCCAAGATACCCTCGATGCGAGCTACCAAGTCGAGCGCGCTCTGCGGGCGATCGTCGGGCGCGCGCTGTAGCAGCTCTGCCACCAGCTCGCGCGTGGCGGGTGAGACGTGCTCAGGCAGGGCCGGCGGATCTTCGGTGAGCTTCTTGGTCAAGACGACCACGAACTCTTCGTGCCGGAAGGGCGAAGTGCCGCTGAGCATTTCGTACAAGATGACGCCCACCGTGTAGAGATCGGCGCGCACATCGACCGGCTCGCCGCGCGCCTGCTCGGGGGACATGTACTCGGGCGTGCCCATCACCGTGTTCAGCCGCGTGAGCGCCTGCTGGTTGGGGTCCGCCTCCTCGATTTTGACCTTGGCGATGCCGAAATCGAGCACTTTCACGAAGTCGTTGGAGCCGTCTTTCGTGACCAGCATCACGTTGTCGGGCTTCAAGTCACGATGGACGATGCCGGCGGCGTGCGCGGCCGAGAGCGCGTCGGCAATCTGGCGTGCGATCAAGAGCGCGCGCTCTTCCGGCAGCGCGCCGTGGTCGGCGATCAGCTGGCTCAGACTCTTGCCCTCGATGAACTCGAGCACCAGGTAGAAGGAGCCGTTTTCGAGCTGACCAAAGTCGGTCGCGGTGGCTACGTTGGGGTGCTCGATGCGCGCGGCGGCGACGGCCTCGCGCTCGAAGCGCGCGACCACCTCTTTCACCTGCGTCATCTCGCGGTGCAGCACCTTGACCGCGCACGCCTTGCGCATCAGCACGTGCTCGGCGCGATACACCGAGCCCATGCCACCGGAGCCGAGTAGCCGCTCGATGCGGTAGCGCCCCGCCAGCACGGTGCCGACGAGCGACTCTCCGGCTTCATTGTCGCTGGCTTGGGTCACGCTTTCGCCATTGTGGAAAGCTTCGGCGCGAGAGTCGAGCATTGTGGGCGTGGTTCCGCCCTCACCAACGGCCTCGGGCACGAGCTGCTTAACGGTCGAGGTAGGACATGTGGCTACCTCGCCGGTGGAAGCTGGCGAATCTGCCCGGTCGCGCCCGATTTCACGCCGCGGTGGAGCACGATGTTGCGTCCGGCCGTCTGGCCTCGAGCGTACGCTTCGCCGTGGGTCGAAACGGCGTGGCGCGCCCAGCGCACATGCGGATGGCGGCGGCGAAAATAGCCACGCAGCTCGGCGTCACCCACCCAGACCAAACCTTGCGCTTCCGAACGCTGGCGCTCGCGGCGCATGCGCTCGTGAAAGCCGCTCATCACCCCGGCCAAGAACTTGCGGCGCGCCTGGTGGGTGCGGTCGCGGCGGCGCTTGCGATCGGCGCGGTACAGGGCGTCGGCCGTGTACATCATGAAGTCGTACACGTAAGCGGCCAGCTCCACGTTGTCGCGCGAGCCGCACACCTCGAGCACGCTGCCGCGCTTGGCTTCGCTCACCCGCCACACCGGCACCCAAATCACCTGCACGAAGAAGAACTCGTCCAAGATCATGGCCAGGCGCCGCTCGTGCTCCGAGACGCGACCGGTGGGTTGGCCCAGGTGCCGAAAGCAGTAGCTGGCCACACCGCCGGAAACGGCCGCCTCGATGTTGTGTTTCAACATCAGGCGTTGGGCGGCGCTCATGGCCGCCTGCGCTTCGTGCTCGTTGGGGCTTTCGGCCAAGGCCAAGAGCTTGGCAATGCGCTCCAGCACGGGATTTTGTGCCGCCGCGGGGTCGGCGTGGGGAGCACCGGCGGCGCGCGCGTCGATGCCGCGCTCCTCGCACGTCCGGCGAAAAGCGGGGCCATGCGCCGGCTCGTCGCGCACGCCCAGCACCTCGTCTACGTACTGGTGCGCCATCTCGTGCTTCAGCACCTCTTCGAGCACGCCCCAACCGAATTTCACCAGCAAGTCGGGCGAAAGCTCGAGCGTACGGTGACCCGGCACCCAACGCCCGAGCCGCTCGGCGCTGCTCACGAGCTCGAACGCGGGGGCGCGCAGCTTGAAGCGAAAGAGCGAGCCGTTCAGGTGCTCGTAGCTCTTGTGGATCGCGCGCACCGCCGCTTGCTCGAGCTCGATGCGAAGCGGCTGGGCAGCGTCTTTCACGCGCCGATTATACCCGTCGCCCCGGCCAGCGCTCGGGCTGTTTCCAGAAGCCTTCCTCGCGCGAGCCGTAGTAGCTGGCGAGCGCCCGGTCCATGACATCCGACGTGCGGGCGGCGCTAATACCGGTGCTCGGTGACGGAGCGCCGCCGCGCAGGCAGTCGACTACGGCCTGGATCATCGGGCCTTGAATGGTGCGCGGATTCGGCAGGGCGAACAGCTCGGTTCCGGCGGCCGTCTCCAGCTGCAGCGGCGCGTCGCCGTAGGTGGAGAACCGCAGCACGCCCGCGGTCCCCTCGATGCTAGTGAGGTCTTCGCGGCTCGGGCTCGCGAAGCTCCACGTGCCCCTGCCGGCTGCTCCGTGGCTGGTCGCAAAGCCCAGCTCGACACGGTCTTCGACTTCGCCCGGCGATCCGCCGTTGCTGGCCTTGCCCTCGATGCTTTGCAGCGGCCCGAGCAGAAAATCCAGCACGTCGAGCGTATGGCTAGCCAAGTCCAGGAACAACCCTCCGCCCGCATGCTCGGCTTGCACGCGCCACGGTAGGCGGGCGGGGTTCAAGCGCGACTGGCCGTCGCTGGCGAAGCGGACGTCGACGCGCAGCAGCCGACCGAGTCGTCCGCCGTCGACGAGCTCCTTCGCCTTCAGAAAGCGGGGCAGCGCGCGGCGGTAATAGGCGACGAAGAGCGGCACCTTCGCCTGTTCGAAGGCCGCAACCATGCGTAGGCACTCGGCGTGTGTTCGCGCCATAGGCTTCTCGACATAGGCAGGCTTGCCAGCGGCCGCGACCTTGAGAGCCAGCTCCAGGTGGCTTCCGGGTGGGGATGCGATGTACACGGCCGTCACGTTCGGGTCGCCGATCAGGCGCTCCGCGTCGTCGTAGAAAGCGGGCACGCCGTGCCGCTCGGCAAAGTCTTTGGCCAGCGCGCCATCGCGGCGCATGACCGCTACCAGCTCGCTGCCTTCGGCTTGCTGGAAGCCGGGCCCGCTCTTCACCTCGCAGACGTCGCCAC
>JBEQSW010000145.1:0-4480 GCA_040348565.1 Myxococcales bacterium | reverse complement strand
ACCGGCGCTGCCGCCGGCATTGGAGCTGCCATCGCCGAAGGTTTGGCGGAAGCGGGCGCGGATGTGGCGTGCCACGGCAACTCTCGCCCCGCCGACACCACCGCCGCGCTCGTGAAGAGCAAGAACCGCAAAGCCGCCACCATCTCGGGTGACTTGTCGGACCGCGCCACGCCCGCCCGTCTGGTGGCGGAAGTGCTCGAGCGCTTCGGGCGCATCGACATCTTGATCAACAACGCCGGCACCATCCGTCGCGCGCCCGCCGTCGACCACAGCGAGGACGACTGGGACACCGTGCTCAACGTGAACCTGACCAGCGTGTTCTTGCTGTGCAAGCAGGTGGGCAAGCACCTGCTGACACAAGGCTCGGGCAAGATCGTCAACATTGCCTCGCTGCTTTCCTTCCAGGGCGGGGTCAACGTGCCCGGCTACGCGGCGGCCAAGGGCGGCCTCGCCAACCTGACGCACGCGCTCGCCAACGAGTGGGCCCCGCGCGGCGTGAACGTCAACGCCATTGCTCCCGGCTACATCGAGACCGACAACACCGCCGCCTTGCGCCAAAACCCCGAGCGGTTTCGGCAAATCTCGGTGCGGATTCCGGCCGGACGTTGGGGTATTCCGCGCGATTTGGTGGGCGCCGCGGTATTCTTGTGCGCGCCCGCCAGCAACTACGTGCACGGACACGTCCTCACGGTCGACGGCGGTTGGATGGGACGATAGTTGAGCCACCTACCAAGCTCCGACAAGAAGCGCGCCGACACGCTGGCTCGGCTCGAAAGAGACACGCTGGTCTCGGTCGTGCGCGCCGACACGCCCGAGCTGGCCACCCTCGCCGTCGAAGCGATTTTGGAGGGCGGAATTTCCACCTTCGAGATCACGCTCACGGTGCCGGGTGCGGTCCAGGTGATCGAGAGCTTGGTCAAGCGCTTCGGCGCGCGAGCGCTGATCGGTGCGGGCACCGTGCTCACCGCCGAGCAAGCGGAGGCGTGCATCGATGCGGGGGCACAGTTCGTAGTCAGCCCCGGCTTCGACGCCGCTACCGTCGAGATGGTGCTGCGCAGAGACGTGCCCTGCATGCCCGGCGCGCTCACGCCCACCGAGGTGATCACGGCTTGGAAGGCCGGCGTCGACATGGTGAAAATCTTTCCCTGCTCGGCCATGGGCGGCGCCCGATACTTGAAGGCGCTACGCGGGCCGCTACCGCAGGTAAAGATGCTGCCGACGGGTGGCGTCAACGCGGAAAATGCGCGCGAATACCTGGCGGCCGGCGCCGCCGCGCTCGGCATTGGCTCGGAGCTGGTCGACGCGACGGCGCTCGCTTCGGGCAAGCTCGACGTGATCACGGCGCGCGCCAAACAGCTGGTGGACGCGGTGGCCGCCGCCCGCGCGGGCTGAGCTAAGTCCCGAGCGGCTTGCCCAGCTCGAACCGACAATTCACGTCCATCAGCCCCACCGACTTGATGACCACGAAGTGGTACGTCTTGCCGAAGTACAGCTGCGGCGCGGGACCGGCTTCGGGCGTGTGTTGGTAGGAGCCGGGCGGCGTCGTGCCGTAGCGAAAGCCGCTGGGCAAGGCGTCGGCGCTGGGCAGCACGTCGAGCCGCCACAGGGTGCCCTCTGGCAAATCGAGGTTGGGCGGCACGCCTGGATTCTTGGTGCCGTCTTCCAACACGTACACGTAGCGAGCGTCGTTCGGGTAGTGCAGAACGCCGTTGGGATCGATGCCTTGCTCGGCGGTGCAGCGCGCGGGCTTGGCGTTATAGTCCGTGTAGATGGGACCGCCGAACGGGGGCACGGCTTCGGCCTCTTCCATGCTGACGCCGCGCCGCTCGAGCTCGGCCAAAACGAACGCGCGCATGCGCTCCCCATCGGTGGTCGGTATGCCGGTGAAGCTGCGATCGAAGCCGAAATTTTGCTCGGCCGGGTAGGCGCCGAGCGTCGACGAGTCGGCCAAGCCGCTGAACAACGCAAGCCCATTGTTCGACACCGTGTCGAGCCAAATCGGCTCTGCCGCAATGTCCCATTGCGCCGGCGCGTTGGTGCGAGAATCGTGACAGCACGTGCACGCGCTCGAGCCGATTTGCTCTTTGGCCCAAGCCAGCTCGGTCATGAACGCGGCATCGTCCAGCCGCGGATCGTCCGGCGCCGACGGCGGATTGAGCGGCGGCAGCGGAGCGTAAGGCCGCTGCGTGAGCACGACCGCGCAGCTGGCGTAGTCCGGAAAATAGCGACCTTCTTCGGTGCAGCCCGAGATGGCGACGTTGCTGCACACCTGGCCTTCGGGGCCGTTGCCGGGCACGCCATCCAACGGCTCGCGACAGTCGACGAACGGAGGAATGAAGACGTGGGGGCGCGCGTCTTGCGCGTTAGTGACCAGTGTGACGTCGCCCCGATAGGTTACGGTCTTGTCGACATCAGCGGCGTCTGAACACCCCGCAGCGCCGACGGCAAGCAACCCGAGCGCTGGATGTACGAAGCGAAAGCTCACCCTCTGGGTTTTGACTCAAGAACGTTGCTTCGCAAAGTCGATGAATCCAAGCCCCGAGGGAGGCAATCTGCCGCGTCGTATTTCGAGTCGGTAGTCCTACTCCACGTGAGTACACGCCGCTGGAACGATCACCGAGTTGGCGTCCAGCTGCACGCCAGCGGTTTGAGCCAGCGCGCGGCCGTGCAAGGTCGAGCCCGTGTTCATGGTGATGGCGGTTCCGGAAACCACGCTTCCGTAGAAGATCACCGTCTTCCCGATGGTGACGGCTTTGGCGATCCGCCAAAACACGCCGCAAGCTTGCGCGCCGTTCTGGAGCACGATCTGGGCGCCGTCCGCGACGGTGAGGGTGAAATTGCCCCTGATGACGAAGAAGGCGTTGGGGTCACCGCCTGCGTCCAAGTAGACGTGCCCGTTCACCAACACGTCCGCGCTGAAGCTGTTCATGCACGTGACGCCCGGGTGGAGCGTGATATCGCCGGTCAACCCGCCCACCACGTTGGTCAGATTGCTGTCGCACGGGCGTGGGTCGATGTCGCCGACTAGGGCCGTCACGTCTTGCTGGGCGAGGATGGTGCGTTGGCTGTTGGGAGCCAGCGAGTCAATGCCGTACTTCGTGAACGAGCCGGCGTCGAAGCCGGTGATGTTAGACACGGCACCGGCGCTGACGCCGAGCTCACCATTGATGACCGAAATGTTGGCCGTGGTGATCGCGCTGTATGCCAGCACGGCGAACGTCCGGGCTTTCCCGACGCTCGGTCCTTCGTATGGGCCCGCGCCGCCTTGGCCGCCATCGCCGCCTTGGCCGCCGCTACCGCCTTGGCCCGCTTCGCCCGCCATACCGCCAGGGCCCGCGTTACCCGCTTCTCCGCCCGAGCCGCCTTGGCCTGCGTTGCCCGCTTCGCCTGCGATGCCGCCTTCGCCGCCCAAACCAGCCTCGGCCGAGCCCGCCGCACCGGCGCTGGCCGCGCCGCCGTGCGAAACGCCGCCCGAGCCACCCTTGGTCGAGCCGCCGTGGGAGGTACCGGAAGCACCGCTGACGGCTCTACCGCCGCTGCCTCCGGTGTCGAGGTCGTCACTCGTGTCGTCACCCGTACAAGCGACGAACACGCACGCAACCAGCGGCAGCGCGAACAGCGAAAGAGCCGAAATCTTGGATCGGCAAGCAAGCGAGATAGTCATGATCGCGGCCCTACTGCACGAAGCGAGCCGTCTTTGCTTTTCCCAGCCCGGCGCCGCCCGGTAGGACCGCGCGCGAGTTCCTAGGGGTCGCCGCGTCGTGGTTGCCCCCCGTCAACGCAATCCTTGCGAGTGTGGCGTGATGGTTGCGCGGACGCCACGGGCAACTCGCCTCAGCAGCTCGAGTGCCAATCGGACGTAGCCTGCACGCTTTCTTCGAACTCGAAACGAGGCTCCACCCATGAAACGTCCTTTGTTAATCCCATTCACGCTGCTCGCTGGCATCAGCGCGAGCGCTCTGCCCGCCAACGCGCAGGAGCAGCAGCCCGGCTACGCCGCCAGCGTCTTCGAGCCGTCGGAGCGCGGCAGCGACTGGTTCGCCAACGAATCCAACGACTACCGGGGCAAGCTCCGGCTCGCGCTCGGCGCCGTGGGCGACTACGGATACCGCAGCGTGATCGGCGCGCGCAACCCCGACAAGACGATTCGGGCTTCGCTGTTGCGCAATCAAGTGCTGATTCACACCGGCTTCAGCTTGATCATTGCCGAGCGCTTGCGCTTGGCCATGAGTATCCCGATCCAGGTCCACGCCTTCGGTCACCCCGCGACGCGCGGCGGCGTCGACTATCTGCCGCCCGTGCACCAACAGAGCTTCGGCGACATCCGCGCGTCTTTGGATTTGCGGATCGCCGGTCAGTACGGAGACCCCATCACGCTCGCCATCGGTGGCTCGGTGTTCTTTCCACTCGGCCAACGCGAGCAGTTCACGGGCGACGAAGTCGTACGCTTCGCACCGCATCTGGACATCGCGGGTGACGC
>JBEQSW010000141.1:0-30182 GCA_040348565.1 Myxococcales bacterium | reverse complement strand
TCGAAGAGAAGAAGGAGCTGTATCGGGCGGCCGCGCGCCGTTGGCTCGATCAGTTCTCCAACGCACAGAACGCAACCGACGCCTACGCCGCCTTGCTCAAGGTGGCGCCCGACGATCGCGAGGCGCGTGAACGGCTGGAAGAGCTGTACCGAAAGCGTCGCGCCTGGGCTCCCCTGTACGAGCTGTACGCAGCCGATTTGAAGCAAGCCGAGGGCCCGAAGCAGCTACCGCTGTTGCGCGAGATGGCGGCGCTGGCCGCCGAGCGCTTGAATCGCCCCGCCGACGCCATCCAGCTCTATCAAAAGACGCTCGAGATCGATCCGACGCGGGCGGATGTGCTCGACGCGCTCGAGAAGCTGTCCGAGCGTAGCCGCGACTTTGCCACCCTGGCGTCCGCGCTCGAACGCCGTGTCGAGCTGGAGGCGGACGCGACCGGCAAGCTAGCGGCGCTGCAAAAGCTCGGCACCGTCTACGCCGAGCACATTCAGGACGCCGACAAAGCCGTGCGCGCCTGGCGGCGCGTGCTCGAGCTTTCCCCCGGGCATTCGCGCGCGCTGCGCGTGTTGCGCGAAGCTTACCTGGGCGCCGGTGACTTCGATGCGCTCGAGGAGCTGTACGGCAGCCAGAACGATTGGGAAGGTTTGTCGGAGGTGTTGTCCAACGCGGCTGACCGAGCCAAGGACAATCAAAGCAAGATCGCTCTGTCTTACCGCGCCGCCCGCGTCTACGAAGAGAAGCTGAATCAACGCGAGCGCGCGTTCCGCTCCTACGATCGCATCTTGTCGGTGGACCCCAGCGACACGCGCGCCGCGCGCGCGCTATTGCCGCTGTACGAGAAGGACGAGAAGTGGGCGCGCCTGACGCCGCTCTACGAGCTGTTGTTCGAAAAGGCCGAGACCGAGGCCGAAAAGCTGGAGCTGCTCGGTCGCTTGGTGGACGTCACGGGCAAGCGCTTGGGCGACCGCAAGGCGGCGGCGGCCTACGCGCGCAAGGCGTACGAGCTGTCACCCGACAACCCGCTTTCGCTGGAGCTGCTCGAGGAAACGTCGCGCGCCGCCGGCGCCTGGGAGGCTTTCGTCGACGTGCTGGAAGCACGCCTGGCCGGCTTCGCCGTCGAAACTACCGAGACCCCGCCCGCAGTGGCGCCCAAGGCCGAAGCCGCGCCTGCCGGCAAGAAGAGCAAGAAGGGCAAGAAGAAGTCCGAGCCGACCGCCGAAACGCCCTCCGGGGACGCGAGTCCCAAACCCGCCGGTGATGCCGCGCGGCGCATGCTCGAGCTGAAGCTGTCGCGCGTCTACGCCGAAGAGCTGTCGCGCACGGACGACGCGGTCAAAGTCTACAAGCAGATGCTGGAGCGCGATCCGTCGGACACCGACGCCGCCGGCGAGCTCGAAGCCATCTTGCGCCGTCACGATCGGCGCGACGACTTGCGTTGGTTGCTGGAGCTGCGCGTTGCGAACGCGCCCAACGACGAGGAGCGGCTGCGCCTGCTCGGCGAGTGGGCGACGCTCGAAGAAGCGGTGTTCGAGGCGCCCGAGCGGGCGGTCGCGCTGTACCGTCGCATGCTCGAGATTTCGGCCACCGACGGGCGTGCCTTGTCTTCTCTGCCGCGGCTCTTGCTGGCGGCCGGCGACGCTGCGGGCGCGGCCCAAGTGATCGCTCAGCATCGCGACGCCTCCAGTGGAGAGCTGCGCGCGGAGCGCGAAGTCGAGCTTGCGGAGCTATATTTGGAGAAGCTCGACCGGCCGAGCGATGCCTTGGAGAGCGCCATTGCGGCCCTCACGTCCGAGCAGCAGAGCCCGCGGGCCATGTCGGTGCTCGAGCGTTTGGTCAACGTACCGGCCGTGCGGGGCCGCGCCGCCGACGTTTTGGCGCAGCGCTACGCCAGCGGCGGCGAGGCCCGACGCGAGGCGTCGGCGCTGGCGGTCATGCTCGAACAGACGAAAGATCCGTCCGAGCGACTGGCCCTCGTCGGTCGCTTGGCGGACGTCAACGAGCACAAGCTCAACGCGCCCAGCAGCGCCCTCGACGTCATGCTGGCGGCGGTGCGTGAGTTCCCGAGCGAGCTTTCGTTGTGGGAACGCGCCGACTCGTTGTCCAGCGCGGCGGGTCGCCCCACCGACTTGGCCGAGGCCATGCGCGAAGTCTTGCGTGGCAAGCACGACGCGGCGTTGGAGAGCGAGCTGTCGGAGCGCGCCGCGCGCTTGCACGAGGACAAGCTGGGTGATCCGATCGGCGCGACCCCGTACTTGGAGCGCGTGCTGTCGCTTTCTCCCAGCAACGAAGCAGCGTTCCAGCGCTTGAAGGACATCCTCACCGCCGCCGAGCGCTGGAGCGAGCTCGAGGCGCTGTACGACCGCGCCTCGCGCGCCACCGACGACTTGACGCGGCGCGTGGAAATGTTGGTCGAAGTCGCGTTGATTTGCGAAGAAATCATCGAAGACGCCGCCAAAGCGACCAGCTACTACGAGCGCATCCTCGAGATCGATCCCGTGCACGACGCGGCCATTCGCGCGCTCGATCGCTTGTATTTGAAGCAGGGCAAGAGCCGCGAGCTCTCGGCGTTGTTGGAGCGCCGGCTCGAGACGGCGGTGGGTGACGAAGCCTTCGAGCTCAAGCTGCGCCTGGCCAAGCTGCAGCTCGAGCTCCATCAGCCCGACAAAGCCATGGGCCACGTCGAAGACGTGCTGCGCGAGCGAGTCGGCGACTACGAGGCTCGCGAGCTGGCCGAGCGCATGCTGGCCATCGGTGAGCTGCGTCCGCGGGCGGCGCGCGCGTTGGAGACCGTCTACGAAGCTCGTGACGAAGTGCGCGACCTCGTGCGCGTGCTGGCGATTCGCATCGAGTCGCTCACCTCGCCGGAGGTCGCGGACGAACGCCGCGACCTGCTGCGGCGCATCGCCATGCTGCGCGACGATCGCTTGCACGACGATCAGGGCGCGCTCGACGCCCTGGCCGAGCTGGTGCCGATGGACCCGCTCGACACCGAGGCGCGCTCGCGCCTGCTGGAAATCGGCCGGCGTGTCTCGGCCCACGAGCGCGTGGCCGACGTGCTGACCAAAGCGCACGAAAAGGCCGACACCGCCCCGCTCAAGGGCGAAATCCTCAGCGCCGTCGCGCGCATTTACGAAGAGCTCCTGGCCGATCCCGCACGCGCGGAAGCCACGTACCGTCGCATCTTGAAGCTGGACGAGACCGACGCCGAGCTGGTGCTGCCGGCGGCCAAGGCGCTCGAGCGGATTTACGTAGCCTCCGGCGAAAGCAACAAGCTTGCCGAAATGCTGCGACTGCAGGTCCAGCACGAGCAAGACGGCGCTACGCGCCGTGAGCTGTTCGGGCGCTTGGGCACCTTGAGCCAAAGCGTGCTCAACGACGAGGCCGGCGCCATCGCGGCTTGGCGCTCGCGCGTGGAAGAAAATCCGGACGACGCCGAAGCCTTGGCCGCGCTAGATCGCCTGTACGAGAGCGCGGGCCGCTACCGCGATTTGGTCAGCGTGCTGCAGCGACGCCGCGAGGGCAGCAGCGACGGCGAGCTGCGCCGTTCTTTGATGACGCGCGAGGCCGAGACGCTGTGGAAGAAGCTCGACTCGGTGTCTGAAGCCATCGACGCCTACCAGGCGTTGATCTCCGAGTTCGGCCCGAGCCGCGACGCGTTGTCGGCGCTCGAAGCGCTGTTCGCGTCCGCGCGCCGCTTCGAAGAACTGTCCGACACCTACGAGCGCCACCTCGATCTGTGCGATACCGACGACGAACGTCTGGAAATCCTGGCCAAGCTCGGCGACATCAAGCGCGAGCACCTGGCCGACGAGAGCGGCGCCATCGAAGTCTACCGGCGCGCGCTCGGCCTGCGCACCACGCACCCTGCCAGCCGCGCCGCGCTCGGCAAGTTGCTGGAAGCCACCGAAAAGGTCACGCGCCGCGAGGCCGCCATGATCTTGAAGCCGATCTTCGAGGCCGAAGGCGACCATGAACGGTTGCTGACCACCCAGCTGATCGAGGTCGACACCACCGACGACCCCATCGAAAAGCTGAACGGCTTGGAAGCGGCGATGAAGGTAGCGGAGGGTCCGTTGAACGACCCCCAGCGCGCGTTCTCGCTCGCGGAACGAGCGGTGCGCTCGGCCGTCGGTCACGCCGATCTGGTGCCGTGGTTCACGCACTTGGAGCGCTTGGCCGGCGCCACGTCGCGCCAGGCCGAGTACGTCAAGCTGTTGTGCGACGTCGTGCCCGAGATCTTCGACGGTGACGTGCAGCTGATCGTGACCTTGAAGATCGCCGACTTGGCGCGCCACAAGCTGGCCGACCGCGAGCTGGCGCGCACCTATTACAAGAAGGCCCTCGAGCAACGCGCAGAGGACAAGCAGGCGCTGACCGCGCTCGAGTCTCTCTACGAAGAGAGCGGAGACGCGCGCAACCTGCTCGAGATCTTGGAGCGTCGCACCGAAGTCGCCGAGAACGACGAGGAGCGCAAATCGCTCTTGTTCCGGCGGGCCAAGCTGCTGAGCGAAGCGCTCAACGAGCGTCGCCGGGCCATCGAGGTCTACGAAACCATCCTCGACATCACGCTCGAGAAGGACGCGCTCACCGCGCTCGAGGCGCTCTACACGTCCGAGTCGATGTGGGTCGAGTTGGTCAGCCTGTACGAGCGCCAGCTCGACGCCAAGTTGGGCGAACCGGCGGCCCTGCACGTGGCCATCGCGCGCGTGGCTTCGCGCCACCAGAACAACGTGGGTCGCGCCTTCGACGAGCTGGAGAGCGCGCTTTCGGCCGAGCGACAACACGAAGGTGCCATCGCGGAGCTGGAGCGCCTCGTCAGTGACGCACCCGATCCGATCGAGCGCGCGCGGGCGGCAGCCTTGCTCGAGCCCGTTTACTTGCTGCGCGCCGATTTCGGCAAGGTGATGAACACCATCCGCGCACGGCTGGAGGCCAGCGGGGATCCGGACGAGCGCCGTGAGCTGCTCACGCGCCTGGCCAAGCTGTACGAAGAACAGAAAGAGGATTACCGGGCCGCGCTCGACACGGTCGCGCGCTTGCTGGCCGAAGATCCCAGCGACAGCGGCACGATCTCGGAGCTGGAGCGTCTGGCCAAGGTCGCTTCGGCCGAACGACGTTTGGCGGAAATCTACGCCGAAGAGCTGAAGAAGATCGAAACCGACGACGAGGCCAGCGTGAAGCTTGCTCGGCGCACGGGCGAGCTGTTCCGCGATTTGAACGAGGGCGACGAGGCGCTGGTGTTCTTCCGGCGCGCGCTGGCCTTCGAGCCCGAGAGCAAATCGCTGTTCGTGTCGGTCGACCAGCTGCTGGAAAAGGCCGGTCGCGCCGAGGAACGGGTCGAGCTGTACCGTCAGGGGCTCGAGCATCGCTTCGAGCCTGCCGAGCGCTTGGCGTTGCTGCACACGATGGCCGTCTTGCAAAAGGGCAGCCTGAGCAAGCCCGACGACGCCATCGAGACGTACCGGCAGGCGCTCGAGGTGCAAGACGACGACGCCGTCTCGCTCGACGCCTTGACCGAGCTATATCGCCAGCGCTCGCGCTGGGAAGACTTGGCCGAGCTCTACCTGCGCCGCGCCGAGAGCGCGCCCGCACCCGAGCAGGCCGCGCAATATCGCCTGGCCTTGGCCCGCCTGCATCAAGAGCAGAACCAGGTCGAGCGTGCCATCGACCAGCTGCAAGAAATCGTCACCGCTCTGCCGCGTCAGCAAGACGCCATCACGGCGCTGGAGCAGCTGCGCAAGCTGCCGGAGCACACCGAGCGGGTCGTGGACATCCTGCGCCCCCTGTACGAGTCGCTGGACGACTGGCGCCGCCAGATTCAACTGAACGAGGACCGTTACCAGCTAGCGCAGGACACGCCCGACAAGGTGCGTGTGCTGCGCGAGACGGCCGAGCTCTGGGAAAAGCGGGGCGAGGACTACAACCGCGCCCGCCGTGCGCTGGAAGCGGCGGTCAAGCTGGACGCGGACGACGCCGAGACGCGCGCCGAGTACGAGCGCCTGTGCGAGCGCACGGCGGCGTGGGACGCGTTGGCCAACGCCTACGAGGCCGTGCTCGAAGAATCGCCGGATTTGCGCGACAAGCGTGAAATCTTGGCCACCTTGGCCAACGTGCACAATTCGCGTCGCGACGATCCACGCCGCGCGCTGTCGGCGTACGAGCGGCTGTTTGCCGCCGACGAGAGCGACATCGAGCCTCTGAACAAGATGGAGTCGCTGGCCACGTTGCTCAGCGATTGGCCGACCCTCGTGCGCGTTCTCACCGCCAAGGCCGACCTGCTCCCGAACGACGAGGAGCGCGCCAGCGTTTGGCGTCGCGTGGCCGAGGCCAAGCGTGACATGTTGGATGACGCGCCGGGCGCCATTGCCGGCTACGAAAAGGCGCTCGAGCTCGACCCCGAGAGCGCCTTCACCGTCGATTGTCTGATCGAGCTGTACGAGGCCAAGGGCGACGCCGCGCGCTTGGTCGAGCTGTACCAACGCCGCGTCGAGCTGACCGAAGACGACGACGATCTCAAGTATACGCTGCTGTTCAGCGCCGCGGCTTGTTACGACAAGCAGTTGTCCGACAAGCGCAAAGCCATCGAGATGCTCGAGCAAGCCTTGCAGGTGCGCCCGGGCGACAACGGCGTGCTCGGGTCGCTGAACCGCCTGTACCGTGCCGAGTCGATGTGGTCGGAGCTGTTGGAGAGCTTGAAGCTGCAGGCCGGCGCCGCCGAAGCTCCGGCCGAGCGCGCCCAAATCCGCAAGGAAATCGGCAACATCCTGGCATCCAAGCTCGAGAGCTACGAGGAGGCGCTCGAGGCCTACCGCTCGGCGCTTGAAGAGGCGCCGACCGACGGCGAGGTGATCGCGGCCGTGCGCGAGATTGGCGGCGGTCACGAAGACCTGCGCCGGACGGTGGCGGAAATCCTGGTGCCGGTTTTGGAGCAGAGCGGGCGCCACGCCGAGCTGTGCGACGTTTTGGAGCTGCGGCTCACCATCGAGACCGAGCCAACCGAGCGCGTCCAGACGCTGCGGACGATCGCGCGCGTGCTGGAGACCAACCTGGGCAAGCAGAAGGAAGCCGAGTCCGCTCTTTTGCGCGCCATCAGCGAACGCCCGGATGATTTGGAGCTGCACACCGAGCTCGAGCGCCTGTCGCGGGCGACCTCGGGCTTTGGCCGCTACGCCGACGCGCTTTCGGATCGCGCGGGGTCGACCTTCGATCCGGAGGTGGCCAGTGAGCTGTACGTACGGCTGGGGCGCATAGCCGAAGTGGAGCTGAAGGACGATCAACGCGCCGTCTCGGCCTACAAGCGGGCCGTCGAGCAAGCGGGCGACCAACCCGAGCTGCTGGACGCGCTCGACCGCTTGCACACGCGGCTCGGCGAGCACGAAGCGGTGGCCGAGATCTTGGAGCGCCGAGTGTCGGTCGAAAGCTCCGACGAGCGGCAAGCCGACCTGTATTTCCGGCTGGCGCAGCTGCAGATCGAAAAGTTCCAGGAGCCGGCGCGTGGCTTGGGCTCGCTGCGCATGGCGCTTGAGCGCGTACCCGGTCACGACGCGGCCGTGACCGAGCTCGAAAAACTGGTCGAGCACGAAGACCTGTTCGAGGAAGTGTCGGAGATCCTGGAGTCCGTGTACCGGACGCGCGGTTTGACGGACCGCTTGGCCAAGCTGTACGAGAAGCGCGTCGGTTTCGCCGACAGCGTGGAAGCCCGCATCGACATGCGACGCAACTTGGCGCGTGTGCTGGAAGACGAGGGCAAAGATCCGCGCGCCGCGCAGCGCGTGATCGAGCTCGGCTTGGCCGAAGCTCCGGAAGACAGCGCCTTGCTCGAAGAGCTGGAGCGGCTGGCTCCCATCACCGGCGAGTGGGACAAGGCGTGTCAGGCGCTGTCCAACGCCATCAAGCTGAAGGCGGACCTGAGCCCGGAGTCGGGGGTAGAGCTGTCGATGCGTCTGGCGGGCTGGTTCCGCGACAAGGCCTCCGACAACGCTTCGGCCGAAGCCGCGCTCAAGCGGGCGCTGGATTTCGACCCCGCCAGTGACGAGGTCTTGCAAGCCATCGAGCAGCTGCAGCGCGCGCCCGGGCGTGAGCTGGACCTGTTCGGTACGCTGCGTCGCCGCGCCAAGCTTCAGGTCGACGAGACACGCCGCGAAGAGCTGTATCGCCAAGCCAAGGCGCTGGCCGAGGGCAGCGGCGACAGCGCGGCGGCCGAGGCCGTGCTGCGCGAGCTGTTGGCTCTAGACGACGCCAACCTTTGGGCTCTGGCCGAGCTGAGCGCGCTGCGCGAAGCCGCGGGCGACTTCGCGGAGACGTTCAAGCTCACGGTGCGCCAAGCGGAGCTGCAAACCGACGGTGCGCTCGTACGCAGCCTGCGTCGGCGCGCCGCCGAGATCGCGCGGGACAAGCTGGCCGACGTTGCCAAAGCCACCGAGCTCTTCGAGCAGCTGTTCGAGGACGATCCGACGGACATGGAGTCCGCGGCGGCGCTGCGCGCGCTGTACCCGACCGCCGAACGGCACGCCGAGTTGGGACGCCTGCTGGAACGGCTGGTCGACATGGCCGAGTCGCCCGCCCAGCGCACGACCTTGCGGCTCGAGCTGGCGCGGCTCAATCGCGAGAAATTCCGCTCGCTCGACACTGCCATCGAGCTCTTGCGGTCCATCTTGGACGAGGAGCCTGGCCAGAGCGAAGCGGTCGTGACGTTGAGCGAGCTGTACGAGGAAACGCAGCGAGACGAAGAGCTGGCCGAGCTGCTCTCCACGCAGATCAGCGCCGCGCGCGACCGTGGCGACCTCGCCAGCGAGCTGCGCTTTCAGGTACGGCTCGGTGAGGTGTACGACAGCCGCCTCGGTGATCGTGGTCGCGCGATCGAGACGTATCGCGGCGTGCTGGAGCGCGACGCCGGTCACCAGGGCGCGCTCGAGGCGTTGGCGCGCTTGTACAAAGCCCAGAACGACCTCGCGTCGGCCGCCGAGGTGATCAGCCGCTTGCTCGACATGGCCAGCGGCGCGCCCGCGGTAGCGTTGGCCATCGAGCTCGGTGAAGCCGAGCAGAAGCTGGGTAACGCCGACAAGGCCGCCCGCGCCTTCGAGCGCGGCCTCGTTCACGACGAACAGAGCGCGGATCTGCGCGATCGTCTGCGCGTGCTCTACCAGTCCTCGAAGGAGTGGGAGAAGCTTTCCGGCCTCTTGGCGCGCGACGCTGAGCTTTCGGCCAAGCCGGAAGACGCCGTCAAATTGCTGCAAAAAGCCGCGCAAATTCAAAGCAAGGAGCGCGCCGATCACGTCGCCGCCGCCGAGCTTTTGGAGCGCGCCAGCAAGCTCAAGCCGGACGACCGCGAAATTCTGCTCGAGCTGTGCGACCAGTACAGCGCTTCCGGTCGCGGCAAAGCCGCGGCCGAGGTTCTGCAACGCATCGTCGACAGCTTTGGCACCAAGCGCACCAAGGAGCTGGGTGAAATCCACCGTCGCCTGGCCACCGCTTACTTGGCCGACGGCGAGGTGCAGAGGGCGCTCGAAGAGCTGGACAAGGCGTTCCGCATCGAGCCGGGCAACGTGCACGTGCTGACGTTGCTGGGCGAAGTGGCCATGCGCGTCGGCGATCACAAGAAGGCGCAGCAGATGTACCGCGCCCTATTGCTGCAGAAGCTCGACGACGCCACCGGTCCCATCAAGAAGAGCATGGTGTTCTTCCGGCTCGGGCAGGTGCACGAGCAACTGGACGAGAAGCCGAAGGCGCAGCAGATGTACGAGCGCGCGGTGCAGACCGATGGCCTCGAAGAGGCCAAGGCGCGCCTCGCGGCCCTCAAAGGCTAGCGGGGGCACGACTTCCGCCGGACGAAAGATGGCAGTCTTGGAAGGACAGATCACGATCGGCAGCAACCACCGCCCGGCTGGGCTCGGATAAAGGCGCCGAGTCGAGTGCGCTCCACCCTGCCATACGACCCGAGATCCGACGTATTTCGGGAGGCCAGCTGGGTCGAGCGCATTGGCCGGCGCGCCATCGCCAGCCTGTCGGAGACGTGGGCGCTGTTCGGCACGCTGAAGGACGCGCTGCTGTCCGATTTGTCGCCGGGGGTCGCGGCCAAGCGGCTGGTGCACGGCATCATGCTCACGCAGGTGATGTTCACCGGCGTGCAGGCGCTCTCGCTGGTGAGCGCGATCGCGCTGCTGATCGGCGCCAGCATCATCATTCAAACGAACATGATGATGCCGGCCGACGGCGAGCTGATTGGTCGCGTGTTGGTGGCGGTCGTGCTGCGCGAGCTGGCGCCGTTGATCACCGCCATCGTGGTGGCCGGGCGCTCCGGTACCGCCATCGCCACCGAGCTCGGCAACATGAAGGTGAACTCCGAAGTGCTGGCGCTGTCCTCGCTGGGCATCGACCCTCTGCGCTACGTCGTTTTGCCGCGCATGGTCGGCTGCGTGGTGAGCGTGGTGGCGTTGATGATTTACTTCAGCATCGTGAGCCTGAGCGCCGCGTTCGCCATCGGCATCTTGGCCTCGGGCGCCAGCCTTTCCAGCTTCCAGCAAGGGGTCGCGGGCAGCGTCATGCCCCACGATTTGGCGCTGTTTTTCGCCAAAGGCTTGGGTCTTGGCACCATCGTGGGCTGGCTGTCGTGCCACTTCGGGCTGCAGGTGAATAGCTCGCCCACCGAGGTGCCGCAGCAGGCCAGCCGCGCGGTCGTGATGAGCCTGCTGGGCTGCGTCGTTTACAACACCGCCTTGACCGCCGGCTTCTACTGGCTGGTCGGGCCACCGTTGCCGGCGCCATGAAAGACGGCCTTTGGCTGGAGGACGTCTCGTTCAAGTACGGGGACCTGTGGGTGCTGCGCGAGACCGAGCTGCACGTGCCTCCTGGCCGCACCCTGATTGTCACGGGTGACAACGGCGTCGGTAAGTCGACGTTGCTGTACGTGTGCGCTGGTCTCTTGAACGCCAGCGGCGGGCACGTCTGGTTGGACGGCCACCTGGTGGCCGCCAAGAAGCCGAGCGAGCTGATGCGACAGGGCGTGCGTCGGGGCTTCTTGTTCGGGCAGGGGGGCTTACTGTCCAACTTGAGCGCGTTGGCCAACGTCACGCTCGCCCTGCGCTATCACGCCGACCTGTTCGGCATGGACGACGAGGATCTCACCTCGAAAGCGCGCCAGGCTTTGGCCGAGCTTCGCGTGGCGCAGACCGATTTCCACGCCTTACCGGCGCATCTTTCGTTGGGAGTGCGCAAGCGCGTGGCGTTGGCGCGGGCGCTGGCGCTGAACCCGAACTTCGTCTTTCTCGATGATCCGGACGGCGGTCTCGACTCGGCGACGCGCAACCTCGTCTACGAGCGGTTGGAGCGCTTTCGAGACGATTCTGGCATCACGGTCATGGTCGCCACCAACAGCCGCCAGCTGATCGAGCGCCTCGGCATCCACCCGATGGAGCTCGCGCACGGGCACCTGCTGCCCGAAGACCCCAGCCGCCGCTCGAAACGAGCCTAAAGACCCGAGAGTTTCACCGGAAGGTCAGAAGGTCCTTCCCGTGAAAAATCTCGGTCCTGGCGGTGCCTTACTTCTCGATATCGAGCAGCTCGACGTCGAACGTGAGCTGGCCGGAGGGTGCGCCGGGGCGCTTGGGCTCGTCGCCGTAGGCGAGCTTGCCGGGGATCCAGAAGCGCGTCTTTTCGCCGACGACCATCAACTGCACGCCCTCGGTCCAACCCGGAATGACCTGATTGAGGCCGAAGCTGGTCGGCTCACCGCGCGTGACGGAGCTGTCGAACATCTTTCCGTCTTTGGTCCAGCCCGAGTAGTGCACGCGCACGCGGCTGGTAGCGGTGGGATGATCTTTGCCGGTGCCCTTCTTGAGCACGCGGTACGCCAAACCCGACTCCGTCTTCTTGGCGGTCGCGGGCGGACCGGCCACGTCGGTGGGCGTCTCGGGCGGCTTGGGCGGCGCGGTGATCTCGAGCAGCTCGACATCGAACGTGAGCTGGCCGGCGGGGTAACCGGGGCGAGCCGTCTCGCCGTAGGCGATCTTGGCCGGGATCCACATGCGGCGCTTCTCGCCCACGACCATCAACTTCAAGGCTTCGGTCCAACCGGCGATGACTTGGGTCACGCCGAAGCTGGTCGGCTCGCCGCGTACGACCGAGCTGTCGAACATCTTGCCGTCGCTCGTCCAGCCCGTGTAGTGCACCTTCACCGTGTCCGCGTCTTGCGGATGCTCTTTGCCTTTGCCGGGCGTCAGGATTTTCGTGGCCAAGCCGGAGGCGGTCTTCTTGGCGTCCGCCGGCGGCGTGGCCACGTCGGCCGGGGCCGGGATGGCCTTCGGATCGCTGGACGGCGCGGCCGTAGGGACAGCAGCGGCGGTTGCGGCGGCGGGGGCGGCGCTGGCAGCCGCGGGCGGGGGAGCCTCGGCCGGTTTCTCGGGCTCGCTCTTGGTCGCGGGCTCTTCCGTCTTGGTGTTGCAGGCGGCAAGACCGAGGAGCAGGGCAGCAAACGTCAGGGACGAAACGACACTACGGCTGGAGCGGATACGCATGGCGGGGCGGAGCATAGTCCCATTTGGGTCCCGCTTCGTAGGGCCTTGCGCAGCTGGGACTCGTTCGGGTCTACTGCCCGCCCATGGGCCATTTTTGGCGAATTTGCGTGGTTTTCGCGGCGACCTTGGCCGCCCTGCCGGCGGCGGGCTGCAAGCGCAAAGCCATTGCCGGCGACACCCACGCCGAGGCCCAGCACCTGTTCGATTCGACCTGCGCCATCTGCCACGGCCGTGACGGGCACGGAGGCGTGCCGGCCGCCGAAGGGCTACCGCCGCCGCGTAACTTCTGCGACGCCAGCTTTCAAGCCAGCCGCAGCGACGACGACCTGAAGAAGGTGATTCGCGAAGGAAAGGGGCCGATGCCGCCGTTCGCTCCCTTGTTCGACGATGCCCAGCTCACCTTGCTCGTCGCCTATATCCGCGGCTTCAATCCGCAGAAGTAAGATGGTGAGCGTGCCTGATGAGGACCATGGCCTGACAGCGCTTCCGCGACGTCGCTCGCGCTTGGGCCCGGTTGGCCTCGTCATCTACAACTTGTTTTACTGGCCGTACTTGGTGGTCACGTGCGCGCTGTTGTTCGTGCCCGCGCTCGCGCTATTTTTGCTGACGGCTTGGTGGGATCCGAAACGGCGCTGGCTACGCCGTTACACCACCTACTGGGGCGCGCACTACCTCACTTGGGCGCCTTTTGCCGGCGTACGGGTGCAGGGGCGCGAGCACCTGCGCGGCGTGACGGGCTGCATCTACGTCGTGAACCACCAGTCGATGTGCGACATCTTGGCGGTCTACGGCACCTACCTCGATTTGGCTTGGGTCAGCAAAATCGAGAATTTTTACGCGCCGTTCCTGGGCTGGAACATGTGGCTCAACGGCTACGTGGCGCTGCGTCGCGGCCATTTGCCCAGCATTCGCCGCATGCTGCGCCAGAGCGAAAAGATGCTGCGGCGCGGCCAAGCGCTGTGCGTCTTCCCCGAAGGCACGCGCTCACCCGACGGCCAGCTGATCCCGTTCTACCGCGGCGCCTTTTGGTTGGCCCAGCGCGCCGGCGTGCCCATCGTGCCGCTCGTGATCGACGGCACCCAAGAGGTCATTGCCAAGCACCGCGCTCGCATCGTGCCGCTCGAGGTGGACGTACACATCCTGCCGCCCATCCACGCCGCGGAAGCGGGCGGCGACAGCTACGCCCTGCGTGATCTCGTCCGCTCCCGAATGGCCGCCGAGCTCGTCCGAATGCGCAGCCGCTAAAAATTCATCGCACATGGGGCTGCCAAACTGCAGCCTGAATCGCAGAAGCTTCTGTGGCGGATCCAGGCCACCTCACACGATCGAGATTTTTTCACAGGGAGGACGGGAGGACGGGAGGTCGAGACAGAGGCGATTGGGGGGCTGCGCTACCGCTAGCGAACCTGGGCATCGCGTGCCAATCCCTCCAGCTTTCTCTCGAGGGAATATTTTTGGTTTTGGTCCTCCAAAAACAAAAATGCGTTCTCGCCTCCTCAGACCTCCCGACCTCCCGTCCTCCCTGTAGATCTCGGAGGTGCTCGAAACGGGCTGTCAGCATGACAGCAGCCTGAAGCGGTCACTGCAGGTTGGCCCTGCGACGCTACAGAAGCTTCTGCAAGAGAGCTGCGTCGCGGCAGCCCCCAGCCGCAATGAACCGCTAGCGGGCCGCGGACTGGGGCGGCCCGTTTCCGGTGGTGTCGCGGATCTCAGCCGCGCATGGCTTCGATGGGGGACGTGCCGGCTGCCTTCATGGCTGGCAAGAAGCCACCGAGGATGCCCATGCCGCAGCCGGCGATGATGGCGCCGATCAGGATGTTGGGCGTGGCCGAGAACGTGAAGGTGATCTCCGACCAGCTTGCCTGGTTCATCAGCGAAACGTGAGCGAAGGTCAGGAGCAGCGACGCCGCCAAACCTGCCAAGCCGCCGACGACCGCCAGCACCACCGACTCGACCACGAACGACGTCAGGATGTTGAACCTGGAGAAGCCGAGGGCCCGCAACGTGCCGACCTCGCGTTTGCGTTGAGCCACCGCGGCGAACATCGTGTTCATGGCCCCCAACGTGGCACCGAACATGCAAAACACGACGATGACCCAACCCAGCACGCTGACGAAGATGGCCGTCGCTTGGGACTGCTTTTCGTAATAGGTCGTCTCGCGCTCGGCCTCGAGCAACAGCTGCTTGTCGGTCTCGATCGTCGCCTTGAAGCGGTCGAACGCCGCCGGTGACTCGAGCCGCACCGTTACCGACGAAACCAGGCCTTCGCGGCCGAAGGAAGAGCGCGCCGTTTCGAGGCTGGCCCACACCTCCGACTCGAAGGACGAGCCGCCGGCTTCGAACACGCCCACGACCTCGACCGGACGGTTCTTCTTCAGATCGAACTTCTCGCCGAGGTTCATGCCGGCGTAGTTGCCGACCAGGTTCTTGCCGATGATGCACTCGTCGGTCCCCGGCTTGGCGGGGCGACCGGAGATGATGTGCACGTCGGGGCGCACCTTGAGCACGTTCTCGGGCACGCCGCGCACGAGAACGTTGGAGACCTGACCGGCCTTACCGCCCAGCTTTTCCTGCGCGATTACCACGACCGTCTCGCCGCTGCCGAGCGGCGCGCCGGTTTCGTCCTTCTTCACGCCCGGCGCCGCCAGGATCAAGCTGACGGCGCTGTTCTCGATGCTGCTCGACAGCTCGGCACCGCTACCCTTGCGGGTCACGATCGCGTTGTCGGGCCGCCCGCCGGCGACCATCGTCTTCTTCACGCCGGCCGACAGCATCATTGCTGCGGCCATGACGAACACCACGAGCGCGATGCCGCCGGCGGTGGCGAACGTGGTGGTCTTGCGGACCATCAAGCTGCGTACGTTGTACGAAATGGGAATCATGGCTTTTTCCTCAACCCACGCGCCGGAGTGATTCGACCACTTGCAGTGAAGCCGCCTTGCGCGCCGGCAAGATCGCCGACACCACCGCCAGGCCGAGAGCCAAGGCGAAAGCCATCACCGCGATCTGCGGTTGGACGCGGAACTGCGGGAACATCTGGCCCATGTTCTCTTCCAAGAACCGCCCGACGCCCAGATTGACGAACGGATAGCCGAGCGCGAGCCCGACGACGCCGCCCACGATGCCGATGACCAGCGCTTCGCCGAGCACGAACTGCGCCACGTGCTTGGGCAAGAACCCGATCGCACGCAACACGCCGTATTCGTTGGTGCGCTCGCGCACGCCCATCGCGATCGTGTTGCCGACGATCAGACCCATGATCGCGATCATCACCACGCTGACCAGATCGATGGCCTTCAAGATGGCGGAAAACATGCCCAAAAACGACTGATTGAGCGCCGCTTCGCTCATGGTGATCGTCTGCAGGTCGCGCTCGTCGAACTTGGCGTCGACCTCTTTGGAGATGCGCCCCGACGCGCCCGGGTCGCTGATGTTGGAGACGATCCAGCCGACCTTGTCCTTGCTCCGCTCGGGCAATGACTCGTTCAAGTAGTCCCAGTGGAACCAAACCGTCGCCCGGTCCACGTTGGTGGTGGTGGTCGTGTAGATGCCCGAGATGTTGAAGTCCCAGTTGCCGGGGAAGATGCTGCCCGCGAGCGTGATCTTGTCGCCGACTTTCCAGCCCTTCTTCTTGGCCAAAGAGTCGCCGATCAAGGCCCCGCGCCGGTCGGCGATCCACGCTTGCTTCTGCCCTTCCGACGTTTTGATCTCGGGATAGACCTTGAGCAGGCTCGCCGGGTCCGTAGCGATGGTGGCGAAGAAGTCGTTTTCGTCCTTCGGGTCTTTGCCGCCGAACCAGTTGGCGTAGCAAACCGCGGTAACGCCGGGCATCTGCGCGATTTCTTCGGCGTAGCGCTTGGGCAGCTGCATCACGAAGCTGACCTTGTGCCGGGTGGCGATGCGATCTTTGGCCGCGAACTCGGAAGCGCTGGTCCACGACCAGACCACCGTGCGCAGCATGATGAAGAACAAAGTCGAGATCGCCACGACCGCCACCGTCAGCGTCGTGCGCAGCTTGTTGCGCCCGATGTTGCGCGCCGCGATGCCGAACAAGGTCATAGCGCGAGCGCTCCCTTGTCCAGGCGGTGGCAGATGGTGGCGCGCTCGGCCGCGGCCGGATCGTGCGTCACCATGACGATGGTCTTGCCCAGCTCGGTGTTGAGCCGCCCGAGCAGGTTCAAGATGTCGTTGGCGCTCTCGCGGTCCAAGTCACCGGTGGGCTCGTCGGCGACGATGATTTTCGGGTCGGTGACGATGGCGCGGGCAATCGTCACGCGCTGTTCTTGACCGCCGGAAAGCTGGCGCGGGTAGTGACCCATGCGCTCGCCCAGGCCAACCAGCTTGAGCGCCGTTTCGGCGCGCTTGCGCCGGTCCGCCGCCGGCAAGTTGGTGAGCAACAGCGGCAGCTCGACGTTCTCGATGGCGGTCAATACCGGCATCAGGTTGTAGGTTTGAAAGACGAAGCCGATGTTGGCGGCACGAAAGCCGGCGCGATCTCCTTCGCTCATCTGGCTCAGCTCCGAGCCGGCCACCTTCAGCGACCCCGACGTGGGCACGTCCAGGCCCGCGATCAAGTTGAGCAGCGTCGACTTGCCGGAGCCGGACGGCCCCATCAAAGCCTCGAATGACCCTTCTTTCATGGTCAGGTCGAGGTCCTTCAGCACGTCCAGGCGCTCTTTACCGCGCCAGAACGACTTCCCCACTTTGCTGAGGGAAATGATGTCCCTCTTGCCGTTGTTCTCGCTCATCCCGCGTTCCTTTCCTTGACCTTCTGACCGTCCGCCAGCCCCTGCGGAGGCTTGTTCACCAGCTTGGTGCCCGACGTGACGCCGCTAATAACTTCGAAACCCGTGCCGAACGCCGGGCCCAGCGTGACGGGGGTGATGCGGACTGCGCCGCTCTCCAGCCGATACACGACCTTGGCGCCGTTCAAGTCGACCACGGCGGTGCCGGGGACGATCGTCTTGGGCGGCGCTTTCATGGCTTCCTTGTCGAGCTCGCCGCTCAAGAAGCTGACGCGGGCGGCCATGTCGGGCAGCACCCCGTCGTTTTCGTCGACGAACGCCACTTTCACCGTAACGGTGGCCTTGGTGCGATTCACCTTGGGCGTCACCTCGACGGCCTTGCCGCGGAAGCGCTTGCTGGCGAACGCGTCCAACACGATCTCCGCCGGGCCGCCCATCTTGATCTGCGACAGCCGCGCTTCGGGCACGTCGGTCTCGACCATGAGCGTCGTAAAATCGGCGATTTGGACGCCGCCCATGTCGATCGCGACACCGGCCGGCTGGGGCCCGACGAATTCACCCACCTCGGGTGGCTTGTTGACGACGGTGCCGGAAATGGGCGCGGTGACCGTGAAGTTGCCCAGGTTTACCCGCAGCGCCGCGACCAAAGCATCCGACGCTTTCGCCTCCGCCTCGGAGGCTTTGACTTGCTCCTTGAGCGACGCGGCGCGCGCCAGCAAATCGTCGGCGGTGCCTTTGGGGCCGATGCCCTCTTGCGCCAACGACTGCGCGCGTTTGGCTTGCTGCTCGATCTCGGCCACGCTGGCGCGGGCCATCATGATGCGCGCTCGCGCGGCTGCGGCCTGGCTCTGAGCCGTCGCGATCGACGCGTTCTGATCCGAGGGATCGATCTCGAGCAGCACGTCGCCGGCTTTGACCTTGGCGCCCTGGCGCACGTGCTGCGCCTTCACCTTGCCGGCTACCTTGCTGGCCACGGCCGAGACGGACTGAGCGACCACGTACCCGGTGGAGGTCATTTCCACCGAGGCTTGTGCGGGCGAGACCGTGATCACCTCGGTGGTTTCGATCTCGGTTTTGTAGACGGCGGCGGACAGCAACGGGAGCCCGTATTGGTAGCCGGCGCCGGCCGCGCCCAGCAGCACGACCACCAGCGCGATCGTACCGATGGGGCTTTTGCCCTTTGGCCGCGGTGCGCCGCGGTCGATCTTCAAGGAGGCGAGGTCGGAGGAAAGCTGATCGGACATGCGCGCGGGGCCCAGGTACCACAGCTCGGTTGGGGCGTCGCCGAGCAGGGTGGACGCGGTCCTGCTGGGAAAACGACGGAAAATGCAGCGGTGGCGCCCTCACCTAGGTCTCCGCTTCTCAACCGACAAGGCCCTTTTTTCGGGGGCAAGACGCGCCGCCTCCGTCGAAGGAAGTGAATTCGGCCGCAAGAGGCGAGGACCGAGCCGTTGCGGTAGTTGGCCGGTGGGCCAATCGCAGGCAACGGGCGTCGAATGTGGTATTCGAAGCTGACCTTCCCGCTCCGAACAGCCCGAGGGCCGGATGCGGAACCTCCCGATATCTGGACGAAATAAGGGCGATGCGCAATCCGCTCAATCTCCGCAACCGACCTCTGGATACCAGCTACGTCGCGACGTACGTGGAGATTCCGTTCGCGAACGAGAACCCGTTCCGACGTCGCGTGCGGAAGCCAAGCACCCAGCTTCCGACGTTCGAAGATGCTCGGGCGCGGTTACTGCCGGTTCCACACTGGCCGGGGCACGAGCCCGCCATCGAGTGTTACTGGCGCTGCTGGCAAATTGCCTTCCAGAACTTTCGGCGCGCAACCGACGAGAACGGCTTCGTCAGCGACTTCGCGTCCACCATGTTCAACGACTGCTTGTACATGTGGGACTCGGTCTTCATCAGCTTGTTCGGGCGCTACGGAGATCGGGCCTTCAAGTTCCAGCAGACGCTCGACAACTTCTACGCCAAGCAGCACCCCGACGGCGGTATCTGCCGGCAATTTCGCGAGCACAACGGAAGCGAGTGTTACAGCCGCTTCGACCCCGCAGGCAGCGGCCCGAACGTCCTCGGCCTCAGTGAGTACGAGTATTTCCTGCAGTTTGGTGATCGCAAGCGGCTGAGCGTGGTGTTTCCGGCGCTGGCCGCCTACGGCTTGTGGAACCGCAAGTATCGCACTTGGCCCAACGGCAGCTACTGGGGCACCGGTCTGTCGAGCGGCATGGACAACCAGCCGCGCATTCCGAGCGCGCAGACCGAGCTCGACCACGCCCACCGCACGTGGGTGGACGCCACGCTGCAAGCGGTGCTGTCCAACAAGATCGTGCTGGCCTTCGCCGACGTGCTCGGTCGGCGCGACGAGGTCCAAGACTTCGCGGAAGAGAACGCGCAGCTGATCCCCTGGATCAACCAGCAGCTCTGGGACGAGAGCACCGGCTTCTTCCACGATCTCAGCCGCGACCAGACGCGCCTCACCGACGTGAAGACCATCGGCGCTTACTGGGCGCTCCTAGCCGACGTGCTGCCCGCTGACCGCCTGCAACGCTTCGTGGCGCACTTGGACGTCGACAGCGAATTCAAGCGGCTGCATCGCATCCCCAGCCTGTCGGCGGACACGCCGGGCTACGACGGCGACGGCGGTTTGTGGCTGGGCGGCGTGTGGGCGCCCACGAACTACATGGTGCTGCGCGGCTTGAGCGAGCGCGGGTTTCACGATCTGGCCCAGCAGATCGCGGAGAACCACTACTTCAACGTGATCGAGTCGTTCGAAAAGACGCACGCGGTTTGGGAGCACCACGCCCCCGACAAGCCCAGCGAGGGGCGCGGTCGCAGCAACTTCGTCGGTTGGACGGGCATCACGCCCATCGCGGTGTTGTTCGAATACCTGTTTGGTCTGCGCTACGACGCGCGCCGCGGGCGCTTGACCTGGAAGCTGAGCCGCGTCGACGAGCTGGGCGTCAGCCGCTACCCGTTCGGCGCTGAAGGTTTGGCGGAGCTGCGGGTGGAAGCGCGGGACGATCCGAGCGAGCGGCCGCGCGTCACCATCAGCGCGAACCAACCGCTCGAAGTCGAGCTGCTCTGGTCGGGCGGCTCGGAGATTCTGCACGCGGGAAAGAGCGCGTGAGCTCGCTGGTGCTGATCGACGGCCGTCCCAGCCCCCCGGAGGCGGCCACCATCAGTGTCTTCGATCGCGGGTTTTTGTACGGGGATTCGGTGTTCGAAGCGCTGCGCACCTACGGTGGCCGCCCGTTTGCGCTCGAGCGCCACCTGCAACGGTTGGCAGAAAGCGCAGCGCGCGTCTTCATCGACTTGCCGGTGAGCCTTCAGCAGCTCGGGCGAGAGGTGCACTCGGCCATCGTGGGCGCCGGGAACCCGGAGTCGTACGTGCGCTTGACCGTCACGCGCGGAGTGGGCGAGACGCTGGGCTTGGATCCTGGCCTGGCGCGCCACCCGCTGCGCGTCGTGATCGTGACGCCGCTCAAGTCTCCGCCGGAGGAGACGTACCGCGACGGCGTGGCGGTCATCACCTACCGCACGGAGCGGGTGACCGATCACAGCGTGGCGGCTGGCGCCAAAGTCGGGAACTACTTGACCGCCGTCTTGGCCATTCGCCAAGCGCGCGCCGTCGGCGCGGCCGAAGCGCTGATCGTCGACGGGCGTGGCTCGGTGGTGGAGGGCGCTACGTCCAACGTATTCGCCGTGTTGGGCGACGGCACCTTGGTCACGCCGCCGGAGAGCGACGGTATCTTGCTCGGCATCACGCGCGAGGCGGTGCTGGCTGTCGCCGCCGAGCTAGGCGTCCCGATTCAACAGCAAAGCCTACCGCTGGAAGTCGTCAAAAACGCCGCTGAAGTCTTCGTCTCCTCCAGCATCCGCGAGCTCGTCCCCGTCGTCAGCGTCGACGGCGCCGCCATCGGCCCCGGCAAACCCGGCCCAACCACGACACGGCTACTCACGGCTTTCCGCGACGCGTGCCGTCGCTCCACGACGCCGTAACGTCGCCGCACGTCTCGGATTTTTTCACAGGGAGATCGAGAGATCGGGAGGGCGACCAGAGATTTTGTTGGGGTCGAGTCGCTAGTCTTGTGGCGGAACCTGCGCATTCGCCGACTCACGCCGCACGAGTCGACCCCCCAAAATTCACAGCTCCCGATCTCCCGATCTCCTGTGAAAAAATCTGGGTCCGTTACGGGGCCGCCGCGTCTGCTGCTTTGGGCGGGACAGGGATGCGGATGCGCCCTTGATTCTGCATCGCCAGCAGGCTCACGGCTTTTTCGAAATAGCCGCGCAGGAACGGAATTTCGCGGGGCGGGTTCGTGATCAAACCGGCTTCGGCCGCGACCTTCGCCAGGGCGGACAGCTGCAGCCCAACCTCTTCGCCATCGCGCGCGAGCGCGCTGAGGGCGGCGTCCTTCAAGGCCACCACCAGCTGCGCCCGGCGCTCCGGCGTGAAGTAGCGATCGGTGGCGGCGGCGATCTGCTCCGTCATCGCGTTGCGCAGCGCCTCGGCGGGCGGCTCTTGCGTCGGGTCGTGACCGGCTTCGGACAGTGCTTGGCCGACGAAGGCGAACAGCTCGTCGACGGAGCCCTTGTCCGGGAACCAGCCCGCAAGCTCGGGCAAGTTGTGCAGCTGGGCGGAGTTTTTCACCATCTCGGCCGCGTCCTCGAGCGACAGCTCGAAGCCTTCGGCGTCGAACGGGTGGGGGACGGCTTCGCTCGGCACGGGGCCGAGCAACGACTCCGCACGCGCGAAGCCGAGCGGCTCGGGAATCTTGCGCTCGGCGTGGCGAGCCCGCGCGTCGGCAATGCGACGGCGTGCCCACTCGACCGGCACCGTCACGGCTTTGTAGCGAGCGCCGGGCAGGGCTTTGGCCAGCGCGTCCTTCAGCTGAGATTGGCTCAGCTCGCCCACGTCGACTCGGTGCACGCCCAGCTCGTCGTTCAGGTACACGAACACCACTTTGCCGCGCGAGGTCAGGCTGCGGGTCGTGATGGCGATCAGCACGTTGCCCATGCTGTCGGGCGAGAGCAAAAAGGCTTCGGTCTGTTCGGCGCTCTTGGCACCCGTCACGGCGCTCACGCGCGTCGGCTCCGGTACCGCGACTCCGCGTGCCTTCAGCACGTTGAGGCCACGACGCGCGGCCTTGCGCACGGCGCCTTCGCCGCGCTCCGCCGCTTCCACCACCGCCGCCGCGTTGCCGGACTTGACCCAGGCTTCCACCAACTGCGGCGCTTTGGCGCCGGCCTTGCCGAGGTTGGAGAGAGCGTCGGTTGCCGCGGAGGCAAGCAGCTTGGCGTCGAAGTCGGTGGCGGCGGATGCGTTCATGTTCGGGTTCCTGAGTGAGTCGCCGGGCCCGCGGGGGTCACGGCAAGCGCGCGATGGCTTCTAACTCGACTTTGGCGCCGCGCGGTAGCGCCGAGACGCCCACCGTGGCGCGCGCCGGCGGATCGGTGGGGAAGGCGCGCACATAGACGGCGTTCATGGCCTGAAACTCCGAGAAATCTGCCAGGTAAACGGTGGTTTTGACCACGTCGGCGAGGGTGGCGCCCGCCGCGGCCAAGACCGCTTTCAGGTTCTCGAGCACTCGCTCGGTCTCGGCCTCGATGCCGCCCTGGACCATTTGGCCCGTCTGCGGATCGATGGCGATCTGTCCGGAGCAGAACAAAAGCTCGCCCGAGGCGATGGCTTGCGAGTACGCCGCGACCGGTGCGGGCGCAGCAGGGGACTGAATGACGCGGCGGGAAGCGGCCATGGGGGCGATGCTCCCGGAAAACGGCGCTGAAATCAACGAGAGTCGAGCGTGCGCCGGCCGTCGATGGCGCGTCCGAGCGTGATCTGATCGGCGAACTCCAAATCGCCCCCGTGCGGGACACCGCTGGCGATGCGGCTCACCGCCACGCCGCGGGTCGTCAGCTCGCGCGCCAACATCAGCGCCGTGGCTTCGCCGTCCACCGAAGGCGGCGTCGCGACGATCACCTCGCGCACTCCGTCCTCGCTCAAGCGGCGGAACAGGCGCTCCAATGGCAGCTCGTCCGGACCGATACCGTCGAGAGGCGACAGCAGCCTGCCGAGCACGAAGTAGCGACCGCGCATGGCGCCGCTGCGCTCGATGGCCAGCAGATCTTGCACCCGGGCCACGATGCACAAAAGCGTTTGGTCACGCCGCTTGTCGCGGCAGATGACGCACGTCGCGTGCCCGCCCTCGCCGACCTCGGCGATGTTGCCGCACAGATCGCAGCTTTTTACGCGCTCGCCCAGTTGTCGCAAAGATTCGCCCAAGGCTTGGGCGGTGCCGGAGCGCTCCGCCACCAGGTGCAGAGCGAAGCGCTGTGCGGTCTTTTCCCCGACACCGGGTAGGCGCGCCAACAGCTCGATCAGATGCAGTAGCGGCTCGGGCAACATGTCAGGCGGCGCCTCCGAGCTTCAGCTCTTTCAGCTTGGCCCCCAAGATCTCCACCGCCTCGGTGATGCGCTCGTGCTTTTGCGCGGCGGCGTAGGCGGCGCGCGTGCGCTCGGCGCGCTCTTGGCTGTCGGCGGCGGCCAGCGAACGGCGACCGCGGGCGCGCTCCGAATCGAATTCGAAGCTGACCGAGCAGGGCTTGCCGAAGTGCTTTTCGGCGGCACGGGCCAACGCCGCCACGCTTTCCTTGTCGCTCGCGACCAACATGGCCTCTGGCGGCCAGCCTACGACGACGCTGTCGCCGAGCAAGCGGAGCGGGATGGCGTGGCCCAACATGGCGGCCAAATCGGGGCGCTCGGCCTCCAAAATCGCCAGGATCAGCGCATAGGCCTGGTCCAGCTCTTCGATGCTTTGCGCCGGGGCTTCTGGCTGCGGCGGAGGGGCGCTCGGGCGAGGCCGCTCGCGGTCGTTGGCTCGAGCGGGCGGCGCCGGGCGTGGGCCTACTGGAGGCTCTCCGCCGCGGTCGTCGCTGGGCGCTTTGCTGCTGGGCGCCGGGCTGCCCGCTTCACGTTGCCGACCGGCGTAGCCTTGCCGTTCGGCGGCGGCGCTGTCGTGCGGCGGCCGTTGGGCGGGGGACGGTGCTGGGCGAGGCTGCGCCGGTTGCGCGCCGCCTCCACCGCTCAGGCGCCGCTCGAGCGCCGCCAAGCGCGACACGAAGTCGTCGATCGGCAACAGCGGCGGCCGGCGCGCCATGCGCACCAGCAGCATCTCCAACGCCATGCGCGGGCGCTCGCTCTTCACGACCTCGTCGAAGCCCTGCGAAAAGCCGTGATAGAGCCGGCTCAAGTCGTCGGCGTCGGCGCCCGCGGCCAGGCGCTTGACGTCGCTGGCTTCTTCGTCGGGCAAATCCAGCAGAGATTCGGGCTCCTTCACCACCTTGGCCACGACCAAGTTGCGTAGGAGCGACAGCAGATCGCGCGCGACGTGGGCGATGTCGTAACCCTGATTGGCAAGCTCGGCCACGATCGACAACGAGCGAGCCGCGTCTCCGCCCAACAGCGCCGACGACAGCTCGTACAGCACGCTGTGGCTGGCCACGCCCAGCACGCGCGCCACCTCGAGGCCCGCCAATTTTTGTCCGCCCCAGGCGATCACCTGGTCGAGCACGCTCATGGCGTCGCGCATGCTGCCGGCGGCTTCGCGCGCGACGATGGAGATGGCGGCTTCGTCGGACTCGATCTGCTCGGCTTTCAGCACCTCGCGCAGGCGCCCGGCGATCATTTGCGTCGAAATGAGCTTGAAATCGAAGCGCTGAACGCGGCTCAGAATCGTGACCGGCACCTTGTGCACTTCGGTGGTCGCGAAGATGAATTTGACGTGCGCCGGCGGCTCTTCCAGCGTCTTCAAGAACGCGTTCCAGGCGTTTTGAGACAGCATGTGGACCTCGTCCACGATGAAGATTTTGTAGCGATCGCGCGCGGGGCGATAGGGCAGGGAATCCTGCAGCTTTCGCACTTCGTCGACGCCGTTGTAGCTGGCACCGTCGATCTCGCGCACGTCCATGTCCGTGCCCTGCGCGATTTCGAGGCAGGCGGGGCACGAAAGGCAGGGCGTGATGGTGGGACCGTAGCCGATGCCGTGCTTGGGGTCGTCCGCCGGCCCCATGCAATTGAGGGCCTTGGCCAGGATGCGGGCGCTGGTCGTCTTGCCCACGCCGCGGACGCCGGTGAACAAAAAGGCGTGAGCCACGCGCCCGCTGGCGATAGCGTTCGCCAGGGTGCGCGAGACGTGGTCCTGCCCCACGAGATCTTCGAAGCGCTGGGGGCGCCACTTGCGAGCCAGGACCAGGTAACTCAAGGGGAGCTTGAACTAGCAGACTTGGAGCGGCGCAGGTAGGTCCAGCGTCCGAGCCTGCTTTCGCGTATTCTACCAGCGTGTTTCGCGCGCTGGTTTTGCTCACCTTTGCGGGCGCGGCGCTGGCTTGCTCGCCGACCGCGGCCTCGTCACCACCCGCGGTCGTTGGGCCGCGCGCGCCGGTCGCGACCGCCGTGCCCGAGCCGCTGCCGGTGCGCGCCACCGCTTGTCGCGCGGAACCCAGCACCGTCTACGGTGAAGAGCCGGTCGTTTTCGAGATCGAGGGGCCGGCTCCTGCCGTCCAGGTTCCGTTCCAGATCTGGGACGAGCGCGGTCGAGCCATCCTAAGGGGCCAGACGGCGGCCCCCGGCCGCTGGCGTCCCGACCTTCTCAGCTTGAAAAGCGGGGATTTTCGGCTGGAGTTGGGCTCGCGCGACGTCAGTTGCTTGGTAACCGTGAATCGCGAGCTAGCGCGTGCTACCGAAGCCGCTCGCTGATGGCCGCCCAGTACCTGTCTGGACTGCTCACGGCTTGGGCCACCGCTCAGCTCGGGCTTTCGGTGTTCTTCGTGCTCGCCTACTTTTTGGGGCGGCGCGAGCTCGAATACTTCATCTTCAGCGCGCTGTGCTTGTCGCTGTCCGTAGGTAGCGCGGGCGTTGCCTACGACTATTCGCAGACGGCCATCGCGGGGCGGGTGCTGGCCGACCAGGTCACTCACAGCGGCATGATTTTGGCCGCCGCCATCAACTTGCATTTCGCCTTCACGGTGGCGCGCCGCTCGGGTCAGCAAAAGCGCGCGGCCTGGCTGTACGGTGTCGCGCTCGCCTACCTGGTGGTGCTGTGGAGCGGAGCTTGGTGGAAGCCAGGGCCGCCGCGCGTGATCGACGCCTACTTGTTCGGCACGAGAATCGAGCACGTCGTCGGTCAAGCTACGTGGATCGGCAAGAGCTTCTACCTCGTGGCCTCGCTGGAGACGGCGATGGCGGCGGCCTTGTTGGTGTCGGCCTATCGGGCCGGGCAGCGCGAGGTCGGCTCCGCCATCATCGGCATCCTGTGCATTCTGCCCGCCGTCGGCAACGACGGTGCCTTGGCCTTCGGCTTCATCGAGAACGCCATTCCGCTCTTGCCCCACGCCTTTCTGCTGTACGCATTCGGCGTGGCCGGCACACTGCTGTTGCGCTACCGGGTGGGAAAAGACGAGCTGGAAAAGGCCGCCCGCAGCCTGCAAGAAAAGACCGAAGAGCTGCGTCATTCTTACGCCGAGCTGCGCCTGGTCCAGAACGAGCTGGTCACGAAGAAACAGCTGGCCGCCGTCGGCGAGCTGGCCGCGGCCATCGCCCACGAAGTCCGCAACCCGCTGGCGGTGATCGTCAACGCGGTTGCGGGTCTTCGACGCAGCGCCGTGCGGGACGAAGACCGCACCATGCTGCTGGGCATCGTGGACGAAGAGGCGGCACGGCTGAATCGCCTGGTCACCGACCTGTTGCGCTTCGCCCGGCCCGTGAGCGTGAAGCGCTCGCCCGTCTCCCTGCTGGAGCTGGCCAATCGCTCGCGTTCGTCGGCCATGCTCGACGGGCATCACATCGTCGTGCAGATGGATGAGGATCCGGATCTGCAAACGGTGTGGGTGGACCCGAGCTTGTTCCGCCTGGTGTTCGACAACCTGGTCGAAAACGCCTGCCAAGCGATGAAAATGGGCGGCACGGTGCAAATCCTCGTGCACCGCGGGCAGTTGCGGGGGGAACCGGCGGTGCGCATCGAAATTGCCGACTCGGGCCAAGGTATGGAACAGGGCGTGCGAGAGCGGGCCCTCGATCCGTTCTTCACCACGCGTCCGAGCGGCACCGGCCTCGGCCTGCCCATCGTGCACCGCATCATCGAGGCCCACGGCGGCGAGATTCACCTCGATAGCGAAGAAGGGCATGGCACGACCGTGACCTTGCTTCTGCCGCTCGGGCCGCCACCCGAGGAGCAAACAAGCCCCGGGTTCCCCACCGTCAAGGTGCAGGAGGAAAAGTCCGCATGAAGCGTGAAAGCATCCTCGGTCACGACCGGGCGCACGTTTGGCACCCCTACACGCAGATGCAGGAGTACCTCGAGCACGGGACGCCGCTCGTTCTCGAGCGCGCCCAAGGCTCTCGTCTCTTCGACATCGACGGGCGTTCCTACATCGACGCCAACTCGTCTTGGTGGGCTTCGACGCTCGGACATCAGCACCCACGGCTGGTGCGGGCGTTGTGCGAGCAAGCCGCAAAAATGTGCCACGTGGCGCTGGCCGGCATCGCGCACGAGCCTTCGGCGGCCCTCGCCGCCGAGCTGTGTCAGGTCGCGCCGGCCGGGCTTTCGCGCGTTTTCTACAGCGACGACGGTTCCACCGCGGTCGAGGTCGCGCTCAAGCTTTCGCTGCAATATTGGGCGCAAAATGGTCGCCCGAAGCGCACGCGCTTTTTGGCGCTGGACGGCGCCTACCATGGCGACACCATGGCCGCCTCGTCGGTCTCGGGCATCGACGTATTTCGTCGTCCCTTCGGCGGCGTATTGATCGACTGCTTGCGGGTACCGCCGGGCGCGGACGGCTACGCCCAAGCCTTCGAGGTATTGGGTCGTTTGCTCGCTCAGCATGCGGACGAGCTTGCCGCCGTGATCGTCGAGCCCATCGCACAAGGCGCGGTCGGGATGCGCTTTTACGCGCCCGAGTTCTTGCGTGCCTTGCGCGAGCTCACGCGTCAACACGACGTCTTTCTGGTGTGTGACGAGGTGTTCACCGGCTACGGTCGCACCGGCCCCTTCTGGGCCAGCGAGCACGCGCGCGTCGCGCCCGACATCATGTGCACCGCCAAGGGCTTCACTGGCGGCATGCTGCCCATGTCCGCGACCCTGACCACCGAGCGCGTCTTCTCCGGCTTCTTGGGTGACGCCGAGCGCACCTTCTTCTACGGGCACACGTTCTGCGGCAATCCGTTGGGCGCAGCGCTGGCACGCGAGGTTTTGCGCGTCTTCGTCGACGAAAACGTGCTGGAGGTGGCGGCCGGCAAAGCCGCGCGCGTCGCCCAGGCTTTTGCCGGTTTTCGCCGCCTGCCCGGAGTCGTGGAGTCGCGCACGCTGGGCATGATCGCGGCGCTCGATCTGGCCGGCTCGAAAAGCTACCTCGAAACGCGCGGCCGTCGCGTATGCGCCGAAGCCTTGAAGCGCGGCGCCTATTTGCGACCGCTCGGTAACACGATCTACATCACTCCGTCACTGAACATTCCCGATGCCGACCTCGACGAGCTGCTCGGCATCGTGGAAGACTCGGTGCGTGCAGCATGAAGCTTGGCTGACGCGCGTTTGGCGCTTCGTGCGCGCGCTGATCGTCGGTAGCGGTGCGACGCTGGTCGACTTTTCGATCTTCACGACTTGCGTGCGCGCCATCGACGTCGCGCCGGCGCACGCGCGGTTGCCGGCGCTGGTGGCGGGGGCGTGCGTGCAGTTCGTCGGCAACCACAGCTTCACGTTTCGGGCGCGGGCCGGCAAGCTCTCGACCCAGCTGAAATGGTTCCTGGCGGCCGAGGCCATCACGCTTGCCCTCAACTGGAGCTTGTTTCAGCTGCTCATTCGGCGGATTCACGGAGTTCCTCCCGAGCTGGTCAGCTTTCTCGGCACGGGCTTGGTCTTCGTGGCTTTCGCCTACCCGGTGCGGCGCCTGGTCATCTTTCGGTTGCCGAGTGACACTCCGCCGCCGGCCTAGGTCCGCCCCGCAGGGGCTCGCTCGACTCGCCGGACTAATGCTAGCTTTCCCCGAAGTACCGGATGGCTGAAAGAAAGCGCTACTTGTTCGTGTGTGTGAATCGTCGTCCCGACGGGACGCCCAAGGGCTCTTGTGCCGCGCGCGGCGCCGAGGAGCTGCACGCGCAGCTGAAAGGTATGCTCAAACAGCGGGGCCTCGCTGAAACCGAAGTGCGCGCCTGCACGTCCAGCTGCCTCGACACCTGCTGGGTCGGTCCCACCATCGCCGTCGAGCCCGACGGCTACTTCTACGGTCGCGTGACGCCCGCCGATTTGCCAGAGATCTTGGACGGCTTCGCCTCCGGCACACGCGTCGAACGGTTGGTTCTAAAACCGTCCGACTACGTCGAGCCCAAAGAGTTGAAAAAGGGATAAGCGCCTCCAGCGCTGCCCCGCCTGTCTCGTCTGCCAATCAGCCTGCCGGCGATCCATCTCCTCTCAGGGGCTGCCGAAATGCAGCCTGAATCGCAGAAGCTTCTGTAGCGGCACCAGGCCTCCTCGAGCGATCGAGGTTTTTGAACGAATAGGCCGGGTGCACGGCGGGCCGGGAGGCGAGCATTTGAGGGAGCGCTGCCGCCAGCAAGTCTGCAGCGTCGCGGGTTGCGGAAACAGCTTGGGTGGGAGCCTTGGTCGTCGCTTCAAGTCCAGCCGCCCTTCGCTCGCGCCAGAATGGCTTCGAATGAGAAGTCGTTGAGCGCTCCCGCGGGGTTCGCTCGCGCCAGAATGACTTCGCATGCGAAGTCATCTCTGGTTCCACCGGTGGCGGACTTTCAAGTATTCGTATTCGCTAGTGAAAGCCAGCTAGTGACTGAGCGAATCGTGATGACTTCGCATGCGAAGTCATTTGGAGACGCAGCGAGCGACGAAAAGTAAGCGCGCTTCAGGCGCGACACCGGGACGAC
>JBEQSW010000088.1:0-5801 GCA_040348565.1 Myxococcales bacterium | reverse complement strand
GCGTCACGCCTCGCGTCGTGGCGCGCGCCTGTACCCGCAGACCTGCGGCTTCGTCGCGCTGGAAGTTGTCGTAGCGCGCCCAGCCGTTGAAGCTGAACTTGACGGCGCCGAGCGGTCGCTTGCCGGCGCGGCCCGCCTTCACCACGAACAGCGGCAGAAAATCGCGCGTCCACGAGCGGTCGGTCGGAGCTTCCACGAAGTCGACGAGCCGCAAATCGACCTGCGACTTCTCGAGCTTCTGACTGGCTTCCTTCTGCATGCGCTTGCCGGACACCAGCAAGCGGACTCGCTCACCCAAGGTCAGGTTCTTGATCACCTCCGCGAACACCCAGGGCACGGCGTCGAACTTGCCCGGCCAATCGCTGGGCTCGTGGGGCCACGCCAACCACGTGGCCGCATGCGGCTCCCACTCGGCGGGCATGCGGTAGCCTTGCGAGAACGGCGAGGTGGGAGGCACGGACGCGGCC
Source organism: Myxococcales bacterium (assembly GCA_040348565.1). GTDB lineage: Bacteria > Myxococcota_A > Polyangia > Polyangiales > Polyangiaceae > PMG-095. The sequence continues at coordinate 5,334 of JBEQSW010000088.1, read as the reverse complement.
TTGCGCGAACGCGGTGCGGGCGATGATTTGACGGTCTTCATCAGCGGTTGATGAAACGAGAGGTAATGTCGCCGTAAGCGTCGATGCGACGATCGCGATAAAACGGCCAGTTGCGGCGCACGTACTCTTGCCGGCTCAGGTCCAGCTCCACGACCAGCGTCTCCTCGCCCTCACCGGCCTCGGCCAGCACGACACCGAACGGATCGGCCACGAACGAGTGGCCCCAAAACTGGATGCCGCCGTCTTTCGCGCCCTCGTGCCCGACGCGGTTGACCGCGATCACGAACACGCCGTTGGCGATGGCGTGCGAGCGCTGAATCGTCTGCCAAGCCGACAGCTGCGACGCCCCGTACTCCGCCTTCTCCGCAGGGTGCCAGCCGATGGCGGTCGGATAGACCAGGATTTGTGAGCCGCGAAGCGCGGTGAGGCGCGCGGCTTCCGGGTACCACTGGTCCCAGCAAATCAGCGTGCCCACGTTGGCTTCCGGCGTTTGGAAGGTCTTGAAACCGAGATCACCGGGCGTGAAATAGTACTTCTCGTAAAACAGCGGATCGTCGGGAATGTGCATCTTGCGATACAGGCCCAACGATTCGCCGTCGGGGCCGACCACGATCAAGCTGTTGTGATAGACGCCGGGCGCGCGCTTCTCGAACAGCGGCACGACGATCGAAACGCCCAGCTCTTTCGCGCACGCGCTCACGGCCACGCTGGTGGGGCCGGGAATCGGCTCGGCCAAGTCGAACAGGGCGGCGTCCTCGACCTGACAAAAATACTGGGAGGCGAACAGCTCTTGCAGACAGATCAGCTTGGCGCCGCGGGCGGCGGCTTCGCGCACGCGCTCGAGCGTTTTTTGGACGTGCTTGACCTTGTCGTCGTCGACCGTGGTCTGCACGAGCCCGACTTTGATTTTGCCCGGTTTCATGGCCCGCGGAAGGTAGGCCGTGGCCGCCCTTCCGGCAAGGCGCGGCACCAATTTGCCCCGGCCCCGCGCTCGGGTTATCAGGACCCTCCTCATGAAGGGCATCATCTTGGCCGGCGGCAGCGGCACCCGCCTCTACCCGCTCACTCGCGTGGTCTCCAAGCAACTGTTGCCCGTTTATGACAAGCCGATGATTTTTTACCCGCTGAGCGTGCTCATGCTGGCGGGGATTCGCGATGTCTTGATCATCTCGACGCCGCAGGACCTACCGCTGTTCGAGCGGCTGCTCGGCACGGGAGAGGAAATGGGCATGCGCTTCGCGTACGCGGTGCAGCCCGCGCCGAACGGCCTGGCGGAAGCGTTCATCATCGGGCGAAAGTTCGTGGGCACGGACTCGGTCGCGCTCGTGCTTGGCGACAACATCTTCTACGGCGCCGGCTTGGGCGACATGGTGCAAGAGGCGGCGCGCTTGACCGAGGGCTGCGTGCTGTTCGGCTACAAGGTCCAAGATCCCGAGCGTTACGGGGTGGCCGAGCTGACCCCGGATGGCCGGGTGCTCTCGATCGAGGAGAAGCCGAAGAAGCCGAAGTCCAACGTGGCGGTAACGGGCTTGTACTTCTACGACAACCAGGTGCTGGACATCGCGGCCTCGCTGAAGCCGTCGGCACGCGGGGAGCTCGAGATCACGGACGTGAACCGAGCGTACATCCAGCGCAACCAAGCCAAGGTCGAGCAAATGGGTCGCGGTATGGCTTGGCTCGACACCGGGACCCACGAGAGCTTGATCGAAGCCAGTGAGTTCGTGCATATCCTGGAGCGTCGCCAGGGCACGCGCATCGCCTGTATCGAAGAGATCGCTTACCGCATGGAATTCATCGACAAGGCGCAGCTGCTGAAGCTGGCCGACACCTACGGCAAGAGCGAGTACGGCGCCTACTTGCGCCAGTGCGGCGCGGAATCGTAGTCGACGCGACCGCGGCTCGAAGCATGGAAATCATCGATCTACCCCTGTCCGGCGCCAAACTGATTCGGCCGCGCGTGTTTCGCGATACCCGCGGCTTCTTCTTCGAGAGCTACAGTGAAGCCCGCTACCGGCAAGCGGGCATGTCCGAGGTGTGGGTCCAGGACAACCACTCGTCTTCGGTACAAGGCACGCTGCGTGGCCTGCACTACCAGTCGACCCCCGGCCAAGCCAAGCTGGTGCGCGTGACGCGCGGCCGCATCTTCGACGCCATCGTCGACATTCGGCCCGGCTCGCCCACGTTCGGCAAGTGGCACGGGGAAGAGATCGACGCCGAGCAGCATTGCCAAATCTACATCCCCGTCGGCTTCGCCCACGGCTTCGCCGTGCTCAGCGAAGTGGCGGAAGTCCAATACAAGGTCAGCAACCCCTACGACGGCGCCCACGAGTGCGCCATCCGCTGGAACGACCCGGAGATTGGCCTGGCTTGGCCGATTGCCACCCCCATCTTGTCCGAGCGCGATCAAACGTCCGAAAGCTTTGCCGCCTACAGGGCGCGCGTGGGTTCCCGATGAACAGCAGCGAACGCAATCCGAAGGCTTTGTTGGTAACGGGCGGAGCCGGCTTCATCGGCTCCGCCTTCATTCGCCGGCTGTTCCGCGACACGAATTTCAGCGGAAAAGTGGTCAATCTCGACCTTTTGACCTACGCCGGCAACCCCGAGAACCTGGCCGGCGCGGTCGACCCGGCGCGCTACACCTTGGTGCGCGGCGACATCGGCGATCAAAAGCTGGTCGACGGCTTGTGTGAAGAGCACGGCATCGACGCGATCGTGAACTTTGCCGCCGAGAGCCACGTCGACCGCAGCATCTTGGGCCCCGGCGTGTTCGTGCAAACCAACATCGTCGGCACCTACGCCTTGCTCGAGGTCGTGCGCAAACGCCCGAGCATTCACTTCCACCACGTGTCGACCGACGAGGTGTACGGATCCTTGGGCGACACGGGGCTGTTCACCGAGCAAACTCCGTACGACCCCAGCTCGCCCTACTCGGCTTCCAAGGCCGCGTCCGACCACCTGGTGCGCGCGTACCAGCGCACCTACGGCATCTCGACCACCGTCTCCAACTGCAGCAACAACTATGGGCCCTATCACTTCCCCGAGAAGCTGATCCCGCTCATGATTTTGAACCTGTTCGAGGGCAAAGAGCTGCCCGTGTACGGGGACGGGCTCAACGTCCGCGACTGGCTGTTCGTCGACGATCACGCCGAGGCGCTTTGGGTCATCCTGACGCGCGGTAAAGTCGGCCAGACCTACAACGTGGGCGGCAACAACGAGTGGACCAACATCGCCATCGTCAAGCGGCTGATTGAGCTGGTGGCCGAAGCCAAGGGCAAGCCCCGCGCCGAGCTCGAAGCCCAGATCCGCTACGTCAAGGACCGCCCCGGTCACGATCGCCGCTACGCCATCGACTCCAGCAAGCTCAAAAACGAGCTGGGCTGGGGGCCGCGCTACGACCTGGACGGCGGGCTTCGCGCCACCGTGCGTTGGTACGCGGAGAACGGCGCGTGGGTCACCGGCGTGCGCTCGGGCGCCTACCGCGAGTGGATCGAAGCCAACTACGCGGCCCGCTGAGGGGGCGGCTTTCGCAGCCACCGGCAGGGCGTTTCCGGAGAGAGCGAGAACTCGGGCACCGTCCCGGCCGTCGTTTTAGGACCGCCAACTGTGCTATGCCCTGGGCCGAAATGCAGCCACGGCTCTCGTTCATCATCCCCTTCATGGATGAAGAGGACACGCTGCGGGAGCTCGCCGACCGCATCGAGCAGGCCGCGCGCAGCTGCTTGCGGCCGGGCGAGAGCTACGAGCTGTGGTTCATCGACGACGGCAGCCGCGACCGCTCGGTGAAGATCGTCGAAGAGCTGGTGGCAGAGCGGCCCGAAGTGCGGCTACTGGAGCTGCAAGGCAATTTCGGCAAGAGCGCGGCGCTCGCGGCGGGCTTCAGTGAGGCGCGCGGCGACGTGGTGTTCACCCTCGACGCCGACTTGCAGGACGATCCCAAAGAGATTCCCCGTTTCCTGAGCAAGCTGGACGAAGGCTTCGATCTCGTCTCCGGCTACAAAGAGAAGCGCAACGATCCGTTCACGAAGGTCGTGCCCTCGCGCGTGTTCAACGCCATGGTCCGGCGCCTGACGGGAGTACGGCTGCACGACGTCAATTGCGGCTTCAAGGCCTACCGGGCGGTGGTGCTGAAGAACCTACGCCTGTACGGCGAGATGCATCGCTTCGTGCCGGTGTTGGCGCATTGGAAGCGCTTCAAGATCGGTGAAATCGTCGTCGAGCATCACGCCCGCAAATTCGGCAAGAGCAAGTTCGGCGGCGGGCGCTTCTTCCGCGGCATGATGGACTTGCTGACGGTGTTCTTCTTGCTGAAGTACGAGCGCCGCCCCGCGCACTTCTTCGGCGGCGTGGGCGCGCTGCTGCTGCTCGCGGGCGTGAGCGTGCTGAGCTACCTCAGCGTTTTGTGGCTGATGGGCGAGTCCATCGGCCGGCGCCCACTGTTGATTTTGGGTGTGTTGGGCGTGGTGGTCGGGGTACAGATTCTGGCGACCGGCCTGATCGCCGAGCTCATCGTGCACCTCGGAGCGGCGCAAGCACCGTACGTGGTGCGGCGGCGCCTCGAGCACGCAGCGAGCGCAAGCTCGAGTTTGGCCTCGAAAGCACCGGCAGACGTCGCAGCGCCAGGCGTCACGCTGCCGAGGGAGATCGCCTCGTGATCAGCGACCAGTACTTCGACCAATTCCAGACCAAGAAATATCGCGCGAAAAATCCGATCAAGCGGCAGCTGATCGCGCGCTTCGTGGACCGTGTGACGGAGCTCTTCCACGAGGGCGGCGCGCCCAAGAGCGTGCTCGAAATCGGCATCGGCGAAGGTTTCTTGTCCGGCCACCTCTCCGGTATTCACCCCAAGACCAAGTTCTCGGGCGTGGACATTCAAGAGAGTGACCTACAGCTCCTGCGCGCCAAATTTCCCCACATCGAAGCCCACCAGGGCAGCATCTACGATCTCTCCGGGCTGCCCGGTGGCTACGACTTGGTGATCTGCGCCGAGGTACTGGAGCACCTGGAGCGCCCCGAAGACGCGCTCGACCAAATCGTCAAGCTGCGCCCCGAACGCGTGCTGCTCACGGTGCCGCACGAGCCGTGGTTCATGCTCAGCAACTTGGCCATGGGCAAGAACATCACGCGCTTCGGCAACGACATCGAGCACTGCAACCACTTCACCGTGCCCAAATTCAAGCAGCTGCTGAGCACGCGCTTCGACCTGACCACCGTCACGACCTCGTACCCCTGGATCCTCGCCACCGGCAAACCCAAGCCGTAACGGCCCCGTCAGGACCCAGATTTTTTCACAAGAAGGACAGAAGGACAGAAGCAGGATTGGGCGCCAAGTCGCTC
>JBEQSW010000066.1:0-5152 GCA_040348565.1 Myxococcales bacterium | reverse complement strand
TCCACGTTTTCGCGAATCAGCGCGAACGGCCCTCGCAGCTCCGGCATCTCCAGCTCGCTGAGCGCAAAATTGGGGTTCTGGTCCACGAACAGCGGATCGCTCGGCAACAGGGCGGCAATCGACTGGGCGTCGATGGTGTAGTTGTTGGCCGCCGGGTGGCAGGTGCCACAAGTTCGACCGTTGCCGGCGAAGGTCTCGTCGAAAAACACGCGCGCGCCCGCGCACACGGAAAGCGGCACCAGGCCCGCATTGACCCGCGGATCTTGATTGCAGATCGCGACGGGATCTCCCGTAACGGCTTGCTCGACGGCCGCGACGTTTTCCGCAGCCGCCCCTGGATCTGCCGCCGCACAACCCAGCGCCGAAAGCAGCGGCGCGATGCCCAGCAAAGCCTGCCTCGACCTCGATCTCGAGGCGAACGTGTGCTCCGTAGTCCTTTTCATTTCCGTACTCCCGTTTTGAAGCCAGCGCGCGCGGCGTCGGTGCGACGGAAATTCCGACGCCTCTCAGCACCGCGGGGAGTTAGTGTTCCGCCCGGTACGGGATCTTCGGCCACGCGCGCGAATTAATTCGCGGCCGGAGCGCCGAGCGTCGCGCGCAGGCGTTCGAGCTCGGCGGTGCGCTCTCGCAGCAGCCCGGAGGCGAGCGCTTCGTCGACTGTCTGGAGAGCCTTTACCGAGTCGCCCGCGGCCAGCAGCCAGTCGATTTGCGCCAACATGACCTCGGCGCGCAGCGAGCCATGCGGAAAGCGTCGGCGATAGTCGTCGAGGGTGCGGAGCGCGAGCTCCGGGCGGCGCATCACTTTGCCCTCCAGGCGCGCCTGCTCGAACAGCGAAAGCTCGGCGGTCATGCCGCTGCCCTGCGTGAGCTTGGCGTAACAGTCGAGCGCCTGCTGCGCGGAGCCGCTGCGCGCCAGTTGCGCGCAAGCGCCGGCGCTTCCCGGTGCCTCGGCGTCCGCCGGCGAGGCGGCGTCGGTCTTGGTCTCGGGCTCGTGGTGCTCGACGACACGGGCGGGCTCTTGCCCCGACGCGCGCTGAGCCGACGGCTTCAGTTGGGCGGCGCTGGGCCCTTCCAGCTTGCCGACCGGATTGCTCGGAGCCGAGCCGACTTTGGCCTGAGAGTCGTGCGGCGCCGCGCTGGCCAAGGCGACGGGGGCGCTAACAGGGCGCGCGAGCTCCGCACGGATGCTGGGTTGTGGGTCCGCCTTGTGCAGCGCGTTGACCGCAAAAAACGCGCTCATCAGCGCAACCGCGAGCGCGGCGCGTTGCCGCCGTAGCCGCCGTGAGCGCCGTTCTTTCAAGAGGGCGAAGCGCGGGGGTTGCAGGAAGTTGGGCTGGGACAGCGCTTCACGCAGACAGTCTCCGGCCGGCCCTCGTGTTTGCACGAGCCGAGGCGGCGCGCGTCGCTCGTCAGTCATGGTTGGGCCTCGCTTTCGATGAAAGCTTGGAACTTCTTGCGCGCGTCATGCAGCCTTCGGTACACGGTGGCCTCGGGGCAGCCCAGGATGGCCGCCAGCTGAACCCCGGCTTGGCCCTCGAGCTCGTACAGCACGAAAGCTTCACGCTCGAGCGCGCTGAGCTGGTTCAAGCCTGCCTGCAACAGCCGCTCGGCCTGCCCCGGTTGGTGCTCGTCGCACTCCATCTCGGGGGTGAGCTGGAGCGCCAGGATTTGGCGGATGCGCTTGGCGAAGCGAGCCTTTTCACGCGACCGGCGGGCCTGCGTCACGGCCAAGCGGCACAGCCAGGTCTTGAGCGCGGCTTCACCCCGAAACTTGTCGAGCGACCGAAACGCCTGCAAGAAGACTTCTTGCACCGCATCGTCGAGCGCTTCCGGTGCCACGCCGAGCCGATGCAGAAAGCTGGCCGTGCTGCGCGCATACCGCGCGTAGAGCGAAGCCCACGCCGCGTCGTCACCCGCTACGCAGCGCGCTACGAGTGCCTCCTTGGGCTGGTCTAGGCCTGCCAAGACGCGCATGGGTCCTCCAAAGGCTTCGAGTCGTCGGCCAGGGCGATCCTTCGCTCGCCGCTGACGAATTTGGGATTTTTTCTACAGGTCGCGGCCCAGTATGAGTTGCCCTTGACCGAACCAGGTTTCTGGAACCAGTACCGGTTTTGGTCCACTTTCGGCGCGGCGCAACGTGAACCGGGAGCTTGCGCCGGCCGCTTGAGCCCCCGCCGCAACTCCGCACCCGAGCAGCCACGCCGGCGCGGGGGACCAGCTGATCTGCGCTACGAGACCTCCCCCCGCGACCAGTCGATAGGCCGGTTGCGCGTTCATCAAGGACGTTGCCTCGGCTCTCTGAAGGCGCAGCTGAGCCCATGGACCCAACGCCAACGACCATGGCTCGAAGCGCCAGCGCACCGGCAGCGACATAGCCGTCTGCAGCGTAGACGCGCTGATTTCCTGCTCTCGAACGGTTTGGGTGAGAGGCATCAAGAACGGGGCGACGTCCAGCGCCACTCCAATCTCGAAGCGCTTTCCCCAGCGCCAAGCGACCGGAAAAAGCGCGACGCCGAGCGTGGGCGCCAACCCCAGCTCCGCATCGTAGCCGAAGCCGAGGCGCGCTTCCCACACGCGCGCGGCCGCCGCCGACGGCGCTGCTTTCGGTATCTCGTGCGACGCCGAAGCCACCGGCTTGGCCAACGGCTGGTCGATCGGCCTGACTGGAATCGGTTCCGGATTCGATTCAGTAGGCTCGGGCTTTTCGACCGCGTCGAAATAGCGTTCCAGTACGAGCGCGATGGCCTGGGCAGCGTCCTGACAGCCCATGCCCGTCAATGGGAGCTCTCGCTCGAGCACGAGCTTCGAGCCTTCGCGCAACGAAAGCTCGAGCACCTGCCGGCCATCGCTCGCGCGAACCAGCGCAAATTCGGCGTGATAATCGCCCTCCACCTCGCCCACGCGAGCCTTGATGGCGCTCTCTGCCTCTTCGAGCGGGGGGCACAACGCGTCGGGCGTGCTGGTCGCGATTTCGAGTGCAAGAAAGCCACCCAGCCAAAGCATGTCGCACGCAGCCTAAGCCGACGCGACGCCGACGAACAGGTCGTTCATCCCATCCGATGGGGTGGCGTCCTGCCAAGCGGAGGTGGGAGCCGGCCGAAGCGTGAGCTATAGCGGTGGGGAGCCATGGGTCGCTTTCGCGTTCTGTCGGCCGGCGCTGCGTTTTGGTTGCTGGCCTGCTCGGGTGACCGCGTGCTGGGCGACTACCCGCCTAGCACGTGCGATTTGGCGGACCCGCCCGCCGAGTTCAGCAACGAGCCGCTGAGCATTGCTACGTTCTGGGCCGACAGCCACGAGCAAGACGCCTTGGAGCAGCTGCGGCGGCGCATCGACTCGCGCCGCTACCTGGTTTCGACCGAGCAGATGCGGACGCGGGTCGAAGTTCAGCGACACATCAACGACGCCTTCGAAAGCCAGCAGCTTCCGGACGTGTTTCAAGTCAACGGCGGCTCGGACGTGTTGCGCTGGGTTCAGTCGCGCCCCGTCGACGCTACCGACGTGTGCGCGCTCGACCGCCTGCGTGACACGTACGATTGGGGCACCGCCTATTTTCCTGCCGCGCTCGCGCCGCTCAGCTGCCGCGGCGGGCTCTACGGCTTGCCGGTCGGCATTCATCATTTGAACGTGCTGTTCTTCAATCGCCCTCTGTTCGAAGCGCTGGCCGCCCGCGCGCACGCCGACGGCGTCGAGCTGACCGACCCCACCGAGCTGACGACCGCCCACGAGCTGGTGTCCGAGCTGGCTCGCGTCGCCGCGCTGCAAGCCACGACGCCCTCGGGCAAGCCTCTCGTGCCGTTGGCCATCGGCAGCGAAAGCGAATGGCCCTTGACCGTGATCGCCTTCGAGAACGTGCTGCTCAGCCTCGGTCACGACGCCTACGAGAGCCTATGGCTCGGCGGCCTGGCCGACGCCAGCACCGAACGTCGCTCCGAGCTTTCGGACGCGCTCACCGAGATGCTGGCGGTGTTGCGCGACCTGCGCAGCTTCAGCGACGTCGGGACCGAGGTGAGCTGGCAGGACGCCGTTCGCCAAGTCGGCAGTGGTGACGCGCTGATGACCATCACCGGAGACTGGGGCTTTGCCCAGCTGGATGCGGACGTGGTCGGGAACGTCGAAACCGTCACGTTTCCGGGCACCAGCGGCACCTTCGTCTACACCCCGGACAGCTTTGCGGTGCCGCGGGAGCTCGGAAAGAACGGCTTTCCGGCGCGCTCGTTCTTGCACGACATCGTGGAAGACAAGGCCGCGCTGATCGATTTTGCCAACGCCAAGCACGCCATTCCGCCGCGCCGGGATCTATTACCGAGCGAGGTCGACGCGTTGAACAGCGAAAGCTTGCGCGCTAGCTATCGACGCTTCTCCGACTGCAACGGCTCGGATAGCGGCTGCAAGTTGCTGCTGGCGGTGTCGGGCTTGGCGCCACCACCCGGAACCGATGCCTGCTTCGACGAGATGGACTCGCTCTTGACCTTCGCGGTGTCGGGCAACCCACCCGCGGACACCGGCGCGACGCTGCGGCTGTGCAGCGAGCCGTTTCCGACCACCGGCGCCGCGGCGGAGGCACGCCTGATTCAGCTGCTGCTGAGCGTTGCGGAGCGGCGCTTCGCGGCCGATTGCCGCTAGCGCCGCCCAGCTGGGGCGCTGTCGCTCAGAACATCAAGTTACCGGCACCGAGCTGGAAGGTGATGTTCGTGCCGAACGCCGCCTTCGAGCTTGCCACCAGTGCCTTGGCCGAATCGGTGCGATCACGGCGCACGCCCGGATCGGTCGCCGCGACCGCCTGCGCCAGCAGCGTGCGCGCCGTGGCCAGGCTGGCGCGCTCGTTCGGGTGCAGGTCCGCGCCGCCATTTTCCAGCACGCGGATGGCGTCGTCGATTTCTTCGGAAGCTAGACGCAACAAGCCCTTCTGCACGTCGTCGCGATATGCCCAAAACGCGACGTTCAACGCGCGCGCGGCCGTCATGCGCTGGTCGGCGATGGCCAGGTTGAACGAAGCGTTGAGCACCCGCAAAAACCGCCCAATCGGGCCGATCACGGGACCGACGTTGACCGGAGCTCCGAAGCGCGCGTCGAGCTCGCGGGCGGCCGGCGAATCCAAGAACAAGTTGGTGGCGTAGAAGGAGACCGCAGCCTCGATGTCCTTGGTCGGATC
>JBEQSW010000339.1:0-13717 GCA_040348565.1 Myxococcales bacterium | reverse complement strand
GGCTCGTTCGATCGCCCAGTGGATGACGGAGCGCTCACGCGCAAGATCGAAGCCCTGATCGGACCACCCACGCGACACGAGCCACGGCCGCGTCTTGCCCCCGGCGGTCGCGCGCCGATTTTGGTCGCGGCCACCCGCCGTCCCTTTCGCTACGATCAGAAGCCGGGCGGTTCGCTGTTGCCCGAGCCACCCCCGAGCCAGCCGCCCAAGAGCTCGACCTGGGTCGCGCCCGCTCCGATGCCCTCGGCGCCGCCCAGCAGCCCTGCCAGCGCGCCCCTCAGCGCCGAGCCGAACAGCATGATGCCGGCCAGCTTGCGCCGCGACGAGCCGCCGATGTCGGTCGCGCCCAGCGCCGGGCAGCTGCCTCAGGGGCGGCTGAGCCCGGAGCTGGAAATGCTGCTGGGCCGCGCCGAGCAGCGCGTCACCCAAAGCCGCGCCTCGGTAGCACCGCCGTCCGATCGTTTGTCGCCGGAGGCCGAGCTGGAAGCGATTTTGCCCAACGACGTGCTGGCCGCGCTCGACGAGCCGCTCGATCTCGACGACAGCGACGACAGCGACGCCGGCCCCAGCACTCACGGCGGCGCCGACGAGCGCGGCACCACGCGCGGCACCGGCGGTACGGGCGGTACCGGCACCAAGACGGGCAGCGGCAGCAAAGCGCCCGGCCACCTCACGAGCCCCGCCGACGTCAGCAACGAGCCTCCGCAGCCCGCCGAGCAAGGTAAAACCGAGCCGCCCAGCCGCGAGACGGAGCCGCCCAAGACTCCGCCGGCCATGCCGTCGCGCTCGGCGGTGACCAACGCCGGCACGTCCGAGCCGGCGCCGCCCCTGAGCGACGGAGAGCTGCGCGGCACTGCCGCCGGCATCCCGTCGGACGTGCCGCCCCCGAGCCTGCGCTCGCCCACCGCTCAGCCACCCCAGCAAGCTTCCACGACTCCGCCGCGCCCCCAAGGCAGCGATCCCAATCACGACCGGCCGCTGGCGCCGCCACCGCTGGCCCGGCCGTTGCCGTCGGCGCCTGCTCGCCCCGAAAATCTGGCGTTGGAGTTGCCGGCCACGCTGCGCGCGGGCGAAGCGACGCGTTGCTTGGCGTTGGCCGTGCGCTCGCGTTACTCTGGCGCGATCGCGTTCGAAGCGCCCGACGGCATGCGCCGGGTGGTGTTTCGCGATGGTGATTTCGTGACCGCCGCCACCAGCGTCGACACCGAATCATTGGTGGCTTGTTTGATCGAGCGCGGCACGCTGCCGGCCGACGCCAACATCAAGTTGGGTCGCAAACTGCCGTTGTTCGGGCGCCACGCCGGCGCCGCGCTGATCGCCCACGGCTACTTGCAGCAGGACGAGCTGTGGCCGGTGTTGCGCTCGCACGCCGAGTGGCTGATCGGCCGTATCGCCAAGCTGGAGCGCGGCGAGACCGGCGTGGAGCTGGAGGTTCCGCCGCGGCTTGCCGCCGAGCCGGGCGTATTCGGGGGCGCGACCGGAGCCGAGGTCTTGGTGGAGCTCGTGCGGCGCGTGTCCACCCCTGAGGCGTCGGTGGCGCGCTTGGGTGGCGCGTCGGTGTTGCTGCGCCAGGGGCCGAGCCAAGCGTTGCTCGGTGAATGCGCGCTGCCGACGGACGAGGCGGAGCTGGTGCGCTCGTTGGATGGCGAAACGGTGAGCGGCGCCGTCGAACGCGCGCGCTCGCAAGACTTCAGCTCGGCCCTGCTGGCGCTGGTGGAGCTGGGTATTTTGGAGACGGCAGGGGTTAGCGCCCAGGCGCGACGCGCCACCGTTCCGGCCGCCAACGCCCGGCGCGAGCCGGATCGGCTCGACCACGAAGCCTTGCGCTCGCGCATCGCCGCGCGGCGCGCGCTGGTCGAAGAAGGCGACTACTTTGCGCTGTTGGGCGTGAGCCGGGGCGCCACCAGCTACGACGTGCGGCGCGCCTACACCGAGCTGCGCGAAGAGCTGGAGCCGTCGCGCATCTTGACGCCCGCCACCGCCGATCTGCGCGACGACGTCGACGCCATCCTGTCCGTCATCGACGAAGCCTACGAAATCCTGGCCGACGATCTACGCCGCGAACGCTACCGCCGCGCCCTCGAAGCGGCGCCGGGTTAGTCGCTGGTCGAGTCGGCCAGCAGCCGTCAGGACCCAGATTTTTTTCACAGGGAGGACGGGAGTACGGGAGGTTTTGTTTGCTCGAGACGAGCATCGTTTTGCCGACGCCTGCACAGGCTTCGGTGGGTTCCATGCGGCTCGAACCCCCAATTTCAGCCTCTGTCTCATCCTCCCGTACTCCCGTCCTCCCTGTGAAAATTCTCGCTCTCGCTCTCGCTCTCGCTCACTCGGCGGCGGGGGCGCGTTCGCTTTGGCGTTCGAGGACGTCGATTTCGAGCTCGCCGTTTTCGACGCTGGCCAGCAGCACGGCGCCGCGCGGCAGTTCACCGCGCAGGATGCGCTCGGCGAGCGGCGCTTCCAACAGCCGCGCGATGGTTCGCTTCATCGGGCGCGCGCCCAGCGACGGCTCGAAGCCGCCCGCGTCCATCAAGTATTCGATCAGCTCGGGACCGTACTCTAGCTCCACGCCGCGCTGGGCCAGCAAGGCGGTGCCCATGCCGTCCAGCAACCGGCGCGTGATCTCGCGCACGTCGTCGCGCCCGAGCGGGGCGAACACCAGCACCTCGTCGATGCGGTTGTACAGCTCGGGGGCCAGCGCCGCCCGCGCCGAAAGCACGATCTTTTCCGCGATGTCTTGGGCCGCCGCCGGCTCGCCGCCGCCGAAGCCCACCCGGCGCTTGGCGGCTTGACCCAGCACCTCGGAGCCGAGGTTCGACGTCATCAAGATCACGGTATTGGTGAAGTCGACCAGCCGCCCGCGTCCGTCCGTCAAACGCCCTTCGTCGAACACGCCCAAGAACGTGGTCAAGACGTCGGGGTGCGCCTTCTCCAGCTCGTCGAGCAAGATGACTTGGTAGGGCCGACGTCGGACCGCTTCGGTCAATTGCCCGCCGGCTTCGTGACCCACGTAGCCGGGCGGCGCGCCGATCAGCCGTGCCACCGCGTGCGGCTCGCTGAACTCGGACAAATCGAGCCGCGTCATGGCGCTCTCGCAGTGGAACAGCACCTCGGCGATGGCCTTGGCGGTCTCGGTTTTGCCGACCCCGGTCGGGCCCAGCAACAGGAAGCTACCGATGGGGCGGCGCGAGCCGAGCCCGGCTGCGTTGCGGCGCAAGATGCGCGCGATGCGTGAAATCTGGCCGCCGTGCCCGACCACGCGATCGGCCAAAATCTCTTCCAGTCGCAGCATCCGATCGCCGTCGGACTCCAGCAAGCGCTCGACCGGCATGTCGGACAGCTCGGCCACCACCTCGGCCACGGCTTGGGACGTGACCTCGGTTTTGCCACGGCGCCGTACGCGCGCACCCGCCAAATCCAAGATGGAAACTGCTTTATCGGGCAGGGCGCGGCCCGGCAAATAGCGGATGGACCAAGCAACCCCGAGGGCCAACGCCTCTTTGTCGTAGCGCACGCGGTGGTGCTGCTCGAGCCGAGGCCGCAGGGCGTCCAAGATCAAGAAGGCGTCCTCGCGCGACGGCTCCTCCACCTCGACCAAGCCGAAGCGGCGCGACAAAGCGGCGTCGTGACCGATGGCTTTTTGAAACTCTTCCAAGGTGGTGGCGCCGATGCAGGGCAGCTCACCGCGTGCCAGCGAAAGCTTCAGCTCGGAGGCGATCTCCTCGGCGGCCTCGCCCAAGAACAGCTGGTGGATTTCGTCGAAGAACAAGACCACGCGGCCGCGCGCCGACAGCACCTCTTTCCGAATCTGCGCGATGCGTCCCGCCAAGGCCCCCCGCACGGCCGTGCCCGCCACCAACTCGCCGATGGGGATTTGAATGACGACGCGGTCGTCCAGCGCCTGCACGTCGCGCCCCTCGGCGATGCGCTGGGCCAGCCCGCGCACCACGCTCGTCTTGCCGACGCCGGAGACGCCGACCAGGCAGGGGTTGTTGCCCTCGCGCTTCGCCAGCACGTCCAGGGTCTGCTCGATCACGTCGTCACGACCGACGACCGGGTCGAGCTCGCCGCGAGCAGCGGCAAGAGTCAGGTTTCGGCCCAGCTCGCACAGCAACGGAAAACGCTGGGGATCCAGCTGAAAGCGCTGCTCGCCGGCGACCGTTCGCGCGGGCTGCGGCGGCGGCGTCACCGCCGGAGGCGAGGCCACCGGCGCGGCTGCGGGCGGGGTAACGCGCGTGATCAACAGCCCCGTCTTCGGCTCCGCGGGCGGCTGCGAGGGCGAAGGCTCGCGCACCTGCATCAGCGGCACTGGCTCGGCCGTGGAGAGACGCTTGGGCGGCGGAAATAGCGGCACCTTCACCGCCGAGGGTTTGCGCTGAGCCGGGGCCGGCTCGGGTTCGAGCGGCGGCGGGGGCGGCGGCAGGCTGAGCGATTTCTGTGGCGCCGTCGGGCGCCGTCGTCCAACCAGCCCCAGGCCGACCTGCATGGTCTGCGCGCGCAGTCGGCTCGGGTCGACGCCCAGCGCTTCCAACGTGCGACGCGCGACCGCGCGCGGCTCGCCCAACAGCGCCAGCAACAGGTGCGGCGACGCCGGCACGTTGGTGCCCATACGCGCGCCGATCTCTTTGGCCCGCGTGAGCGCCGACGCGATCGGCTCGGCCAGCTCGTCGCCGGCTAGCCCCCGAGCGGTTCGCAGCACGTCATCGGCCGACAACCGACGCTCGCGGAGCAACTCGGAGGTGCTGCTGGGCTCGGACACCAGCGCGGCCAGGAGGTGCGCGGTCGAGACGCGTTCCCCCAAGCGCCGCGCCAGCTCCTCGGCCAATTTGCGCAGCTCACGCAGCTCGGGCTCGCTAGCAAGGGCGGACATTCGAGCCCCACTTCTGCCCGGATACGGGGGGACGGCCAACTTTCCGGCACCCCGGTCATCCGGGCCCAACTATTTGGAAGGTATGGAGAAAAGCTGGGCACCGTGGCCGTCGAAAATCGACAGCCGCGAAGGGCCGCCCACCGCGACTCGCGCCGCCCCGGGCGCGACCACGACCGTCTGATTCTCGGTCACGACCTTCACCCAGTTTTCCGACCCGGTCGGCGCGTCCGACGGCAGCAAGACTCGGCCGAGCGGCGCCAGGTCTTGGTCCAACAGCGAAAGCTCGAAGCGCGGCCCTGGCCCGGTCACGAGCACCAGCGCCAACAGCCGCCCCTGGTCGCCCACGTCCACATCCACGACCGCTCCGGGCAGGGCCACCGTCGCGAGGCGCTTGCAACCGGGAGCCAGCAGCACCCGGGAGGCCTGCCCCCGCTCGTCCAGCCATAAGCTTTGATCGAGGCGCCGGGCCGGCACTACCCAAGTCGGCAAGGCGGCGTCGGCCCCCGTGAAGCCGGGCAAACGCAACCCACCGGGGCTGAAGCGCTCGACTCTTCCTGCGGTGACGTACAGCCAAACGCCTTCCCGGGTCACGCCGAGCACGCCCCCGCCCGGCGACGACAGCTCGACCGTTTGCTCGGGCAGGAGCAGCGGCAGAGGGCCCGGCGCGAGCCGATAGCTGCGCAGCGTTCCCGGTCGCGCGTCGGCGCTACCGTGACCGCCGTCGAAAGTCCAAATCAGGTCGTACTGCTGGGCGTCGGCGTACAACTGAGCGCCGGGCAAGAGCATGGGCCGAGGCAGCGTCGTAGGGCGCTTCTTGTCGCGCTCCCAGCGCAGCATGGCGCGCGCGCCGATGGCCAAAAGCGAGCCGTCGGCCAACGCCAGCAGGGCGCGCGGGGACTCCAACGCCTCCTCGGCAAGTAGGCTGAAATCGCGGCTGTCGTAGACGGCAAAGCCGTCGCGAGTCAGCCGCCCGAGCGTGTTCTTGCCGAATGCCAGCTGCGGCTCGTGCATGCGGCGCGCAGGTGGCACGAGCTTCTGCGCCTGGACCGCCTGCTCCAGCGCCACGACGGCGCTGTCGACCGGGCGAGGTTGCGCGGTGCGCTCCAGTAGTGGCTTTACCGAGCTCGCGGGCCCGCCGGAGCGGAGGGGCGCCGGCTCGGCCCCGGGCCCCTTCTTACAACTGGGCAAGACCGCAAGCGGGCAGCAGCTCAGGAGCAAGACGGCAAGCCGCGGACGCATCGGCTGCCCCAGGATAGCAGCCTCGCATGCTAGGGTCTCGACATGCGCCGTCTCGGTAGTGCCCAACGCCTGCTCGGAGCGCTTGCGCTCGCAGCTTTGGCGACCGGCTGCGGAAAATTTCGCGAAGTGAGCGCCTGCCGTAGCATCGCGCGCGAAGTGAACACGGCCATGGACGAGATCGAGCCTTTGTCCAAGGTCAGACCCATGGACGAGCCGCGCATCGCCAAGCGCTACGCGGCCCTGGCCAAGGCTCTCGAACCGCGCGCCCAGGGCGAAAGCGCGCTGGCAGTGGCGGTGCGCGAATACGTAGCCGTGTTGCAAGGCACCGACGTAGCGCTGCGCAACCATGCCCAGGCGCTGAAGACCCAGTACGGCAAGGTGAATGATCCGCGGCGCGAGCTCGACCGCCTGGTCAAGCGCGAGCACGCCGCCGCCGCGCGTATCGAAGTCGAGTGCGGGCACTGAGCCTGCGGGGCGGGGGCGCCCGGCTCAGCGTTTTTTCTTCTTCTTGGTCGGCTTGTCGACGTGGCGCTCGACGGGGCCGATGCTGATCTGACCCCAGGCGTAGCCGACCCAACGTTTGAACGGTCCGGGATCGTCTCCGCCCAGCAGCCACAGCTCACGCGGGTTCTGCTCGATGTGCAGCGACCCCGGTACGATGCCGCTCTCGGCCCAGCCGAGCAGCTCCGGCGCACCCAAGCCCAAGCGCACGAACAGCAGCCCACACGCCGGCTGTTTGCCGAGCCCGGCGCAGATGCGCGCCACGTGCAAGTCCTCGTTGGCGACGGGTCGCCAGATCCAGAACATCTCCACCCGCGGCTCGCCGAAGCGGCGCAGTCGCGTCTCGGCGTCCTTGGGCAACGCCTCGAAGAACGCCTGCACCAAGTCCTTGTCGACGACACCTTTGGCTTCGAGCTTGGGCCCGCGCCGCACGTCCAGCACGACCTCCACACCGCCGGGCGGCCCGGCGCAGCAGCGAAAGCCGATGCTGGCCGCGCTCGAGCCCGGCTGTTTCGGCTCGGCGTTGGCGCACCGCCCGGTCAGCTCGCCGTTGCTGCCGTTGCCCCCCCGCACCGCAAAAAAACCGGCTTCCGTGCCGCGGCCCCAGGGGCTCGCCGTCCACTCGAAGGCACCGCCATGCAGATCGCGCACGCCGAACTCACTGCGACACGCCACGCGCAAGCCGCTCGGGCGCAGGGTGGGCTCGGTGCCGGTGCCGCAGCGGTCGGCGTGGTAGCCGTTGCCGTATTCGTAGGTCGTGTTCGCCGGCCCCTTGCAGGCTCGCTCCCACTCCAGCTCCGCGCACAAGCGTTTGTCTTGTTCGGCGCACAGCTTGGCCGCGCCGTCGCGCGTCACGTTGGTCAGCGGAATCGCGCCTTCTTCGTTCGGGTACGGATAAACGTCGATATAAAAGCCCTTCAGAATGACCTGCTCGCCCGGCATTTCCTGATCGGCCAGGCGCGGCAGCTGCCCCGGCGGCGTACCGGCCACCAGCGGTCCCGGCTCGATCCAGATCATGCCGCGGCGCGGCTGCGGCGGCGGCGTGGGCGCGACGATCGACGAGCGATGCGAAGCGCTGGGCGCAGCCGAGCTCACCTGCCCCGTCGGCGGTGCGCGCTTGCACGCCACGGCTGCGACGAGCCCGAGCGCGAACAACGGGCCGCGGCCGGGCGCGAAGCTGGCCCAAGCCGCGGGACGACACGACGGCGCACGCACGTGTCAGCCCTCGCCGCGCTCGCCCTGCTCGCGGAGGCCGAGCTCTTTCATCTTCAACTGCAGACCCTTGCGCGAAATCTTGAGCAAGCGCGCGGCGTGGGTGACGTTGCCGTTGGTCTGCTCGAGCGCGCGCACGATGAGCTCGCGCTCGAGCCGGCTCATCGCCGCTTTGACTTGCTCTTTCAAGCCGTCCGAAAGCGCGGAGGTGGAGGTCGGCTCGCTCGACGGCGGCGGCTGCGGCGTCGTCGTGGCCGCCTCCGCCAAGCTGGCGCTGCCGCGCATTTCCGCCGGCAGATCGCCGAGGTGCAGCTCGTCGCCGTCGCAGAACAGCACCGCGCGCTCGATCACGTTTTCGAGCTCGCGGATGTTGCCGGGCCACGGGTACGAGACCAGCCGTGCCAGCGCCGCCGGCTCGACGCCGTCGATGCTCTTCTTCAGGCGCGCGTTGAACTTGCGGATGAAATGCAGCGCCAGCAGCGGAATGTCCGTCGCGCGCTCTCGCAGCGACGGCAGACGGATCGGCACCACGTTGAGCCGGTAGTACAAGTCTTCGCGGAAGCTGCCCTGGGCGATCTCTTTCTTGAGGTCGCTGTTGGTGGCAGCGATCAACCGCACGTCGACCCGAATGGTACGCACCCCGCCCACGCGCTCGAATTCGCTCTCTTGCAGGGCGCGCAGCAGCTTCACCTGCATCTCCACCGGAATGGAGCCGATCTCGTCCAAGAACAGCGTCCCCCCGCTGGCCAGCTCGAAGCGCCCCGGCTTGGAGCCGACGGCGCCGGTGAACGCGCCGCGCTCGTAGCCGAACAGCTCGCTCTCCATCAAATCTTTGGGGATGGCGGCGCAGTTGACCTTGATGAACGACTTGTCGTGGCGTGACGAGCTTTCGTGCAGCGCGCGCGCCACCAGCTCCTTGCCGGTGCCAGATTCGCCCGTGATCAGCACCGTGGTCGGCGTGTCAGCGACGCGGTCCAGCACCGCGTACAAGTCGAGGATGCTCGGGCTCTGGCCGATGATGCCGTAGCGCGCGCCCTCGACCGGGATCTCGTGAAAGGGCCGGCTGGCTTCGGTCGCCGACAAATCGCGCGTACGCAGCGCTTTGGCGACGATCGTCCGCACCTCGACCTGATCGAAGGGCTTGGTCAGGTAGTCGAATGCGCCCGTCTTCAGCGCCTCGACCGCGTTGTCGACGGTGCCGTGGGCCGTGATCATCACCACCGGCAGCTCGGCGTCGATCTTTTGCGCGCGACGGAGTAACTCCATGCCGTCGATGCGCGGCATGCGCAAATCGGTGATCACCAAATCGATGTGGTGTTCCTTGAGGATGCCGAGCGCCTGCTCGCCATCCTCGGCGGTATGCACGTCGTAGCCGTCGCGCTCCAGCTGCGCGCTGAGCACGCGCCGAAGGTTGGGCTCGTCGTCCACGACCAGAATCTGCTTGTGCTCGGGCAGCATTTTTTACGGAGCGGAGCGGGGCTCCGAAGTGGCTCTCATTGACAGCGGGCGCCGGCAAGCTCGGCGGGCAAAAAGGACGGGCAGTAGAAAAGCGCGGCTTTTCCGCCGCCAGGAGCGCCGGCGGCCATGATCTGACGCTTGCCGATGTTGGGCAGCGCAATCGAGCGCCCCAGCTGATCATCGGGGTCAGCCGACGACAAGAAGGCGATGTCCTTGAAATCGTACAGGTGCTCTTTCGGCGTCTTGGGCGGATCGACGTCGTAGATGACGAGGGCGCCGGCGCGATTGACGTGGCGCACGGTCATGCTGGGGGCGCCGACCACGACCTCTCCGTCACCGTCGCCGTCCAGATCGCCGACCGCGAGCGCCGCGCCGAACTCGGACGACTCGCAGTCGGAGATGTTCTTGGTCGAGCCGCAGGTGAACGACGTCACCAGCGAGCCCTCCGGAAGCGCGCCGAGCGAGCACTCGGCGTCAGCCGTCGGCGGTAACTTCGCGAGCTTGGCGGCGTCGAAGACGTAAACGATGGAGTCGTCGGAGATGACGAGCTCGTCGTCGTCGTCACCAGCGACGACGGGGCCGGCCGCGAACGCGCGCCCGAAACCCGACGTGCCACCGAGGCACCCCACGTAGCTCGGCGTCGCGCCGTCCGCAGCGAAGAACAGACGAACTTCACCCGCGCTGGGCGTGCCGACCGCCAGCAGGCGCCCCTCTTCACCCACCCGCGCAATCGACAACGTGCGCAGCACCGGCTTCGACCAGCGGCCCTTGCCATCGGCAGGGTTGGGCACCTCGACGAAAGAGCGGCTGAGTGACGGATAGAACCAAACCGCGCTTTCTTCGTCGGCGGTCGCCAGCAGCGCGGGGTCGGGGCCATGATCTCCGGCGAAGCGAAACGGTGTCGGCTGCGTGTTCTTGATCGAAAACTCGAGCAGGCTGCTGACCACGGCCGGTACGTCGAGCGCGTATTCGACCGCGTCGGTGCAGCGCACGGCAATGCCGGTGTCTCCCACAGCCGTGCCGCCGCCGTCCACGAAGCAAAGCGGCCGCGGAGTGGAGCCAGGCCCCCGCGCGCGCGACAGCGCGACCGGCGTACTCGAGAAATAGCAGGGAGCGTCGCTGCCCAGGCAATGCCCGGTGTCACGCGCCTCCAGCGACGGCGAGTCGGAGGTGCCCAGCTCGAACTCGGCGCCGCCGGACTTGAGCGGCGTGCCGCCGACCAGCAACGTGACCGAGCCGTCGACGGACGCCGTGGCCAGGCTGGAGCCAAAGCCGTCGGTCACCGCCTTTGGGCGGTTGAGCAGCACAATCGGAGAATTTTCGACGACGTCGTCGTAGCGACCCCACGAGCAGCCGGCGCTCAAGGCTCCGACGAACAACATGCAAACACTGCGGCGCATCAAAACTTTCCTCCGATGAACAAGCCAGGCGCGTCCGGCCCCACCGCACCCACGCTGATGTTGGGCGGCGTCAAGGCCAGCCCTGGCTCGACGGGCTCGGCGCGTACCAACCGCTGACGAGCCGCGCCCGGGCGCGACGAATCGGCCACCGGTTGGCCTTTGCGTGGGTCGTCGAACTCGACCGGCTTGTCGGTGCGAAGCGACGACTCGGGCAGCGGATCTTTGATGAAGTTGTAAGTCGCCAACACGCCGAGCACGCCGCCCACCGCGAAGCCGCCGTCGGCGCCGATCGCGAACCAGCGCCCCTTGTTCACGCGCGAGTCGCCAGCCTCGAGCCGCCCGCTCTGCCCGTCGGCCTTCAGCTGATCGTAAATTTTGTTCGACTCGTTGCCGAAGTAGGCGGCCGCGCCGATGAAGGCCGCGCCAATCACGGCTTGAGTCCAGGCGGCCCCGCGCGGGTACTTCGGGATCATCTTCACGTGAACGGGCAACACCTGGCCGCGCGGCACGTTGACCATGGCCTCGAACGTCTTGCGACCGTCGGAAAGCACCGTCAGCTTGTGCGGACCCGCCGCAGACTGCACGTCGAGCGGCTCGGTCCCGGTCTTCCACACGCCCTTCGGCTGTTCGTCGATGCGCACCTTCACCTCGGGCGCGTTCGAGTCGATGCGCAGAAAGCCGTAGCCGACGCGCACCATCGCTACTTCCATTTCTTTCTGCTCGCCGTGATTGACGGTCACTGGCGCCAGCAACGGCTCGAAGCCGGGCGCCTCGACCAGCACCTGGTGGGGGCCGGCGCTGACCAGCTCGCCGTGCGGCGTGGTCCCCCAGAATGGCCGCTCTTTCTTGTTGTCGTCGAGCCACACGTAGCCGCCCTTCACGTTGGCGGACACGCGCAAGAAAGCCATGAACTCGCCCTGCGAGAGGTTGGCCTTGAACTGATAAACGTGGCCCGGCGATACGTCGATGTCGGACTGGCTCTCGTTGAAGTCGCGAAATTTTTCGACCACCACGTGGTACTTGCCGACCGAAAGCGTGAGGTTGGCGGGCGAGCGCGCGCTTGCGATCTCTTTCCAGCCGGGGTTCTGACCACCCAGCTTGAAGGCCGCGGCGCTGTCGTCGGTGCGCGAGTAGAAATGCAACGGCGCGTCGGAGGGCTCGGTTTCGACCACGACCAAAGAACGCATGGCGCTCTCGTCGTCGACGGGTGGAGGCGGGGCGGTGGTGGGGCCCGGCGCACCGGCGCTGCCGCCGAGACCACCCGCTGCGCTGCCACCCGTACCGGCGCTGCCGCCGACTTCGACCGGCGCCGTCGGAAGCCCTTTGGCCGTCTCCAGCAGCGAGATGCGCTGCTTCACCTTCTCCGCGTCGGGCGCGCTGGGATCGACCTTCAGATAGTCACGGAACTTTCCAAGCGCGTGGTCGGCGTCGCCGAGCTTTTGGTAGCAGACGCCGGCGTTGAACAGGAACGCCGAGTAGGGGTACTGCTTGAACCCGCCTTCGAACACTTCGGCGGCGCCCTGGTAGTTCCCGGCAATGTAGAGGCCCTGCCCCTTCTCCATCAGTTGCCGAATGGCTTCGAGCTTCTGTGAAGCATTGCGCGTTTGGGCGGACGCTGCGTGAGGCGGAGCGCTCAAGGAGTACAGGCCAAGGCCAACCGAGAGCACGGCGAGCGCGCGGCGCGCGAAGGAAGTCGATTTCACCGCGCGAAACTTCGCCACGATCGCGCCCGCGGCACAAGTGCCGCCTCCAGATGCCGGCCACCTGGCCGACAAACGATCGCCTCTTGGCAGCGAAACGTTGAGATCATGGGAGCCCTGCTCCTATGCTACGGGCTCGCTAAATTCCTTTTCGACTCTCGGGACTCGCATGCTCAGAAACTTGAAGTCGCTGCTCGCCGCTCTCGCTCTCTTGATGGTTCCCGCGCTTGCCCATGCCGAGGAGCCGACCAAGAGCTACCCGGATTGCGGGCGTGAGCCGACCGACGCCGAGGTACAGGCGGCGAAGGGCGCCTTCCAGGCCGGCAACGCGTCTTTCAACGAAGCCGACTACGCGCGCGCCATCGACTACTGGGAGGACGCGTACCGCCGCGACTGCACCGCCAACCCGCTGCTGCTGAATTTGGCGCGCGCTTACGAGCTGGCGGGCCGCAAACGCCAGGCCGTCGTCTCGCTCGAAACCTTCCTGTTGCGCGAGCCCAACAGCGGCGAAAAAGATCAGATCAATCGTCGCGTCGAGGTGCTCAAAAAGAAGATCGCCGAAGAGGACGCGGCGGCTGCGGCGGCGCCGCCGCCCACCACCGGCCCGACCCCGCCCCCGGTGGGCCCTGCAACCGGCCCCGTCGAGCCGGCCCCGACCGCGAAAGCGCGACGCTCGCCTTGGCCCTGGGTCGTGATGGGCGTCGGCGGCGCGGCGCTGATCGTGGGCACGATCGGCGTCATCGACAACAAGAAGAAGCTCAACGACGTGGAATCCAAATGCCCCAACCATGTCTGCAAGGGTGGCGACACGGAGAGCATCAAGGCCGGCAACGACGCGCGCTCGGCGCTCAATCGCTCGGTGTGGGTGACGGGCGTGGGCGGCGTCGCCGTCATCGGCGGCATCGTCTGGTGGTACGTGGACAAGAAGAGCGTCGATCGCGCCAACGGCCAGGCCGGTAGCACCCGCCCGCGGCTAACGCCGTTCGTGGCGCCGCAGCTAGCCGGTTTGAGCCTCTCCGGCGCGTTCTGAGCGAACGTTAGAAGTCGAACACGGCGCCGCTAGGCTTCGCGCTGGGCGAAGGCGCCGCGCTGGGCGCTGGCGCTGCGCTGGGCGCCGGCGTCGTGCTGGCGCTGCTGGGCGGCAGAGCGGTGGGCGACGTCATCTTCGGCGCGCTGGGGCTGGGCGTGGACTTGCCGCTACCCCAGGTCGCAGGCGCAGGTTTGCGCGGTTGCTCCAAGCCGTCGTCCTCCGGCTCAGGGGTGGGAGCCACGGCGACGTCGTCGGCGGCGCTGGGCATCCGCGGCGCGGTGTAGCGCTCGCTGGTGGGGTGCGGCTGCAG
>JBEQSW010000055.1:0-9336 GCA_040348565.1 Myxococcales bacterium | reverse complement strand
TTGGCGATCTCGCACTACGGCTCACGCTGGGTGCTCTGGCTGCTGATCGCGCTGTCGATCGCGGCCCTGGCCGTGGTGATCGAGCGCGCGGTCTTGTTCTTCTCCTCACGCGACGACACGGTGCGGCTGCGCTTGGAGCTGCGGCGGCTGTTGCGCGACAACGATTTGGAGCTGGCTCGGCGGCGCTTGGAGGAGTCTCCCAGCTTCGAAGCGCGCGTCGCGGTGGCCGGGCTCGACGCAGATGGGGTGGCCAGCGCCGAGGAACGAATGCAAGCCGAGAGCGAGCTGTGCCGCCTGAGCATGGAAAAGAACCTGGCGCTCCTGGGTACGTTGGGCAACAACGCGCCGTTCATCGGTTTGCTCGGTACCGTGATCGGCATCGTGCGCTCGTTTCGAGAGCTGCAAAGCTCGAGCGGCCAGGTGTCGGCCGGTCTGATGTCCGAGATCGGGGAAGCGCTGGTCTCGACGGCGATCGGGCTGCTGGTGGCCTTGCCCGCGGTGGCGGCTTTCAACCTGTTTCAACGGTTGATCCGCGCGCGCATGGGTCGCGCCAACGTGCTCGCGCACGAGATCTTGGCGTTCAGGAAAGGAGTCTGAGGCAGCATGCAAACGTCTTCTTCGTCCTCCGACGAATCCATCACCGGCATCAACGTCACGCCGCTGGTCGACGTAGTGCTGGTCTTGTTGGTGGTGCTGATGGTGACCGCGACCTACTTGGCATCACGCTCGATTCCGGTCGATTTGCCCAGCGGCAAGACGGGCGAAGCGACGACGGCGCCGCTCACGGTGAGCCTGACCAAAGCCGGCAATCTTTACGTGGACGGCGTGCCATCGACCGAGGCCGAGCTGCGCGCACGACTGGTCAGCGCTCGCAGTCGTGAGCCCGAGCTGCGCGCCGTGATCGCGGCCGACGGGGCGGTGCCGCACCGGCGCGTCGTCGGTATCATCGATCTTTTGCGGCAGGAGCACGTCGACCGCTTCGCCATCAACGTGGATGCCCATGACCTCAAAAAACCTTGAGGACACGATGGCCAAGCCACACCTCTTGTACTGGACCATCGGCGCCAGCTTGTTGCTGCACGGCGTTGCCTACGCTTCTCTGGGCGCGGCTCCCACGGCCCCCACTCGGCAACATCGCCAAAGCCTCGTTCGGTTCGAGGTCAGCACACCCGCCAAGCCAGAACCGGTTCAGCCCCCCGAGCCGGCCAAGCCGGAGCCGCCCAAAGCCAAGCCGCGCCGGGCAGAGCCCAAGGCCGAGCCCAAGCCGAACGTCCCGCCACCCCCGCCAGCCGCGCCGGAGCCACCGGCCAGCGAAGGGGTGACGTTGGCCGGCGATGGGCCCGGCAATGCCTTCAGCATGCCGTTGGGTAACGGAGGAGCGCTCGAGCCGACGCGCCCTCGTGTTCCGGCGCCGCCTACGCCGTCGGTCGTGACCCCGGTGGTGGTCGCGCGCGCGGCGGAGCCGTTGTTGGTGCCTGTCTCCGATCTTTCGGCTCGTCCATCGCCGCCGGCGCTGGGCGCGGCGCTGGAGCACAACTACCCGGCCGACGCGCGTCAGCGGGGCCTGAGTGGCACCGCCAAAGTGCGGGCCCGCATCGACCCCGACGGCGTCGTGCGGCACGTCGCCCTGGTCGAAGAAAGCGCCGCCGGCTTTGGCGCCGCTTGCAGCAAAACCTTGAATAACTCCCGCTGGGCGGCGCCAAAAGACAAAGCAGGGCGTTCCGTCGCGACCGAGATCCGCTACACCTGCCGCTTCGTGGTTGCCCCATGAGCTTGGCTTCCGTTTCGCGTGGTCGCGCTGTCGTAGCGGGTGCCTTGTGCTGCGCGCTGGCGACGTCCGCGTGGGCCGACGAAACGGCGCGCAACGCAGCGTCGACCACTACCGCTGGCGCCGCCGCTCAGCCAACGGGGCCGTTGCTGGTGTGGGTCGAGGCGTCCCCGGAAGCGTTCGACAAGTCAAGCCTGCGAGCCTCGCTCGCGCGCGAGCTCGGCCGAGAGGTCACGCTGACGGACGATGCCTCCGTCGCCGCAGTGCGCGTGCGCTCGAGCGACGCCGCCCACGCCGACGTGAGCTACACGACGCCCGCCGGCGAGCAACTGTCGCGCACGGTCGAGCTGCCGCCCGATCGCCAACGCGCCGTGCAAGTCGTCAGCTGGTTGACCGTCAACCTGGTGCGCGATGAAGCAAGCGAGCTCTTGGACCAGCTTCGCGCGCGGCGAAAAGAAGAAGCAGACGCGCGCGCCGCCGAGCAAGCCGCCGCCGACAAGGCTGCCGCCGACAAAGCCGCTGCCGACAAAGCTGCTGCGGACAAAGCCGCCGCCGACAAAGCCGCTGCCGACAAAGCTGCCGCCGAGAAAGCCAAAGCCGCGCCCGACAGCAAAGCCAAGCCGCCGCACGACGATCTGCTCCGCGACCCACTGCGCAGCTACGATTTCGCTTTCTCAACGCCGCTGTCCCTGTTGCACGACAGCCCGCGCCGGGTGCTGCACCTTCAACTGGCCTTCGGCTATGGCGGCGCGGGCGCTATCGACGGCGCGGCGGTTTCGCTCGGTTACTTGCGGGTGCGGCGTGATCTGTTTGGTGCCGCGGCGGGGCTGGGCGCGACGTTCGTGGGCGGCAACGCTCGCGGCGCGGTCGCGAGCGTCGGCTATTCACAGCTCGACGGCAATCTGGACGGCGTCCAGCTCGCGGCGGGCGCGGTGCTGCAGCGCGGCGTGCGCGCTCGCGGCGCCGTCGTTGCCGCCGGAGGCGCCATGGCCGGCAACTTGACGGGTGCGCTCCTGGGAGGCGGCTTTGCTACCGCCAAATCGTTGCGGGGTGTCGGCATCGCGGGGGGCGCCACCGTGATTCGCGGACCCAGCCAAGGCGTCCTGATTGCGGGCGGCGCCAACACGTCCGCGACGCACGAAGGCGTCGAGCTGGCGGCGGGTGTCAACACCGGGCGCGATTTGTCGGGCGTCGCCATCGCTCCCATCAACGTGCACCGTCGCGTCAAAGGCATTCAAATCGGTATCATCAACGTGGCCGAGGACGCCGACGCCGCCATCGGTGTGCTCAGCATCGTCAAGAGCGGCCGCGTGCAGCCGGTGCTGTGGACATCCATCGACGGCTCGGCGCACCTCGCGATCAAGTCCATCGCCGGCTGCGTGTTCACGCAAATGGGCGGGGGTGTCGACGTGAGTAGCGAGAAGGTCAGCTACGACGGCGGCATCGGCTTGCACTTGCGGCTGGGCAAGGTCTGGTTTCTGGAGCCCGGAGTGCACTACTCGGCGCTTCTCGACACGGCCGATGCGTCGGGCGCGCCCCACGAGCAGCAGCTCCATTACCTGGCCGAGCTTGGGCTACGAGTGGGCGAAAAGCTCGACCTGATCGCGGGAGCAGGCGTTCGTCACACCATCGTCGGTGGCAGCGGCTCCCCTATCGGCCCCGAGGCGCGGGCCGGAATCGCCTTCTTCTAACCCACTGATACCCATGAAGATTACGCCATTTTGAATAAATCTGACGGAGCGTTTGAACGCTTCGGGCCGCCTCGGGCACTGACGAGATGTATGCCGAGGCCGAGCCCAGCTCCTCTCCGAACCCCGCGCCCGTCGGCGCGGGACGCGCGAGTTTGGCGAGGAGTCGCGATATGAATATCGGCGGCCTCTTGTTTTCCCCCACCGCACCTCTCGAGGATTCTTCCCAGGACGAGCAAGGCTTGGTCGCTCGTCTGGCGTCGGCCGATCCCGCGGCCGTGGGTGAGGTGTACGACCAGCACCACCGCGCGGTGCGAGCGTTCGCGTCGCGGCTCGTGGGAGATGCTGCCGCCGCCGAGGACCTGGTGCACGAGGTGTTCGTGGCCTTGCCGCGCGCCATGCGCGGTTACCGGTTCGAGTCTTCGCTGCGCACGTTTTTGATTTCCATCGCCGTCAACCATGCGCGGCACCACGTGCGCTCGGCCACGCGGCGCCGCGCGGCCATGGGTCGGCTGGCGCTCGAGCCCGAAGGCAACAGCGCCGATCCGGAGCAGCTGCAGCGCCGCAAAGAGCTGGCGTCGCTGCTGACGCGCGCGCTCGATTCGCTACCGCTCGAGCAACGAGTGACGTTCGTGCTGTGCGAGGTCGAGGAGCGCACGTCGCGCGAAGTCGCCGAAATTACCGGCGTGCCGGAGGGCACCGTGCGCACGCGCTTGCACCACGCCAAAAAGAAGCTGCGCGAAGAGCTGTCACAGGAGGGCGTGCCATGACGGACGATCTCCTGAAAGCCGCCACTCGCGCTCTGCACGACGACACCGCCGAAGACGCCGGGGACGGCCGCTTCACGCGCGCCCGCGTGATGGCCAGCCTGCACCAAGGCAAGGTCAAGCGGCGCACACGGCTGGCGTTCATCTTGCCCATCGCCGCTTGTTTGGCGGCCGGTACGGCTTGGGGCGCGGCCACGGGTCGGCTGCCGGCAGTGTTCCGCGCCATGGGCCAGCTCGTCGGCTACAGCAGCAAGCCGAGCGAGCCCAAAACCGAAGCGAGGAACGCCCCGACGACGCCGAAGGTCGCCAGCGCTCCCGAGGCGCAAGTACCGCCGCCGCGCGACGAGGCGGCCGAGCCGGTGGCCGTGGCAACGCCCGAGCCGCTCAAGCTTCAGCCCACGCCATCGGCGAAGCCGTCGGCCGCGCCCAGCTCCAGCGCCGCATTCCAAGACGCGGACGGCGATCTCTATCGGCTGGCGCACGAAGCGCATTTTTCCAGCCACGACTACGCTCGAGCCCTGGCGGGTTGGGACGCCTACTTGCAGGCCGCGCCGCGCGGGCGTCTCGCCACCGAAGCCCGCTACAATCGCGCCATCTGCCTGCTCAGGTTGGGGCGCGACGCCGAAGCGCGCCAAGCGCTCGAGCCGTTCGCGTCCGGCAAAATCGGCTACCGCCAAACCGAAGCGCGCGAGCTGCTCGACGAGCTCTCGCGCTAACTCCGCGAGCCTCTCCGCGGCGCCGCTCGTCCACCGCCAAGCCGCAGATCTAACGATTCCAGACACCTCGGGCTGCCAATCCGCAGCCTGAATCGCAGAAGCTTCTGTAGCGGCGAAAGGCCACCTCGCACGAGCGAGATTCCACAGGGTGTCGCTGAGAGCGGCAGCGACCGCCGCCCTGATCGCATGAAACGACCTGCCTACGGCACCCGCGACGGAGGCGCGCTGGCTGGCAGACAGGTGTTTGGAGTCATGGGCGTAGCAGCGGCAGGCCCCGCTCCATATCCCGCAGCGCCAGTGCGCGATCCTGATATCAGGTGATATCACCTGATAATTAGGTGATATCACCTGATATCGAGATCGAGGACTGACCCGCCCGATGGTGGATGGGCGCGTGGGAGAGTCGCGTTTTCAGTCCCGATGAAATCGGCCGCTTGCGTTTCTTCCTAGATCAGAAGATCGGGAGTCGTGCGGGCCCGGGCTCCCGACCTCCTGTCAAATCTGGACGGATCGACGCGTCAGCCCGCCCTAAGTCCTCGTGGGGGACCAAGCTGCGAGACGGGATGGCAGCGAGCGTTAGCCCCGAGACGTGCTCGCGGTGGCGTCCGGACGGCTCGGCCTGTTTCCGCCAAGGAAGTTTCTGCGAGGTCGGCTGCGGGTGGGCAGGTGGGCGGCCCCCTCCGAAACGCTGGGGAAACGCCGCACCTTTATGTTCTAGCCATGGCTGATGCGCATGTTCCTGCTTTTGGCGTTCCCGCGGGCTTCAAGGCTGATCGCGGGCAGGTGACGGCGGTGAAGAGCCGGTTGCTCGAGGCGGGCGTGAAGAGCTGTTTTGCAACGTTCGTGGACGTGTACGGCATTCCCAAGTCGAAGCAGACGCCGATGGAGGCGTTCGAGCACATGTGCGACGGCAGCGAGCTGTACACGGTGGGCGCGGTCGAAGGGTTGGGGCTGGCGGGGCCGCAAGAGGACGAGTGCGCGACCGTGCCTGATTTGGGCAGCGCGGTGGTCTTGCCTTGGGACAAGACGCGGGCCTGGTTCGCGAGCGACCTGTACTATCACGGCGAGCCGTACGCGGGGGATCCGCGCGGCATTTTGCGGCGCGTGTTGGCGCGCGCCGAGAAGCTCGGGTTCCGCTTCAACCTGGGCATCGAGCCCGAGTTTTACGTGTTGAAGGAAGACGCGCAGGGCAAGCTGTCGCCGATCACGAAGAGCAAATTTCAAGGTCCGAACGCTTGCTACGACGTGACCCAAGCCAGTGAGAGCGCGCCGTTCTTGGAGCCTTTGGCGGCGTACATGAAAGAGCTGGGTTGGGGGCTCTATTCCTACGATCAAGAATGCGGCAAGGGTCAGTACGAGTTCGATTTTGCTTATTCGGACGCGCTCACCATGGCCGATCGCTTCGTGTTCTTGCGCTACATGGTGAAGAAGGTGGCAGAGCAGGTGAGCGCGGTGGCTTCCTTCATGCCCAAGCCTTTTGCCGATGATTTTCGCAGTGGTGCGCACTTCAACATGTCGCTGGCCGACGCCAAGACGCACGAAAATTTGTTTTCCCCGGGCGGTGCGCGACCGGGCAAGCTGGCGGCGCGCTACAACGCCAACTGCTCCGACTTGGCGCTGCACTTCATCGCCGGCTTGAAGCAGCACGCCGCCGCCATCACGGCCGTGACGTGCCCCAGCTACAACTCGTACCAGGGGCTGATCGCTCAGGGCGACTTGGCCGACTTCTCGTGGGCGCCGGTGCTGGTGGCTTGGGGCAAGAACAACCGGAGCGCGATGCTGCGGCTGCCGGGTAACCGCTTCTGCGTCGAGAACCGCGCGGTGGACATGTCGAACAACCCTTACCTATCGGCGGCCATCTCGTTGGCGGCAGGGCTCGACGGCATCGAGCGGGAGCTGGACCCGGGTGAGCCTTTGAACGACGACCTGTATCGTCGCGGGCGGAAAGAGCTGAAGGCGGCGGGCATCGAGCTGTTGCCGCGCACGCTGCTGCACGCCCTAGAAGCCTTCGAAGCGGACCCGCTGGGAGCCCAAGCTTTTGGCGGCTTTTACCGGGACATTTATCACGCCCACAAGCTCCGCGAATGGGAGCAATCTTTTTACCCTGTCTCGGACGAGCAGCGCCGCCGGTTCCTCACGTTCATTTGAGCGCCAGCAAGTCACGCAGGGCCTTTTCCACGAACGCGGTGCCTTCGGGCACTCGCTCGGGGCCGCCCGCGATGTGGCCGAACTTGGACTCCAGCACGCGCAGCTCGGCGTGGCGCAGCAACTGCACCTCCAAGCGGCTGTCTTCGGGCGGAAAGTACAGGTCGGTGCTGCACGGCATGATGATGGCGCGCGCTTCGATGGCGCTCAGCGCTTTCGGCAAGTCACCGCCGTAGCGCGCGTTGTCGGAGATGTCGGCGCGCTGCCAGCTGCTGAGCACGCACAACAAGTCGTTGGCGTCGTAGGTCTGATGCTCACGCGCCCAAGCGCCGAGCAGCGCTTGCGGCGAGGCGTGCCCCAGCTGCTCGTACAGCCGTTCGCGAAAGAAGGCTTGGCTGTAGGCCCAGCCGGCGTAAACGCGCCCGAACGCGGCCAAGCCGCGCAGTGGCGGCTGGGCGTACTGACCGCCTTCGAATGTCGAGTCGGCCTCCAGTGCCGCCTTCACACCCTCCAGAAATACGAAATTGTGCGGCGAAGTCCGGGCCGAGCCGCACACCGCCAGCAATCGCTGCACGCGCTCCGGAAACAGCGCGGCGTGGTGGTAGGCCTGCTGCGCGCCCATCGACCAGCCGAACGCGAGCGCCAAGCGCTGCACTCCTAGGTGCTCCAGCAGCCGCCATTGCGCGGTGACGTTATCCACCAAGCTGACGTGCGGAAAGAGCGCTTTACCCTGCGTGGGATGGTTGCTGGGCGATGACGACACGCCGTTGCCCAGCAGGTTCACGATCACGATGAAGTAGCGAGCCGGGTCGAGCGCGCGCCCCGGACCAACCATCGCCAAATTGTCGCGGTGGGTGCCGGTGTAGTAGGTCGGGAAGAGGACGGCGTTGTCACCGCTCGGGCTCAGTGAGCCGCAGGTAACGTACCCCAGCTCTGCGCCGTGCAAGACGTGGCCCGACTGCAGCGTCGTGTCGCCCAGCTGAAAACGCTCGAGCCTTTCCTGCATGCCTTTCCTTGAATAACATCTAGCAGGGCCTCGCCGTTGCTGCCGTTTCGCACCACTTATTCATTTTGGCTGGTTCGGGCCGTGCTGCTGCGTGGCATCGGCCTGATTTATGCCGTTGCTTTCTTGATTTTGGTGCGTCAGGGGCCGGCGCTGTTGGGTAGCCACGGCATCTTGCCGGTCGCGCGTTTTCTGGGCTTGGTTGCGGAGCAGCTGGGCTCGCGCGCGGCTGGGTTTTGGGAGCTGCCGAGCTTGTTTTGGATCTCGGCCACGGACGCCTGGTTGCAGACCGGCGCCTGGCTCGGGCTATTGGGCGGGCTAGTAGTGCTGGCGGGGTGGGGCAACGCGCCGCTGCTCGCGCTGCTGTGGGCGCTGTACCTGTCGTTCACGCACGTCGGCCAAATCTTCTACGGCTATGGCTGGGACCTGCTGCTGTGCGAGTCGGGGTTCTTGGCCATCTTTTTGGCGCCGTTCTGGCGTCCGCGAGAATTCGATCCCCGCACGGCGCCGTCGCTGGTCGTCGTGGTGTTGTTTCGCTGGTTGGCTTTTCGCATCATGTTCGGCGCGGGGCTGATCAAGCTGCGCGGTGACGCCTGTTGGACCGATTTGACGTGCCTGGCTTACCACTACGAAACTCAGCCCAATCCGGGCCCGCTGAGCCCGTTGTTTCACGCCGCGCCGCTGTGGTTCCACGAGCTCGGCACGCTGTTCAATCATTTGGTCGAGGTGGTGGCTCCGTTCGGCGTTTTCGGGCCTCGCCCGCTGCGCGCGCTGGCGGGCGCGCTGATCGTCGTTTTTCAATCGATCTTGATCGCCAGCGGCAACTTGTCGTTTCTAAACTGGCTGACGTTGCTCATCGGCTTGGCTTGTTTCGATGACCAGCTGTTGCTGCGGGCGGCGCCGCCCCGACTGCGCGCGCGCTGGCAAGCGCGCTTGCAAACCGTCGCCGCTGCGGAGCCTTCGCGTCGCCTGCGCATCGCCAGCATCGCGTTGGCGATAGTGGTCGCGATCTTGAGCCTCAACCCGGTCGTGAATTTGCTGTCACCCCGCCAGGCCATGAACGCATCCTTCGAGCCGTTCAACCTGGTGAATACCTACGGCGCGTTCGGCAGCGTGAGCCGCGAGCGCTACGAGCTGGTCATCGAGGGCACCAGCGCTCGCAGTATCGACGAGCACACCCGTTGGCTCGAATACCAATTGCCCTGCAAGCCCGGGCGCGTCGATCGACATCCGTGCCTGGTGACGCCGT
>JBEQSW010000025.1:0-7008 GCA_040348565.1 Myxococcales bacterium | reverse complement strand
CCAGGCTATCGAGCAGGACGCCGAGCTGGGCGTCACACGCGGCTGTGCTGCAACTCCCCCCCGGGAGCGATTCGACTTCACTCGCGAAATCGTCGAAGGCGCGCTTGGCCCGATTCTTCTGGCCTTGATTCCAAAGCAAGAACGCGCCGGCCCCCGCCAGAGTCAAAAGCCCCGAGCCGCCGGTGATGAACGCGGTGCTGCGCTGGCGCTTGGCGCTCTCGACATAGTGGGCCAAATATTCGGGGGTCGGCAGCAATTGCAGATCGAGCGTCGTGGCACCCGCTGGCGGCACCACGACTTCCCGATTGACCTCGAAGAAGCCTGCTCGCTGTACCCGCAGTGCGTGTCGCCCGTGAGGGAGCGAAAGCCCGCTCGCTCCCGCCAAGGACGGCCTTCCGTCTACGCTGATGACCGCGTTCGCCTCGCTGAGCCGCAATTGGAGCCGTCCATCCGCGGTTGTGGCGTGTAGCGGGACGTGAAGCGTGCCGTTGTCACCGGGCAGAGCTACCACGCTCCTCCGCTCGACCCCGTAACCCTCGCGCGAGAATTCGAGCTCGTGCTTGCCGGGCGCCAGCATCAGCGGCCCGTGGAATGGCAGCTTGCCGAGCAGCTGACCGGAGTCCTGAACCTCGACGTCCGGAACGTCGCTGGTGAGCTGTAGGCGACTCAAGCTCTCGGCGATCGGGGTTAGCTCCACCTCCATGGTTTTGTGTGCGCGCCCGAGCACGCTGAAAGCAATGTGGCGCGGCGCGTACCCGGGCGCGAAAATCGCAAGTAAGTGCTGGCCCGAGGTCAGACGTAGGGGCGCTCGCAGGTCGACGTCGACATTGTCGATTTGCGCCGTGAGGGCGGCGACGTTGCACCTGAGCGAGACGGTGCCGACGCGCAGCAATTGGTCGGCATAAACCTGCTCGGCGCGGACCGCGCGCTCACGGCCGAGCTGGGCAAGACCGCCGGCTTTCAGGGCCTCGAGGGCGTTCACGGCGCCGATGGCGTCCCCGAGCTTGGCCTGCACCAATGCGACGTTGTACAGGACCAGCGGGTGCTGCGTGAGCTCGTAGGCGCGCTGAAATTCTGCCAGCGCACCCGTGTAGTCGGCGCTTTCGTAAAGCGCGAGGCCGCGATCGAAGCGCTGCCTCGCTTCTGCGCGAGGGTCAGGCGCGGCGCCGGTGTCAGCAGGTTGAGCCGAGCCGATGCGTGCTTGGAGACTCACACTCGCGAGCAACGCGAGTGACACCGCCAACTCCAGACGTCGCCTCATAACGGCAGGCTACTCGCGAGCGATACCGAAGGCCTCGAGCCAGCGGTAGATTTGACGGCGATCTTTGCCGAAGTGCTTGGACATCGCACGCACGCTGCAGCCCGAAGCCTCGTACAAGGCCAGGAACTCTTCGCGGTTCGGCCGCTCGCCAGGCGCCGTGGGAGCGCTGGATGCCGAGCCGCGAGGCGGGAGGGTGCTGGAGCTTTCGGTGCTCGGGAGAGCTTGCGGCGGGCCGCCGAAATCGGCGGCCGTCCCCAACTCCGGCAGCGCGTCGAGCAACGCGCGCAAGCTGAACGGCCGAGCCGCGCCGAGGCTGCCCAGCCTGTGAACCAAGCGATTGAGGCCGCGTAGGTTGTCGAGCCAATCGTGAAGCAGCACCCGCTCTGCCGCATCTGGCAACAAGCTGAGCTCGGACTGGATTCCGCGCTCTCGATTCCAAGCCGAAAGCAGCAGACCTACCCAGCTGAGAATGTCCTGTCGTCGCTCGCGCAGAGGAGGCAAGCGCAGCTCCCAGAGCGCGAGACGGGCGTACAGATCGCGCCGAAATTGCTCACGCGCCACGAGCTCGGTAAGGTCGCGATTGGTGGCCGCGACCACGCGAACGTCGACCGGCACGGCCTTGGTGCCGCCGACCGGTCTCACTTCTCTCTCCTGCAACACGCGCAGCAGCTTGGCCTGCAGCTCGATGGGCAGCTCACCAATCTCGTCCAAGAAGAGAGTGCCCCCGCGGGCCGCTTGGAAAAGACCTGGCTTGGACGAGCTTGCACCCGTGAATGCGCCGCGCTCGTGACCGAACAGCTCGCTCTCTACGAGCTGGGACGGGAGCTCCGCGCAACTGAGTGCCAGGTAAGGCCCGCTCCGCCCGCTGCGCTCGTGCACTTCCCTGGCCAGCCGCTCTTTACCGGTGCCTGTCTCGCCGACGATCAGCACCGGTGCCGCGTCCGGCGCCGCTCGCGCGAGCTCGCTGCGGATTTTCTGGATGCGCACACCGGTGCCGGGCAACACGTCGTCGTCGTCGAAACGGCCCTGCGCGCGCTCGTCGACCACCGCGAGCACGTCCCCCAGGCGAACCACGCTCTGTGCGCCGAGGGGAACCGGCAGTTGTGTTCGTTTGCCGTTTACGAACGTGCCATTTCTGCTCGCGAGATCCGAAAGACACAAAAGACCGCCGAGGCCGAGGCGAATCTCGGCGTGACGACGGGAAATCGTGGGGTGAAAAATCGACGTGACGTCGGCTTCGGGCGCGCGGCCCAGGGTCAGCCCGGAAGCGAGCGGTGCGCTCTGGCCCGAAAGCTCGTGCGGATACACCAGGGTCAGCATCAGCTCGGAGCCGGCAAAACCGGATGCGGGCGCGTTTGGATGCGTCGATTGGAACCCGGTGAGGTCTCGCGACATCGCGCCGCAGTCTATTCCCACCAAATCCGCGCGACCAGCAGCTTCGTTAGAAAGGATTGGCGTCGACCAAACCGTCGCTGCGTGCTCGTGACGAAGACCCCGACAATCGGCGCCCTCCCTGCGCCGGCCGCGCCGAGAGCGGCCCGGACGAAGCACTGGCCGAGGGTGCCGCGGACGATGCAGCTGGCGGGGCCTCGCTTGGCGCGCCCTCGACGCGAGCGCGAAGCTCGTCAGTCGGGGGGCGGCTACGCGCCACGCCCGGAGGGCCGACGCGAACGGGCGAAGACGCGACCGGGCTCGACGGCGGAGCGGCGGCGCGCAGCCCCAGCCAACCGAGCGGGATCATCAGCGCGGCCACGCATCCCGCAGTCAGCGCGAAACCCAGCCGGGCGCGGCGCGGCGTCACGCGACGCGGTACCGGTGAAGGCTCGATGACGAGCGTCGACTGCGCCAGCGTGCCCGGTCCAGCCAGCGCCAGCAGCGCCAAACGGAACTCGCCGATGCTCGCGTGCCGCTCACTCGGTTCCACCGCCATCGCCATCGCCAGAAACTCGTCGAGCCCGGGAGGGAGCGCGGGCACGATTGCGCTCGCTGGTTGATAGCGACCTTCGAAGATCTTCACGCCGAGCTCACTCAGCGACGGAGCCGTGAACGGGGGCGTCCCGGTGAGGCATTCATACAGAACCACGCCGAGCGAGTAGATGTCGGTGCGAAAGTCGACGTCTCGTTTGCCGACCACCTGCTCGGGAGACATGTAGTGCGGAGAGCCCATGGGAGCCCCGTCGACGGTGAGCGGTTGGGCTTTGGCCAGCTGCGGCGCAAACTTGCTGATACCGAAGTCCAAGACCTTGACGAAGGGGGTCGGCCCCTCGCACGCGAACAGATTATCGGGCTTCACGTCGCGGTGAACGACGCCCGCGAGATGGGCCGCGGCCAGCGCGTCTGCGGCCTGGACCACGAGCGCACGCGCTTCGTCGAACGGTAGTTTCCCTCGCTCCTCGATCAGCGCGGAAAGCGGGCGGCCTCGTAGCAGCTCCATGAACAGATAGGGTTCGCCGCTAGGCAGGTTACCGGCATCGTAGGTCACGACGATGTGCGGATTTTCGATGTATGCCGCCGCCGATGCTTCTCGCACGAAGCGCGCCACGACCTCCTTCACAGACGCTCGCGTCGCGTGGAGCAGCTTCAGCGCACCGACTCGCTTGGTGACGAGGTGCTCGGCCTCGTACACCGCGCCCATGCCTCCGGAGCCGATTTGGCGGCGCACGAAGAACTTCTCGCCCAAAACGTGGCCCACGAGCGCGTTCGCGCCGGGCTGGGTCATGGCTCGTCTCCGGGTCGGCGGGGCACTCGCGGAACGATACCATCCACGCTGGCTACCCCGTCACTGCGTCACGGTGAAGGTGTAGTTGTCGCGAAAGTGGGCGGGAACGTCGCCGGGCTTCGACGCTTGCCCGATAGCGCTCGGTCGGTCGTAAGCGCTGACCAGCAGATAGTAGACGCCAGGCGTGGCGATCGAATTGCTGAGGGTCACGTCCGCGCCGAGCGTGCCCACGAAGCTGGTTAGGAGAAACGCGCCTCCCGAATCGTACAGGTCTACTTCGGCATTCGCCGAGGCGGGAACGTTGCTCAGCGCAGCCGTGAAAGGGCCTGCAGCAAGCTCGACGCGGTACCAGTCATCGTATTCCTTGTCGGTCATGGTGCTGGTCACATAGCCGCTGAACAAGAGGCTTTGCACGGGGTCGCCGATAGCGAGGTCGGTCGCGGTTTGCCGGGTATCGTTGGGTTCCAGCGGGTCGAGGGCGGGCGTGTACCTAACGTTGAGGACGTACTTGTACGGATAGACCTGGCCGGCTTTGGCGCTGACCTTGATCAAAAATGCCTGGCCTGGCCCAGACGCCCAATAGCCAAAATAGGATTGTCCGACGGTCGCGGTGTTGATGGCGTTGCCAACGATGCCGAAGTTCACCCCCGAGAGAATGCTCAGCGAGAATTCGCCTTGGGGAATGTCAGTGACCGAAAACTCGTAGTAGCCGCCAGCGGCGTCACTCTCCGGGGTTACTACCTCGTAAAAATCGGCGTCCGCGTCGGTGGAAAAGCTAGCCTGCACGCTGGTAGCCAGACCGAGGTGCATCGGAGCGTCACGCGTCTCATTGGGCTCCATTTCGTCGACGATCGAGATAACGCCGCCCGCGCCAGCACCGCCCTCGCTCGCGCCGCCAGCGGTACTACCGCCAATCGAGCTCGAATCGCCGCCCATGGGTCCCCCACCGGTGATCGCCGCTCCGCCGTTCTCGGCGCCAGCCGCGTCGATTCCGTTTCCGCCTTCGCCGCTGCCGGGACCGCGGCCGCCGGCTCCGCCGACGCCGGTTCCGGAGGATACCAGGTTGCCTTGCGCGTCGACTTCAGATTCGCTCGCGCAGTAGTCACCCGTCGCGCAGACCGCCCCTTCGACGCAGACGAGGCTCGACGAACACAGGTCTCGGCACTGGCCATCCGACGCGCACACCTGCTCGCCTACGCAATCTTTGTCTCGCAGGCAGTCTTCTTCGCTCGGCAGCTGGCAAACGCCGCCGCCCGACTCGTCACGCACGCAACGAGCTTTGTATTTGGCGCAATCCTTGTCGGTTCCGCACTCGTAGTGGCAGTGTCCGAAGGCGCACACCAAGTCGTCGACGCAGTCGGAGTCGATAGAGCAGCTACCGGCTAGGTGGACGGCGCGCAGCTTTTCGTCGCTGCTATCGCCACACGCATCGAGCGTCCCCGCCACGCTCAGGGCGAGCATCAGAACACCCGTCGAATGGAATT
The DNA here is from genome assembly GCA_040348565.1 of Myxococcales bacterium. GTDB lineage: Bacteria > Myxococcota_A > Polyangia > Polyangiales > Polyangiaceae > PMG-095. The sequence goes on along the minus strand of JBEQSW010000025.1, from coordinate 1,544 downwards.
TCCCTCGTGCTCGCACGTCGCGCCTCCGTGTTCTGCGGAACGACTCGACCTTAAGCCGTCAGCAACCAGCGCGCCAGGCCGGGGCGTGCTCGATGGCTTCGGCCTGCCTGTGCGTCGTGATCCTCGTCCCATGGGACAGCCCCCGGGGACACCCAGCGCCGCCCGCTGCCGAGCACGCAGGAAGGCGGCTAAACTCCGCGCCCGAGCCGCTGGCACATCCATTGCTGAAGGCGGTGCCCATGCCGCAGGAGAAGGTCCCCCCGTTTCCAGAAACAGCCACCGAAGATCTCATCGACGATATCCGCAGCTCGCTGATCGGCGAAGGGGCGGTGCTCGACGGTCCGTTCGGACCGCGCCGTATGGTTTACGCCGACTTCGCCGCTTCCGGTCGCGCCCTCTCGTTCGTGGAGGAGTACATCCGAAACGACGTCCTACCGTTCTACGCCAACACCCACACGGAAGCATCCGGCACGGGTCGGCGGACGACGCGACTGCGAGAGGAAGCGCGCGACGCCATCGGGGCGGCGGTGGGCGCCGGGCTCGAGGACGTGGTGCTCTTCTGCGGCTCGGGCTCCACCGCCGCGATCGACAAACTGATTGCGGTGCTCAACCTGCGCATCCCACGTGAGCTCGACGCGCGTTACGACCTTTCCGGGCACGTTCCGCTCCAGGCGCGGCCCGTCGTCTTCATCGGGCCTTACGAGCATCACAGCAACGAGCTCGCGTGGCGCGAATCGCTGGCGACGGTGGTGGTCATTCCCGAGGACGCCGCGGGTCGGATTGACGCGTTGGCGCTCGAACGCGCCCTGATCGAGCACGCCGCCCGGCCGCTCAAGCTCGCTAGCTTCTCCGCTGCTTCCAACGTGACGGGGCTGCTTTCGGACGTGCGGGGCCTCACCGCGCTCCTGCACCGCCACGGCGCACTCGCGTTTTGGGACTACGCGGCGGCCGCTCCCTACGTCCGGGTCGAGATGAACCCGCGCCAGGCGAACCTTTCCCCCGCGCTGACGGCGCTCGACGCGGTCTTCATCTCACCGCACAAATTTGCGGGGGGACCGAGCACTCCCGGCCTCCTCATCGCCAAGCGCCGACTATTCCAGAACTCCGTGCCGACGGTGCCCGGCGGCGGAACCATTGCGTACGTCAACGCCGACGTGCAGCGCTACACGCCGGACATCGCGAGCCGCGAGGAGGCCGGAACGCCCGCTATCGTGGAAGCCATTCGCGCCGCGCTCGTTTTCGAGCTCAAGACGGCGGTGGGCGAGGACACCATCCTGAGGCGCGAAGAGTCTTTCGTGCGTCGCGCGCTGAGCTCGCTCGGGAGTAGGCCCGAGATCGTCGTGCTGGGTAACGTCGACGCCCCGCGCGTTCCCATCGTGTCGTTCCTGATTCGACACGGCGACGGCTTCTTGCATCACCATTTCGTGGTGCGGCTCCTGAACGACCTATTCGGCATCCAGGCTCGAAGCGGCTGCTCTTGCGCGGGGCCTTACGGACACGCGCTGCTCGGGGTCGAGCCCGAAGCCAGCCGAGGCTTCGACGAG
>JBEQSW010000006.1:0-3860 GCA_040348565.1 Myxococcales bacterium | reverse complement strand
ACGCCTTGGTGATGCCGAGCAGCATGGGCTCTGCGACCGAGGGCTGACCGCCGCGTTCCATCACGCGAGCATTCTCGCGCTCGAACACGTACTTCTCGACCTGCTCGTCGACCAAGAAGTTGGTGTCGCCCACCTCCTTGATGCGTACACGGCGCAGCAGGGCTGCCCACCCCCGTCCGTGCTCGGCCTGCGGCCTGCGCGCGGCCGACCCCTCCCAAAGCTGTGCTCGCCCGGAGGGCTGCGCGCAGCAGGGAGGGGTAGTCGCCGCCCGCCTCTTGAAGGGCAATGTACGGAGCTCGCTCCGCTCGCGGGTCGACGACGGCGACTCGCTCGGTGCTCATGCGTTCGACTTCTCCTTGCAGCGAGCGGCCGACTCGCGAGAGGGCGCACACGCAGCGCCGCGCCGGCGATTGTGAACAAAGACACGACGCTGGAGTCTGCGCGCGGCACAGCGTCTGCGCCGGATGGGCTTCGTCGGCCGCTCGCCGCAAGGAGAAGTCTCATGAAAGCACGCACATCAAGCTCATCGCCTCACCTCGCCCGCCGCCAAGGCTTCGCGCGCCGCATGCGCGAGCAGCCCACCGCTTCAGAACGCGCGCTGTGGGCTCGGCTGTCGGGCCGCAAACTCGGGGTCTGGTTCCGGCGCCAGGTCGTGGTCGGCACCAGCATCGTGGACTTCCTCGCTCCGGCTCGGAAGCTCGTCGTGGAAGTTGACGGCGGCTACCACGTTGACGGCCGCCGCCAGCGGGCGGACGCCCGCCGGGACAAGCGGCTCACGCGCGCGGGGTTCGTGGTCCTCCGCCTCCCGGCGGAGCTGGTGCTCGGCAATCTCGCGGAGGCTGTGCGCCGCGTCCGCGCGCTGCTCTAAGGTGGTGTTGCTGATCGAGCGACTCCCTCGAGGCCTAACCGCGCGGGCTTGCGATGCAGTTGATTACATCCCAGCGACCGGCTATCTCTCCACCATGCTGCCGAAGTTGCGACAGTGGCTGGGGCCGCTCGCGATCACCATGCTCGTCCCGGCCTGCGGCAATGCCGTTGCGCGGCCGGTCACGACCCCCAGTGGGAGGCGCGGTTTCGCCATTGACTGCAGGCGCAACCAAAACAACTGCTTCGAAAAGGCCGGCGAGGTCTGCCCCCAGGGTTACGAGATCGTCGACGACGCGCGCGGCACTACCGGCGTTCAAGTTACCAGCGGCTACGCAACCGGAATTTCGATAGACAAGAAGTTTGCGGGCCAGCTCTTGATCGCCTGCTCGACGGGCGAGGATAGCGGCCCCGCAGAAACTCGCTATCCCGACACCGCCGAGCGCACGGGGCCGGTTCGATCCTCTAGGGCGGCACGAGCACGATACGCTGCATCTGCTCCGCCCACAGGTGCTCTCGGTGTTCGGCTAGGTAGCACGCTGGACGAGTTCGACGCGGCGTGCGAGGTCGCAGGTCGAAGCTACGAGCCCAGGGCGACCGGGGGCCATTGTGATGGCGTCATTACCTCTGCCGACTTCTCCGCCACGACCACCGTTACGTCCTGCGACAAGAAGATCTGCTACATCCTCCTCGAAATAGGTTTCAACTCGGTAAGCGATTCTGACGTCCCCCGTGTCATCGGCCGGCTTCGAGATCAGCTGCTCCACCGGTACAGCGCGCCAACGGAAGTCCGGTTTGAGGTTCCTGACGCTTGCAGCAATTCACTCGTCCAATGCCTGAGAGAAGATCGCGCGCATATTGCGCTCTTCTGGGCATGGGAGACCGGCGAAGTCGTCAACTTTGTCGTGACCCAGACCAGCATCCTGCTTGGCTATGGGAATCGCGAGGGTGTGCGAGCGCGCACTGCGACGGGCTTGTAGCTTCGCCGATGACCGCGATCCGTCGGACAGCGGTACAGGGGCCGCCGCGTAAACCTCATTGCGTGCACCTCTGAGTAGACCACGGGCTTCCGCTCAGTCGCAGTAGGCCCTCGTCCCGTATTTGGCCACGATGGCGGCCGAACCTCGGCAAGCCACTCCCGAACCAGCCTGGCACGCCGCCAAGCAGCTCTTGGCTTTGCAGTCGTCGTCAAAGGCGTCCGGTGGTTGCCAATCCGCAGGCGGATCGCTGAGATTCGCCAAGCAGCCCCGGTATCCGGCAGCGCACCCGTCCTTGTTGCAACCGCCCTCCCGGTCCGCGGCGCGCGCACATGCGTCGCGGGCCGTGCCACAGAGCCCAACGAGAAATGCCTTGTCGTCATCGCCGGCTTCACGCTTGCAGGCGAGGACACCAAGGAGAACAGCACCAAAGAGTGCCCAACGCATAGTCGGGACTCTACCACGACACCATCATAGGCAAGCTCCGTGGGCTCAGCCGTGGGCTCACGGTGCTTTGCCACGCAACCCGCCCCACGCGCAGGTGAAGCGTACGACTGCCCGGGTGCGGTCTAAGGATCATCATGGCGGGCAACGACACCATTGAAAGGCGCATCGAACGCCCCCTAGTATCGGGCCTCATGGGTATCTCCGTCTTGGCGGCGCCGCTGTGACGACTGCAGCCACCGTGCCCCGCGTCGGGGATCTCGTTGCGGAGAAGTATCGAGTGCTCCGCGTCATCGCTGACGGCGGGATGGGGCTCGTGTTCGAGGCGCACCATGAGCTTTTGGGGAAGAGCGTCGCCCTGAAGTTTCCGCTGCCCGAGCTAGCGCAAGTCCCAAGCGTGGCAGAACGTTTTCTATCCGAAGCACGGCTCTGCGCTCGCATAGAGAACGAGCACGTCGTTCGCATCTTGGACGCCGCGCGATTGAACGGACTGCCGTACATCGTCATGGAGTTCCTCAAGGGAACGACGCTTTCTGGGCTCTTAGGACGCCGATGGGACCGCGCCAGGGCGGCTGCGTTTGCGCGTCAGCTACTCGACGGCCTCGGTGCGGTGCACGCGCTCGGTGTGGTGCACCGCGACGTGAAGCCCGACAACGTGCTCGTTGTGCAATCGACGCGGGGCTCGGTCCTCAAGCTCGTCGACTTTGGAATCGCCAAAGATTCGATTCCGCGCGAGACGATCAAGCATCTCACGCGGGCCGGCGTGATGCTCGGCACGCCCGCCTACATGGCGCCTGAACAGATCCGTGATCCGCTCCACGCCGACCTTCGCGCCGATTTGTACTCAGTAGGGATTCTTCTCTTTGAAATGCTTTCGGGTTCGTCCCCATTCACCGGTCGCACAGTGCAGGAGCTGGCTGACGAAGCTCTCGTGGGCAAATTGAGATCGCTGCTCGATCTCGCGCCCGACACTCCGCAGTCACTTGTTGAGATAGTTTCACGAGCAACGGCAGTCGAACCAGCCAAGCGTTTTCAAACGGCAGCGGAGTTTGGCGGAGCGTTGGCGCCGTTTGCATCTGGCTGGCTTGACGAGCCCCCTGGCGACGCGGGCCAAACGATCGCTGATCGCCACGCGCCGTGGACTGAGCCCGGCACCCAAGGCGTGACCACGCATACGGAGCGTGGCAGCACAGTCGGGCAGGCTCCTGTTACGCGCACGGACGGTGCGCCAGCACCACCTGTCGCGACGAAGCATCTCGCGGGAGTCGGGCAGGGATCGTCGGCAAGACGGCCCCGGAGGACGCGCTACGTGCGGGGCCTGGCTGGCTTGGCTCTGGCTGTCGCCGCTCTCATCGTTCTTGTGGCGTTCATCGCCGCCCGTCGCAAGGCGCGAGAGGAGTCGGAGCGCGACGCGCTCTCACCCACCTTGGTCAGCAAAGCGCCTGCAACTCTGGAGGTGGCCCCGATCGCGCCGGAGGAACTGCCCGCCCTCGCGGAAACAAGTGGCGAGCCGGCACAGCCAGTCCCGCTCAAGCCCGCTGCTGCAAACGTCAAGCGTGATGGGGCGTCACCCGC